>JBBQEG010000005.1:0-37853 GCA_038320495.1 Opitutales bacterium | reverse complement strand
GGTTGCGCGGCCTCGGCGGTGACGATTTTGACCAGCCGGTGGGTGAGGCGTTTGTCGCCGAGCTCGCAGGCGCCGAACTCGTGCCGGGCCCAGGCGTCGCCCTCGAGGCCGTCGTGCGGCTCGAGCGCGGTCCAGGGAAAGCGTTCCACGCCGAGCTGCGCGCGGGGTCGATTAATGGGGTCAAATTTTGTACTTTGCACTTGTGCGCAGCCAGCAGCCCGACGGGGCCAGTGCATGGTGCATTAGCTCGGAGCCCCTCCCCATCCCCTGAATTGGAGCGCGCAGAACACCTCAGGCCTTACCTTTTACCTCAAAGACTCGACGAGTCCGGGCGATCCCCATAAATTCGGGGTTTTGCGCACTGGCAGTGGGGGACTCTGGAAGTCCGAATGCCCTGGTTACTCACGGCCTGGCGGTTCAGCATTCGTCGATTGCTGCCGCTCGTCGCGCTTTCGCCAGCCGATCAATGGGAGTATCTTGAAAAGATTGGTCGCTTGAAGCGCAAGCGCCGGACGCCCACAAAAATCAACTGACTGTCCATTCTTGCTGATTTAGCAGTTAGAGGGCGGCGGTGACGCTTTGTGTATTCCCGACCCGAGCCGGAACCCAAATCCGAACTTTTTCCTAACTGCTAAAACGCTCGCGGTTCTACAAAACTCAGATAATGCAAGGATTGCACATTTCAATTTAGCAGTTACCGAAAAGTTCGGATTTCCTTCGGAATGGCTGCCCGACATGGATTCGAACCATGACTAGGCGAGTCAAAGTCGCCTGTGCTACCATTACACCATCGGGCAAATTGCGGAAGGGACACGGTGCGGTACCGTTCGATGCGGTCAAGAAGGGAAAATACCAAGCTGCATTCGGGGTTCAAATGTCCCCCCGCTTATCTACGGTGAAACCGTCCTCACCTGAAAACTTCGGCGGCGAACGACGGCTGATCGACTGGCAAACGCCAGCGATGCGCGGAGCTTCCCCTGAACCATCAAGCGGTTGTGCGGGGATCCTGCGATTGACCCGAATGCGCCCCGATCAGGATTCTGCTCAAAACTTTCCACAGGGATTACCGGGGAAACAGCGAGGGCAGATGCGTCAGCTCGGACCTTCAGAGGCCCGCACGGTGCGAGGGTCGGACTTTTGCTTTCGTGCGCGTGCAGTTTCGAGTCGCCCTTCGACGAGGCAGCCCTCCAATTCGCGCCCATGCCGATTGAACAAGAGTTTGAGGCCGTTTTGAAGGATGTCGAAACCAGCGTCGTCGCGACGTGGCGCAAGCACCCCGAAATGACAGATCATGTGGTCCTACGTGTCTACGAAGCGGCTTACGCGGTTTATCGCGCCGAGCAACGTGGTCAGGCCGTGAAGCCCCACGGTCTCACCGGACTCGATGTGACTGTGTTCGAGGGCGTGCATGCGATTTGTGAAGAATGGCTCGGACGCGGCCAGCGGGCACTCGGCGGGCCGATCTCGGCAGAGGAGCTTGTCGCGTGTTTGCGCCGGCTGACCCGATCCGTGAAAGGGCACACCGAGCGGGCGGGGCGGCAGGGTTATCTTAACTTCGTCGGACAGTTTCTGCGGTGAGGTTCGGACGGCGGGCGAGGGGTGAACCGGGCGCCTCATCACGGGGCCATGTCGGTTCCGGCGGTCGTTTCCTTTGGAGAATCAGTGCAGGCGGGAATGCCTGCATTACGGCACGGTGCATCGTCTCGGGCGTCGCCGACGAGTTGGTGCTTGCGGGCATCGACGATGTGGTGGTGCTGTCGTTTCGCTGGCATTCGATCCTCCCGATGCCCGGATCGAGTGCAGGAAGGTTTTGTCGCCGCCAAAGATTAAGAGGACCGACACCGTAAAATGGAATGGATGCAACAACTCACCGCCGCCTGGCACTACCTCGTGCTGGCTCTGACGTTGTCGCTTTCGGTGTTCGGGTCGGCGCATGCGATCCTCTATAAACGCGAGTCTCGTGCGGCCACACTGTGGGTTGGCTTCATGTGGTTTGCGCCGCTCGTGGGTGCCTTGCTTTACTTCATTTTCGGGATCAATCGGATCAAGCGGCGCGCCGTCCTGTTGCGGGGAAACCTGACGCATTTCCGCGTTCGCCACACCGACTCCGAGTGTTCCCTTGGTGAACTTGCCGCCCGTTTGCCGGCGGGCAGTCAGCACCTGGACGCGCTGGCCTCGACTACGTCCAAGGTGCTGCCCCGTTCGCTGCTCCGCGGAAATCGGGTTGAGGTGCTGGTCAATGGAGACACCGCGTATCCAGCCATGTTGGACGCGATCGCGAACGCCCGATATTCGGTGACGCTGTCCACTTACATTTTCGACCGCGATGAAGTGGGGCTGGCCTTCGCGCGCGCTCTGGGTGACGCGGTTAAGCGCGGGGTGGAGGTTCGCGTGCTGATTGATGCGACAGGCATGCGCTATTCGTGGCCCACCATCCGTGGCGCGCTGCGGCGCGAACGGGTGCGCCATGCCCGCTTTCTTCCGACCTTTCCGGTTTGGCAGCTGCTCTCATTAAACCTGCGTAATCACCGAAAGTTATTAGTTGTGGATGGCCGGATCGGGTTCACCGGAGGCATGAATATTCGAGTTGGTCACTGCTTAGAAAAGCAGCCCTCGCATCCGGTTCGCGACTTGCAATTCCGGATCGAAGGGCCGGTCGTGGCGCACCTGCAGGAAGTGTTTGCGGACGACTGGTTTTTCACCGCGCGCGAGGCGTTGCGGGGGGAGACGTGGTTTCCGCATCTCGCGTCGAGCGGCACGGTGATCGCACGCGGTATCGCGGATGGTCCGGACGAAGACTATGGGAAACTGCGCTGGACCATCCTGGCGGCGCTGGCGGCGGCGACGCGTTCGGTGCGCATCGTGACGCCGTACTTTCTACCGGAGCCGACGATTGTCGCGGCTTTGAATCTGGCCATGTTGCGTGGGGTGGAGGTTGAGATTATTCTTCCCGGTCAAAGTAATTTGCCCTTTGTCCAATGGGCTTCGACCGCGCAATGGTGGCAAGTCCTGGAGCGCGGCTGCCGCATCTGGCTCAGTCCGCCGCCGTTTGATCACACCAAGATCTTTGTGGTCGATGACTGCTGGGCTTTGGTCGGCTCGACCAATTGGGATCCGCGCAGTTTGCGGCTGAATTTCGAATTCAATATAGAGTGCTATGATCTCACTTTGGCCCGGGAACTCGCGGGGCGGTTTGACGAACTGCGTCGGCAGGCCCGACCGGTCACCTTGGCGGAGGTTGATGCGCGCAGCCTGGTGGTGAGATTGCGCGACGGGGCCGCGCGTATGTTTACGCCTTTCCTGTAACGTCTGATGCCGCATCGGGAATAACCCGAGGCGGATTCGCGAGCGAGTTTTCCTTTCTCGGGTTTGCGTGACGGCCCTGCTGGTCGTTACCTTTTGAACAGGCATTGCGTTCGCTTTGCGTTCCGCGAAGCGCCTGCCGCAGAAAAACCTTCATACTATGATCAAGCGTTGCGACCACCGCCGCTCCCATCGGCTGAAGGAAATTTCCGGACTGCCGTTTGCGCTCAGGGCGCTGGCGACGGCCTTACTCTCCTGTTCGCTATCCTCTCTTTCTTTATGAAATGGTCCCTTAAAATTGGCCGGCTTTTCGGCATCGATGTCTTCGTGCATTTCACGTTTCTGCTCCTGCTCCTCTTCCTGGGGTTCGTGTTTTGGCAAACCACCCAAAGCATGCAGGCAGCCCTGCGCGGCGTGGCTTTTATCCTCGCGCTGTTTGGTTGCGTTGTATTGCACGAGCTGGGACACGCCCTGATGGCCCGGCGGTATGGGGTCGGCACGCGCGATATCACGCTCCTACCGATCGGAGGCATCGCGCGGTTGGAGAAAATGCCGGAAAAGCCGATGCAGGAGTTTTGGGTCGCGCTCGCCGGGCCGGCCGTGAACGTTGTCATTGCTGCACTGATTTTCATCGGGCTCGCGGCTACCACCGGGTTTGTGCCCATGGAAGAGATGAGTATGACAGGAGGGGCGATGTTACAGCAGTTGATGGTGGTTAATATATTTCTTGTGGTTTTCAACTTGCTGCCGGCGTTTCCGATGGACGGGGGAAGGGTGCTGCGGTCGTTGCTTTCGATTCCGATGGGGCGCCGCCGCGCCACGGCGATCGCCGCGAATATTGGCCAGGCCATGGCGATTGTGTTCGGGATCCTCGGTTTTCTATATAACCCGTTCCTGATCTTTATTGCCATTTTTGTTTATCTGGGAGCGCAGGCGGAGGCCGGCGTGGCGGAATTGCAGTCCGCGCTGCGGGGCCTGAATGTGCGCGATGCCATGATGACGCGGTTTCGAACTCTCGCGGCGGATGACTCGCTGGGCCGGGCGGTGCATGAGTTGCTCGCTGGTTCGCAGCAAGATTTTCCGGTCGTGGTTGATAATCGGCCGGTGGGAATCCTCCGGCGAAATGACCTCGTGAAGGCACTCTCGGAGAACCGGGGCGATGTTATCGTAGCCGACGCGATGGGCCGGGAGTGCGAGGTCGTCACCGAGTCGGAGTCATTGCGCGAGGTGGTGGAGGCAATGCATGCGCGGCAATGCAGCAGCGTGCCGGTTGTTAGGGACACCCGGATCGTCGGTCTGCTGACGCTGGAGAATGTGAGCGAGATGATCCTGGTCAACAATGCCCTGGAGAAGACGGGTCACCGCGAACGCTTGCCTGATGTGGGGCTGCCGGTGCGGTGAAGCCTGAGTAGTGCCGCACAGGCAGACTCCGGATACGCCCAAGCCGACAAGAGTCACAGTTTATCCCAGACGGTAACCGGCCGCTTCATGCGGGTTACTCCCGGTTTGGGTTGCAAGTCGCGACTTCCCCTTGCGGCTGCGCGATGACATATTGCGCGCGGAGAAGGAGAGTCGAAGAGCGGCTTCTGCGTCCACTTCGGACGCTGGTTTGTTTTAAACTGCGCAGAGCTTCACCGCTTCGCGCAGCGACGTCAGAGGATCACGTTTCGGAAGAAATTCCTGACCCACAAAGCCTTTAAAGCCGGTTGCTTTGATCGCGCGCATGATGGGGACGTAATTGAGCTCCTGTTGATCCTGCGGCTCGAATTCGTTCCGCCCCGGATTTCCTGCGGTATGATAGTGTCCGAACGCCGGGTGATTCTCCTGAATCGTGCGGATCACGTCTCCTTCCATGATCTGCATATGATAAATATCATACAACAACTTGAATCGTTCCGATCCCAGGCGCTTCACCAACTCCACGCCCCACGGCGTGCGGTCGCACATGTAGTCCTTGTGGTTTACCTTGGAATTCAAAAGCTCCATCACGAGCGTGACCCGACGCTTTTCGGCCAAGGGGAGGAGGCGCTTCAGACCCAGCGCACAATTTTCCAAGCCCTTGTCGTCGGCCATGCCCTCACGATCGCCGGAGAAACAAATCAGGCTTTCGTAACCGGCCTCGGCCACGTCATTGATGCGTTTCTCGTAGATTTCGACGAGGGTGTCGTGATGTTCGATCCGGTTCCAAGCCTTGCGGATTGCGCCTACCGTGACGCCCTGAGGCGTCTTTCCAGTGGGATTGCTGACCATGGCGCAGGTGAGTCCGTATTTTTTCAAGGTGGGAAAATCCTCGGGATTAAGCAGCTCAACGGATTCGAGGCCCATGTCCTTGGCGGCGGCGCAGAAAGGATCCAGCGGGATGTCTTTGAAGCACCATTTGCAAACCGACTGGCGGATGGAGCCGGCGGTCGGTGTCGCCTTCCCTTTTTTCGCGGCGCTGGTGGCCGCTTTCGAATGAGGAATAGCGGCTACGGCGGCGGCGCCGGCAAGAGAACGAAGGGCGGTGCGGCGGGTCATGGGTGAAGACATAGGGGTGCGGGAACGTCGTGGGGTGCGTCCTTTTTGGCAAGCCCGCAGCGGGATGAAACGTGCAGGACCAAAGCGCATTCGGGGGTGGCGCAATCAGCGTTGCTTTCCACGGGGGCGGTAATTTCTCTCACGTTCTGACCCCGATGGTGAAAAGGCGCTTTCTGGTTTACTCCGCCGGATTCTGTGTCGCCGCGCTCGGCTTCACAGCTCTGCTCTATGCATTCGCGGCCGCGTTTCGCCCTAACGTCGTAACTCCCCCCGTGGCGCCTCCGGCCCAGGAACTCGCGATGGTCGAGCGAGGCCGCGCGCAATCCCGCCAGCTCGACTTCGCAAATCCTCCCGTCCTAGTGCGCACCGTGGATTATTCCGAGATAGGGCGGGCCGCGTGGAGCCCGCGGTCCGAGGCTCCGATCCTCGTCGATCTCGTGCAGGAAGGCTGGCTGCCTCCCGTTCAGGAACGGGTCGGCTTGGAGCCACTCGTACTCGAAGGGGTGGATGGAATCGGCCGATACGGCGGTACGTGGCACCGTCAGGTGAACTCGATTGGAGACATCTCCACCATCTATTGGCGGCTGTCGGGCGCGAGTCTCGTGCGTTGGGCACCCCAGGGATATCCACTCGTTCCGCACGTTGCGAAGGGATGGGAGATCTCACCCGACCATCGGACGTTTACCTTTGAATTACGGCGCGGGATGCGGTGGTCGGATGGGCATCCGGTAACCAGCGAAGATATCGCTTACTGGTACGAACACGAGATCCTGTATTTCAATGCGCAGCCCAAGTTTCTGCGGGCGGGCGCGAACCGCGGTACTGTAACGAAACTGGACGACCTGAGGATCCGCTTCGAGTTTGCACAGCCCAATCCGTTGTTCCTCGAGCGCCTGGCCTCGAACGGCATGAACTACGAGGACCATTCAGACTACCTGGTGCCCGCCCACTATGTCCGGAATTATCATCCGGCGGTCGGTGATCAGGAATTGATTCGCCGCACGATGGATGCCTTTCACCTTTCCAGTCCGGTCGCGGCGTACAAGCGGATCAAGCACTTCATGAATCCCGAGCATCCGCGGCTCTGGCCCTGGGTGATGCACACCTATCAGCCGGCAACGCCGCAAACGTTCGTCCGCAATCCCTATTATTGGGCGGTGGACACCCAGGGCAATCAGCTGCCGTACCTCGATCGCCTGGTGATGGACATCAAGACGAACAGCCTGATCGCAATGTCGGCGGCCAACGGCGAGCTCTCGATGCAGGACCGGCATATGCGCTATGAGGATCACATCCTGCTCCTCAGCGAAGCGCGGCGGCATGGTTACGAGGTCTATCATTGGAAGCCGAGCACGCAGTCGCTATTCACGATATTTCCGAATTTGAACCGACGCGTCGATCCCGCGCGGCCTGAGACTCGCTGGAAGCATCAGTTGCTGAACGACCGTCGATTCCGGCAGGCGCTCTCGCTGGCCATCAATCGTCGAGACATCATCGACGCCGAATTCAACGGCCAGGCGGAACCGGCGCAGCTTGCGCCTCCCCCCGGCTCGCCGTACCATAACGCGCGGCTGATGCATTCGTTTACTGAATACGATCCGGCGCGGGCGAATCAGCTGCTCGACGAGATCGGCATCACGCGCCGGGACAGCGAAGGGTATCGGGTTTTCCCGGACGGCTCCCGCATGGTGTTTACGTTGAACATGACGGATTATACGACCGACGGTCCGGCGCAGTTTGTGGTGGAGGACTGGGCGGAAGTAGGGGTGCGGGTTTTGCAGCGCTCCCGGGCCCGCCGGCTTTTTGAGCAGGAGAAACTCACCTACGAACACGACTTCACGGTCTGGACGGGAGAGAGCGAGTTCTACCCGATGGTCGAACCCCGTAATTTTGTTCCGACTTATGTCGAGTCCTTCTACGCGCCCGGTTTTGGCTGGTGGTATCAATATGGCGGACTTCATGGCGACCCGGCCGCGAATCGCCCCAACGCCATCGAACCGCCTCGTGACCATCCGCTGCGGCGCGCAATGGAGTTACTTGATCAAGCCAGTATGATGACGAACGAAACGGACCGCATCGCGCACTTCAATGCGATTCAGGAAATTGCGGCCGACAATGTCTGGACGATCAGCATCGCGACGCCGCCGCCCCAGCTCGTCGTGGTGAAAAAGGGCTTTAAAAACGTGCCTCGCACCGCGCTCTTTGGCGCAAATTTCCAGACCCCGGCAAACGCGGGCTTGGAGACCTATTTTTGGGAGCGCCCGGTCGACGATCCGGCCATTATGGCAGCAACGCGCGATGCGATGGTAACGATTACGCCTTGGCCGCGTTCAGTGGCAGCATCGAGTGCGACCGCGAGTGTGGGTGCCTTCACGGTTGTGCTAAGGGTGTTGATCGTTCTCGCGGTGCTGGCCGGCGGCTGTCTGGTCGGGGCGCGTCATCCCCTGATTGGCCGCCGGCTCATGCTGATGGTCCCGACGATGTTCGTCGTTTCCGTGATCGTGTTTACATTGGTGCAGCTACCGCCGGGCGATTTCGCGGAAATTCGGGTCACGCGTCTGGAGATGGAAGGCACATCCGCAAGCGAGGAACTTGCGGCGGAACTGCGGCGGAATTTTCACCTCGATAAGCCAATGTGGGAACGCTACGCGCGTTGGACCGGCTTGCGCTGGTTCATGACCTTCGAAGCGGTGGATCT
Organism: Opitutales bacterium; assembly: GCA_038320495.1. Classification (GTDB taxonomy): domain Bacteria; phylum Verrucomicrobiota; class Verrucomicrobiia; order Opitutales; family Opitutaceae; genus ER46. Next base: position 29,335 of record JBBQEG010000005.1, on the reverse strand, counting down.
GGGTTTGCTGCAGGGTAACCTGGGAATGTCGATGGAACACGAAAAACCCGCGAGCGAAGTCATCGGCGATCGCATTATTCTTACTGTGCTCGTCTCTCTTGTAACGGTCCTATTTACGTGGGCCATCGCGCTGCCGACGGGAATCTATTCAGCGGTGCGGCAGTATTCACCAGGGGACTACGCGCTGACCTTCCTGGGTTTTCTCGGCGTATCGATTCCGTCGTTTCTGCTCGCGTTGGTGATCATGTATCTCGCGAAGCGCTGGTTCGGCTTGAATATTGCCGGCTTGTTTTCGCCCGAGTTTGCGACGATGCCCGGTTGGACTTGGGCCAAGTTCGCCGATCTCCTCAAACATCTGTGGCTGCCGGTCGTGGTGCTCGGACTCGGGTCGGCGGCGGGAATGATCCGGGTGATGCGGGCGAACCTGCTGGATGAGCTCAAGAAACCGTATGTCACGACCGCGCGGGCGAAGGGCGTCCGGCCCTTGCGTTTGCTGCTCAAATATCCGGTGCGACTCGCCCTCAATCCCTTCGTCTCGAGTGTGGGTGGATGGTTCCCCCACTTGGTATCCGGCGGCGCCATTGTGGCCATGGTCTTGAGTCTCCCGATGATTGGGCCGACGCTGTTCGATGCGTTGATCGCGGAAGACGTTTACCTGGCGGGATCGATGCTGATGTTACTCAGTTTGCTCGGAGTGGTGGGCACGTTGTTCAGTGATTTGTTGCTGCTCTGGCTTGATCCACGCATTCGCTTGGATGCGACGACGACGTAACGGGCCGCTTGCACATGGAGAAGCCGCTCGTATGGTCCGGCTTATGAACTCTTCTGATTTTGTTTCACGTCGAGATGCGTTGAAGACCCTGGGCGCAAGTGCCGCTCTGCTGGGAATGGGCGCGGTGGGAACGTCAGACTTGGCAGCCGCGCAGCAGGCCTCGGTCCGGGGGGGCGGCACCGCGCAGCCGTTTTCGCTTCCGAAGTTGAATTATGGATACGATGCGCTGGAGCCGCACATCGATGCGCGCACGATGGAGATTCATCACACCAAGCATCACCAAGCCTATATCAATAACGCCAACCAGGCGCTCGCGAGTCACGCGTCGCTGCAAAAGCTGTCGGCGGAGGAGTTGCTGAAAAATTTGAATCAGGCGCCGGAGTCCATCCGCACCACCCTGCGTAATAATGTCGGCGGCCATGTGAACCACGCCCTGTTCTGGCAGACGATTGGCCCGAAAGCGGGTGGGGCGCCTAAGGGTGCCCTCGCTGATGCCATTACGAAGACGTTCGGCTCCTTCGATGCCTTCAAGACGCAGTTCGGGGATGCAGCGTCGAAACGATTTGGCAGCGGTTGGGCCTGGTTGACGCGTCAGCAGGGCAAGCTCGCGATCACATCGACCGCCAATCAGGACTCTCCCCTGATGGATGGTGCGAGTCCGCTCCTCGGGTTGGATGTATGGGAGCACGCGTACTATCTCAAGTACCAGAACCGCCGGGCGGACTACAGCAACGCCTTCTGGAACGTCGTCGATTGGGAGCAGGTGAACACGAACTTCGCGGCCGCAAAGTAAGGTGCGTGAAACGGCGACCGTCGCGTCGTCCGGTGGGTGCGGCCCGGGGGGGGCTGACGTCCAGGAAACAAAAAGGCGCGGGCATAACGCCCGCGCCCTGCTGGACCTGAAAGGGAGGTTAAGCTGAAATCAGCTGCGTTCGAACTCGACCGACGGAGCCGGGTTCATGCGGGTAGCGGGTGGAGCAATGCCGAAGAACTCGACCAAATGTGCCACCTCCCCATAACCGCGTGAACGCAGCGTTTCTTGGACGTTCTCTACGGCGCGACTGAGTTCGGCGGTCGTTTCGGGATCCAATTCGACGACCTGATTGGTGGCCTTGCAATAAAGGTGAAAACGGGCGGGCTGGCCGAGATTGATTTCGTAGAGCGCCGTGCCGTTGTGGAAGAAGGCTCGACGCGCGAGGCCGATCTCTTCAAACGCCGCCATGCACCGGTAGACAGTCACAAGATCGCAGTTGTCATGGCCGACGTCCTGATGCAGTTGCTCAATCGTGCAGGGTTGGTCGCGGGCGGAGAGAGCGGCGAGGATCGAAAGGCGGGGTTGGGTAATTCGAAGGCCGGCGGCCTTGAGTTTGGCGGTGGCGATTTCGACCGGGGTTTTGGTTTCGGCCGCCTTTGCCGAAACTGCCATGGGGTAATTGGTCTGAGTAGAAGCGATCATTTTTTTACAGCGTTATGACCGGATATAGGGGATTTCCCAGTACAAATTCATCAGCAATAACACGCATACGACTGGCGCATCGCGCGGGGGTTGCAGCGCGTTCGCGGGTGTGCCAACGTCCGCGCCCGAGCAATGCAAAATCCTGATTTCAGTGAGATCATCACGCTAATCTGCAAGGAAGACCGTCGTTTTGACCGAAAGGCCTACGACTTCGTCCGCTTGGGATTGGACCACACCGTCAAAGACTTGCGTAAAAAAGATGGAGGCCGGGCAGAGAAATCGCGTCATGTGAGCGGTCCCGAGTTGCTCGAAGGCCTTCGCGCCTACGCTTTGGACCAATATGGTCCGCTGGCGAAAACCGTACTCAACGCTTGGGGTGTCCGCCGCTGCCGCGATTTCGGTGACCTCGTTTTCAATCTGATTGAGTACCACGTCTTCTCGAAAACCGAAAATGACCGGCGGGAAGACTTTTCGGATATCTTCGATTTCGAGGACGCCTTTGTGAAACCGTTTCAACCCTCTCGTCGCACGCGGGGCCCGTCCGCCGCCGAAGCGTTTGGCGCGGCCTAAGTTTCAACTCTGCCGCACTGCCTTTCCTTGCTCACCCCAAGGGCGAGCTTCTCTTTTTCCATGCCCAAATCCTTTTCTCTTTCCGCTGATTTTCGTTTGTTAGACACCTTCTGGCGCGAGCCGGTCGAGCGGTGTGTGCTCGCGAATGGTCTGACGCTGATCATGAAGCGCGACACCTCCGCCGCGTTGGCCTCCGTTCAGGTGTGGGTTAAAACCGGGAGCATTCACGAGAACGAACATTTGGGTGCCGGGCTTTCCCACTATCTGGAACACATGCTCTTCAAGGGCACGAAGCGGCGCGCCGGACGTGATATCAGCGCGACAGTTCAGGCGCACGGCGGTTATATCAATGCGTATACCACGTTCGACCGGACGGTCTACTATATTGATCTGCCCAGCGAACACACCCGCGTCGCCCTCGATCTGCTCGGTGATGCCGTGTTGAATTCGACGCTGCCCGCGGACGAGGTGGCCAAGGAAAAGGATGTGATCCTGCGCGAGATCGCGATGACCAAGGACGACCCGGACAACCGGCTCTGGGACACACTTTTTTCCACGGCGTTTCACGAGCATCCTTATCGGCAACCGATCATCGGTCACCAGGATGTGTTTTCCGCCGTCACCCGGGAGGACCTCGACGGGTATTATAAATCCAGATACGTGCCGAACAACCTCGTGGTGGTCGTCGTCGGCGACATCGATCCGGTCGCAACCCGGGCCGCGGTGGAGGAGCATTTCGGGCGCGCCCCGCGTGTGCGCCTGGCGCCGGTTCTGGTGCCGGATGAGCCGTCTCAGCTGGCACCGCGGACCGAGCATCGATTCGAAACCGTCGAGTTGACCCGGGCGGTGCTCGCCTGGCCGATCCCGGGTTTGGCGCATCAAGACGCCCCGGTGCTCGATCTGCTCTCGACCATCCTTGGCAATGGGGATAGCTCGGTTTTGTGGCACGAGATCCGCGAGGCGCTCGCGCTGGTCCACACGATTGACACCTCGAGTTGGAATCCGGGTACCACCGGCCTTTTTTGTGTTTCCTTCACCTGCGATGCGGACAAGCGCGAGGCCGCGACCGCCGCGATTCTGGCCACGCTGAAACGCTGCGTCACCCGCGGCTTTAGCGCGTCGCAATTAAAGAAGGCCGTTCGCCAGCTCGTCGTCGGCGAAATCAACTCGCGAAAAACCATGAGTGGCCAGGCCTCCCGTCTCGGCGTCGCCGAAGTGGTGGTCGGCGATATCGATCACGGCCGGACGTTCTTCGATCAGCTCAGTCGCGTCACTCCGACCGATTTAAAAGTCGCGCTGAAGACGTATCTCTCCCCCGGAAAGATGACGTCGGTCTCGTCCAATCCGGCCGCGCCCGAAACGCCGACTGCCGCAGTATCGGCCAGCCCGCTCAGCCGACCTGATTTTTCGGAGATCACGCTGCCGAACGGAGCCCGTCTTTTGCTCCAACCCGATCGTCGCCTGCCCAATTTGCATTTCCGTCTGGTGATGCAAGGCGGACCCCTGTTCGAGGACGCCGGCAAGCGGGGCGCGACCTCGCTGCTGGCGACACTCCTCTCCAAGGACACACGCACCCGCAGTGCCGCCGCCGTGGCGCAGTACATTGAAGAAGTGGGGGGATCCTTTCATCCCTTCGCCGGCAACAATAGCTTGGGTCTGGCCGCGGAAGTCCTGCCGCCGGATGCGGCCCGGGCGATCAGTGTTCTTTCCCAGGCGCTGCTGGCGCCAGCGTTCAAGGCCCAGACCTTCGCGCTGGAACGTGACGCCCAGATCGCAGCCTTGCAGCTGGACGACGATGATGTCGTGGCGCTGACGCGGAAACGCGGGCGGCAGAAGTTCTTTGGAGCGCATCCACTTTCCTTGGACGCCAGCGGCGACCAGGCGGGTTTGAAGGCTCTTAAGGTCAAAGACCTCGCTGCGCTGCACAAGCGTCTCTGCGTGGGTTCGAATGTGGTGCTCGCCGTGGCGGGAGACTTTGATCCGAAGAAACTTGTGCCCGCCTTGCGCGCATTTCTCGCGCGGATTCCTCGTGGTCGCGCCGCCGTGCCGGTGTCGGCGTCGTCGTTGACCCGACTCCCCGCGAATCCCGGTGAATTCGTCGAACAGGAACCGCGGGAACAGGCAGTCGTGTTTCAGGCCTATGCCGGGCCCAAGGTGCTTGGCGACGATTTCTACGTCGGCGACGTGGCGGACGAACTGTTTAGTGGCATGGCGTCCCGTCTGTTCGAGCGCGTGCGCGAGGAAAAAGGTCTCGCGTACTTCGTGCGGTCAGCCCGCGTCACCGGACTTGACGCTGGCATGTTCTATTTCTTTGCCGGGACCCAGCCGGGGCGTGAAGCCGAGGTGTTGGCGGAGATTGATGCCGAAGTGGCGCGGGTGCGGAACGGCGGAGTGGAGCCGGTCGAGCTCGCGCGCTGTCATGTGCGGTTGAAGGCGGCGCGGCGCCAAGCCCTGCAAACGAATTCCGCGCGCGCGATGCAGGCCGCGTTGAACGCGCTTCACGGCCAGCCGATCAACGATTGGAAGAACTACGACGCGCACATCGACGCCGTCGGAATCGCGGATCTCGCCGCGTTCGCCCAGCGGTACTTCATCAAGGATCGGCGAACCCAACTTGTGGTCCGTCCCTAAAGGTATCCACTTCATGAATGCAGCAGGGTCTGCGCTTGCAGGGTTGTTTCCGGATGCCGATTTCCGGTTGCACCTCACGTTGCGGCGCAGCGAGCCGGCGGAGTTTTTCCGCGTGCCCGACGGTGCTGCGCCCATCCTGGCAGAGCGGGCGCGATGGATCGAACGTGATCCGTCGCGCTACACGGCGCTTACTCCGGAAGGCGTTCCGCTCTTGCGCGAGTTTGCGGCGCTTGCTGTCAGTTGGAACGCGCCATCGGTCGCGACGGTGGCGGAGCTGGGGCGATTATTTGACTGCGACGTCCTGTTGCTGTCGGTCGACGACGAAGGGGAGTTTCGACTTCGGGGCGGTGCGCTGTGTTTTCCGACCGGATGGGCGCTTGAGGACAAGCTGGGCCACACGATGGACGAAATTCACGGGGTCGTGCCGGGATTGAATCCTACGCTCGGCGCTTCGATCCGGCAATTTTTGGCCCGGCTCAAACCGGGCGTTGGCTACCACCGGGATAACTGGGGATTGGCGGCGACGGACGAGCTCAATTTGCATCCGGTCCGTGCCATCACGGCACCTGAGCCGCCCGTGGTGCTCGATCGTTTATGGCTGCGAGTCGAACACCAGGCGCTCATTGCACTCCCGCAAACGGGCGGAATTGTATTTGGAATCCGCCTCGCGTTGCACCGCCTCGACGAGGTGGCCCGCTCGGTTGCAGCACCCGGATTGCGGCGAGCTTTGGCCACCATGCCTCCGGAACTCGCCTCCTATAAACGGATTGATCGAGTTCGCGATAAGGTGGTGAGCCTGCTATGAACCGGCTCGCCATCGGGCAGTAATTGGCCAAGCTGACGAAGCTATGAAATGCCGCTCACAGATCTTCACGCTCGTTGCGACCGTACTCGCGTTGAGCTGCGTCGTTGGATTGGTGGCACACAGTTCCGCCGCGGAGAACACATCGGGTGCCTCGAAGGACGACAAAAAGTCGGGTGCCAGTGCGGAGGACCTGCGGAAATATGATCGAAACCGAAACGGTAAACTCGATCCCGATGAAGAGGCCGCGATGCGCGCCGACGAGGCGCGAGCCAGGCGCGAACAGGATCGGAAAAAAGGAAACTGATTCGATTCTGAACGGTGGCCTTCGGCCGTGTTCTTGGGACCTGCGGCCGAACGGAGCTCGTCCCGTTCGTTTCGATCGCGCTTAGCCTTTCGTGCTAAATCCGCCGCTCCATTTCAATTTCGTACGAACCACGGAAAAGTGCGAATAACCCGGACGCTGCGCGAGTGGGAGTCGGCGGTCAGCCACCGAAATCTCGACCGGCGAACGCGCACTCACCTTTAAATTCCGCTGGCCGTCCATGGCCACGAGCAGTCGCGAATGCGGTGAACGGTTAAAGATCTGCAGCTTCACGGTGTCTTTCAGAATCACGGACCGATTGCTCAACGTGTGTGGACAGATCGGCGTCAGCGCGATGACCCCGGCGCCCGGATGGACGATGGGGCCGCCCGCGGAAAGATTATAGGCCGTCGAGCCGGTCGGCGTCGAAACGATCAAACCATCGCAGGTGTAGTCGGTGACGAGTTCGCCGTCCGCAAACACCTCCAGCCGCACGAGGCGTGAGTTCACCTCATCTTTGAGCAGCACATCATTTAAAGCGAGGTCGTACGATCCTGCTCCGGTCGAGCAGTCGAGCATTGCCCGATGGTCGATTTGAAACCCGCCTCCCAGCACCTCCGCAAAATGAGCTCGCGCTTCTTCGGCGGAGAGCGTCGTCAGAAATCCCAGGCTGCCGCGATTCACGCCGATGATGGGTACTTGTTCACGGGCCGACTCACGCGCCACGCCCAGCAGCGTGCCGTCGCCGCCGATGACGCAACACGCGTCACAGCCTTTCAAATACCCGCGAGGAAGCGGGAACCGCGCAGTTTGCTTGTAGGTGACGCCCGCCTGACGGGCGATGTCCGCGAGTTCATGGGCGAGCGCCGGAGCGCCTTCTTTCTGCTCATTGACGACAAACGCGAGCTTGCGAACGGGATTCATGCGAGGGGTAGACTACTGCACCGTTCCGGGCGCGATTGCCAAACCTGATTACGGTCCAGCAGGAGATTCCTTGCGCAGGCAGAGCAGGAATTCGCGATTTCCGTCGGCACCCGTGATCGGCGAATCGATTGCCCCCACCAGGTTCGCGCCCGCCAGTTCGCGCAGGGCAAATTCGCGCACGCCCGCCAGGGCGGCATCCTGCACCGTTTGGTCGCGGATCACACCGCGTCCCTTGTCGACCTCGGCCTTGCCAGCTTCAAATTGAGGTTTTACCAGCGCCACAAGGGTTCCGCCCTGTCGCAAGAGCGGCCACACGGCGGGCAGCACGGCTTTCAACGAGATGAACGAAAGATCCATCACCAGCGCATCGAACTCCGACCGCGGAAGCATCGACGCGTTCAGGTAGCGCGCGTTGATCTTCTCCAGATTGGTGACTCGCGGATCGGATCGCAAACGGGCGTGTAGTTGCGCGCGCCCTACATCGACGCAAACCACATCTGCTGCGCCGTTCTGCAAGGCACAGTCCGTAAACCCGCCGGTCGACGCGCCGACGTCGAGCACATGCGCGCCACGTAAATCCAAGGCGAAATCCTCGATCGCCGCGATGAGTTTTTCGCCGCCGCGGCTGACGAAACGTGGCGGCTGCTCGACGGTGAGTTCGATATCATCCGCGAACTCCTTGCCGGGCTTTTCCAGGCGCTCCGTGCCGCGTAGCACGCGGCCGCTCATGATGAGCGCCTTGGCTTGAGCGCGCGACTCCGCGAGACCGCGGATCACCAGTAATTCATCGAGGCGCAGTTTTTTCATTTGAGCTTCTGCCGGGCGGGCGACCAGCACGTCGTCCGGCCTCCGATGGTCGCGTGCGCGAGCGGAGTTTTCGTTTTCGGGCAGGTGCCGCCTTGCTCCCAGCGATGGTGGAAGAGCCAGGAGTGCGGGATGCCAACATTCAAATCTGGCGGCAACGTGTCGCCCCGACCGGCGATGGCCGCGAGCGCCTGGCGGGCGACCGTGCGGCAGGCTTGCCAGAGCGCGCGCACTTCCTTCGGTTTCAACGTGCCCGCGGCCCGCCGCGGGTGAATCGCGGCGCGCCAGAGAATTTCGTCTGCCATCCAATTTCCAATTCCCGGGAAGCGCTCCTGCATCAAGAGCACGGCCTTGATTGGAGCGCGGGCGCGCCGTTTTAGAAACGCGGCGACGGCCGCGACCGTGAACGCTTTCGATAACAGGGCGGGCGCGATGGAGCTCCACCAGGCGGGCGGCTCCGCGCCGGGATGAAACTCCACCCGACCGAACATGCGCGGGTCCGTGAAAATCAACGCGTGTTTTTTTGTGAAGAGGACAAGATGGTCGTGCTTGGCCGGCGTGTAATCCGGAGGAGCGACCGTCAACGCGCCGCTCATGCCGAGGTGAATACCAAGCCACGCGTCGCTTCCAAATCGAAAGACCATCTGCTTCGCCGCGGCCTGCGAGTCTTCAAAGCGCGCCCCGATCAACGCTTGCCGGAGCGCGGCGATGTCGACCCCGCGCAGCAGGCGTTTCATCTCGTGAGCGTGCACGCTCACGATGCGTTCTCCCCGGGCGGCGAGGTGCCAGCGTTTGCGGTAGAATTCGACTTCGGCGAGCTCGGGCATGCGGTGAAAAATACGTGGAAGCGGTGTCGGTTTGGCAGACGCGCCGGTTACGATTTCAGTGATTCGGCCTGTTCAAGCGACGCGACGAATTCAACGAGGCTGGAGAATACAGGGACGTTGGGGCGGTCGAGCTCCGCCCAACCGGCCTCGTCGAATTTGCCGGTGCACAACGCGGCGGCGCTGATGCCGGCCTTGAGGCCGGCTTCGATGTCGCCTTCGCGATCGCCGATCATCCAGCACTGCACCGGATCGAGGCGGTGTCGGATGATGCTCTCCAAGATGAAACGCGGGGAAGGCTTACGGTAACCGTTATGCTCATCGGGTCCTTCAATCGCGATGCAGATATCGGTGAACAACGGTGGCGGCAGCCCGAGCAATTCCTCCATCCGCAGATTGCAGCGGAGCACGTCGTCGAGCGTATATAACCCGCGGGCGACACCGGATTGGTTAGTGAACAGGAACAGCTGGTAACCTAGTTCCTTCGCCTTCCGGAGAGCAGCCGTCACGCCTGGAATCAGCTCCACTCCCGCGGGTTCGGACAGATAGTGCTTGTCGAAAATCAAGGTGCCGTCGCGATCGAGAAAAAGGGCTTTAGCCATGTTGGGAATACAGTTGAACCCGCGGTAAGAAGGGAGGGAAGACTCCGCATCGTCTGGCCTGCGACCGGGGACGGAGCCTGCCCTCCTGGAGAAATCGTTAGCGATGATTGACGTAGTCGATCAGTTCTTGAGGCGTGACCGTGGCGGTGCCGATCTTGCCGACGACCACACCGGCCGCCGCATTGGCGAACAGGGCGGCGGTTTCCAACGAAGCCTTGGCGCAGAGTGCCAGAACCAGGCCCGCCAGCGATGTATCGCCTGCGCCGGATACGTCGAAGACTTCGCGCGCGGCGGTGGGAATTGTCTGGATGATTTTTCCGCCGGCACTGAGCAGCATGCCGTCTTCGCCCAGCGTAATGACAATGTTCTTCGGGGCATAGAGCTCATGCAGCCGCGCGCAGACTTCCACCGCGGGAAACGGCGAGTGCGGCAGCGGTTCGAGTCCGGCCAGCTGCAGGGCTTCGCGCTTGTTGGGCGTGATGAGGTCGACGTCCCGGAACGAAAGCCGCCGCTTCGGTTTTGGATCCAAGGCGACAAATGTTTTCGCCGCGCGCGCGAGCTTGGTCACGCGGGCGATGACTTCGTCGGTGAGAATTCCTTTGGCATAGTCCGACAGAATCACGGCATCGGCCGCCGCGATTTCCTTGGCGAGCAAGGCCTCGGCTTTGACTGCACTGACGTGATACGCGGGGATAGGCGCCTCGCGGTCGAGTCGGCACAACTGTTGGTGCTGAACGAGCACGCGCGTTTTCACGATCGTAGGCGCATTGCCCGGAGTGAGGATCGTGGCGATTTTCTTGCTATGGAGAATTGTGCTCAGGCGCTGACCTGCCTCATCGGTGCCGATAAAACCGGCGACGGTACAACGGGCGCCGAGTGAGGCGATATTAAGTGCGACATTTGCTGCCCCACCCGCCGTCCATGAATCTCGAGCGATGTCGACCACGGGCACGGGAGCCTCGGGAGAGATGCGCGTGGCGTCGCCCCAGATGTAATGATCAAGCATCACATCCCCGACCACGAGGATTCGAAGTTGACTGATCTTCCTGAGCAGTTGGGGCAGGCTCTTCATCGTAGTTCCCACGTGTAATGGTATTTGGAAAGCAGTCTGGGTGTGGTGGCGGTCACTTGCACCACGTCTTCAATCCGGCAGCCGCCGAGCCCGGGATAATATAGTCCGGGCTCAACCGTGACGACCGCGTCTTTCTTCAATATATAATCAACTGAGCCGCTGAGGCGCGGGAGCTCATGCACGGCGAGTCCGAGGCCGTGGCCGGTGCCGTGAAAATACCCGACGGAACCTTTCGGCGTGTGCTTGGTTTCAAACCCGCGTTTTTCGAAAACCTCCACCACCTTGCGGTGCACGTCGCGACCGTTCACGCCGTGGCGGATCATCTTCAAGGCGGCGAGCTGGGCCGTGCGGACACCGTCGACGAGGGCGCGCTGCGCTTCGCTGGCGCGGCCGCGCAGGAACGTGCGGGTCATGTCGCCGTGAAACCCGGAGTGCGTCACGCGCGGGAAGATATCGATGATGATGAGCTCATTGGGCCGCAGTGGTCCCGACCCGCGCTCGTGCGGATCGCAGGCTTGATCACCGCCGGCAACGATCGTGCTGGCCGAGACGGCGCCGGCCTCGAGGCAGGCGACCTCGATGGCGAACTTTAGCATTTCGCTGGTCACCACGGTCCCGCGATGAAGGAGCTTGCGGCCACTGATCTTGCTGGCGCGGAGGATTTTTTCGGCGGCAGCGAAACCGAGGGCACTGCAGCGATTACCTTCGCGAATGGCCGCGGCCTCGGCGGGCGTTTTGAATTCGCGGGCCGGAAACAAGGGACCTTGCGCCACCTCGAGATCGAGCCCGAGTTCGAAAAGTTTCTCGTAAAGCCCGCTGGGGAATTCGTCGGGGATCGTGAACCGCGTTTGCTTGTAATCTTTCGCGATCAGGTAAATCGCCTCGGCCGGGCCGGGCGGGCGCTGCGGCCACAGTTCACGCGCGCGCTTGAGATAGCCTTCGAGCGGGAGCACGACGTCGAAATCAGAAGTCTTCTTGACCCGGCCAAATTCGAGGGCGCCGACGACGGCGAATTTCTTCCGCTTCAAGCCAAACGCGATGAACGGATCTGGCACATGAACGCCGCCGAAATAAAGGGCATCGGGACTACGCTCGGTATCGGCGAAGAGGAGGGGAGGAGGCTGGTTTTTTCCGGGCACGGAAGAGAGAGGTTGAATTGAAGCTGAGCGGACATTAGCCACGGGCACCTTGAAAAACGCAAATCCGGTTTCGCGCCTGCTGATCGCTGCCGCGCTCGTCAGCGCGAGTTCCGCGCTGGTCGCCTGTGCGAAAGACAAAACGGCTGGCGCCAAGGGCGCTCCGGCCGGCGCCACGACCGCGGCAGCCAAGACGGTGGCGGACTTTTTTCCGATCACGGTGGGCGGCAAGACCGTCCGCATGCAGCTGGCCGTCCGCTCGCACGAAATGCAGCGCGGCCTGATGCAACGGCGCGATCTGGGACGCGATGACGGGATGATCTTCGTTTACGAAACGCCGCAGCCGATGAGCTTTTGGATGCGTAATACGCCCACGCCGCTGGATATCGGTTTCTTCAACTCGAGTGGCGTGCTGGAAGAGGTGTATCCACTTCACCCCTTCGACGAAACGGCAGTGGCCTCCAGCGGGATGCGCCTGCAATTCGCCCTCGAAATGAACCAGGGGTGGTACAAGGCCAACGGTGTGAAACCCGGCGCGCAACTCGACGTGAAAGCGCTGACGGCAGCGTTGAAGGAACGGGGCTTTGACCCGAAGCGTTTTGGACGATGAGTAGTCTGACAATGACTCGCCTGCGTGGTCCGCTTGTCATCCTCGCGGGGTTGATCCTCGCGCTGCCAACGCCGCTCATGGTGGCGGCGGAACGGCCGCTGCCGGAGCCGCTGCGGGGAGGGTTTGCGCCGCCGGCGGCGTATGCGAATCAGTTTGGGCACTACGCCTCACCGCTGCGATTTTATGATGGTCGGGCGGTCACATCGCCGGCGGCTTGGCCCGCCCGGCGGGCGGAGATTCTTCAGTACTGGCACGGGCAGATGGGCGCGTGGTCCGAGTTGTTGACGCGGCCGAAGCTCGTGCTGGAAGAACCGCAGGATCGTGAGGGTGTCACGCAGTACCGGGTACAGATCGAGGTTGCTCGTGGCGTGATGCAGCACGGGTTTTTGCTGCTGCCGCCGAAACGTTTCGAAGGCCGCCGACCCGCGGTGGTCGTGCCGTTTTACGCTCCTGAGGTGAGCGTGGCTTATGATGGGCCGAGGCCGCTGGAGGGCCAGGCGAAGCGCATGCTCACGACCGGCGAGCGCGGACGCGGGAGGGACTTCGCGCTGGAGTTGGCGCGACGGGGTTTTGTAACCTTGTCGATCGGCTCACCCGCCGATGATGCCTACCATCCGGAGTTGAACGGGGCGTCGTGTCAGCCGTTGAGCTATCTCGCCTATATTGCGGCGAATTGTCATACGATATTGGCGCAGCGTCCGGAAGTGGACGGCACGCGCATTGGCGTTTTCGGCCATTCCTACGGGGGAAAATGGGCGATGTTTGCGTCGTGTTTGTACGAAAAATTTGCCTGCGCCGTGTGGTCGGACGGCGGAGTGGTATTTGATGAAACCCGCACGGCGGTGAATTACTGGGAGCCGTGGTACATGGGGTTGGACCCGGCTGTCACGCGCAAGCGCGGCCTGGTGACGGCGGAGAATGGCCGGACCGGCGCCTACAAAAATATCTTCGAGTCCGGTCATGATTTGCACGAGTTACACGCCCTGATGGCGCCGCGGCCTTTTCTGGTGTCCGGCGGTTCGGAAGACACCCCGGCGCGGTGGGTCGCGCTGAATCATGCGGTGGCGGTGAATCGGTTTTTAGGATACGAGAACCGGGTGGCGATGACGAATCGGGAGAACCACAGTCCGACCGAGGAATCAAACGAGCAAGCCTACCGGTTCCTGGAGCATTTTCTAACGCCGTAGTTCGCCCGTACGCTCCGTTTCTCCGACCATTTCTCGCGCGAGAACGTCACGTAATGCGTGACAAACCCGCGAATCGTGGGGGCGGGTTCGCCACCAGAGTGTCACGCAATACGTGACTTTGTGGCTGGCGGGGACGCAGGTTTTGCACGTCCCAGGGCGCGTTCCGGGGTCACATGAGGGGCATGGGGACTGTGCCGCCGGAGAGCACGCGCAGGAAAAAGTGGCCGGCGCCGGCGGCACCGTAGCCGAAATCGGCGGAGTACAAGCCGCGTGTATCGGTCGGCCACGCGTCGCCGTCGGGCGTGGATTCTTTGTAGACGAGAGCGAGGTGCGCGAAGGCGCAGGCGCGGTCCAACCAACGGGCGTCTCCGGTTGCTCGATACGTTTCAAGCAGCAGTTCGCCCGAGCCGGCGAGGCCGGTGCATTGCGTGTAATTGTGACGGAAGTCACCGTAGCCCCACGTGGCTTCGGCCGCCGGGAGGGCGAGGTCGAGAAAACGCGAGTCGCCGAAGACGCGATGGGCGGTCAGATAGGTAAGGCCGATACCGGCGGCACCGTGACTCCACTGGCAGCGAGTCAGCTCGTTGCTCTCGAGGTGAACGGGCCAATTCAGTCCGCGGTGAGTGGGGAGGGCGTAACGCGCGATCGTGTCGAATAACTCCCTGGCCAGGGTGGCCCAGCGATCGTTTCCCGTTGCCTCCGCGAGGCAGGCGAGGAAATGCGCGATGCCCGCCAAGCGGTGGGCGACCCCGAGATAGATCTGAGGACCAAATCCCAAACGACCTTCGGGATCGACCACGCAGTGCGTGCCGCGTTCGTCCCGTCTCATCTGTCGTTCCAGCCAAGCCCCGCAACGCTCCGCGCCGCGCACGTGAACGTCGTCGCCCGTGCGAGCCCACAATTTGAGCAGGAAAAGGCCATTCGAGGCGGCCCCGCCAATGAGGTCCGTGATAGGACCCGGCGATTCCCGCAGGATCGCGGCTGCATTGGTCAGGCAAAACTCAGGAACATCGGGTTCATCGAGCGCGATCGACTTGTGAAGGGCCGCCAGCGCCGGGCCGGTTTTGCCGAATTGCAGCCCGCGTTCGTAATGGCGACCATCGAAAGCCTCACACCAGTCGATCGCTCCTTGCGCAAAGTCGAGCATGGCCGGGTCTTTGTACCGGCGAAAGGCATCGACGAGGAAGAAGCTGATCCCGCCGACACCGTTGAATACACTCAACTCGCGGTGCGGCTGATTTTGGTAGTCGATCGTTTCCCAAACCCGGCCGGCGCAGCCGATTCTCCGGTGCGCCGAATAAAGTCGAAGATCGAGTGTACTGCCGAATCCAGCGGATCCTTGGAGGAGTGCATGATCTTGAGCTCGTCAGCCGGCATCGTCGCTCAGCTTCCCCGGTCGATGTGACGGGTAGAAAACTTTTTTGGTCGGCTTATCCTTCAAAATCAAAGCGTTGCCAAATATTATGGATCAATTTGAGAAATTTGAACGCGAAAATTGAGCGTTTCGAGGGCGGCTGCGTCTGACTTGTTGTAGTCAGCACCATCGAGGGGTCGATGGTGTAGTTCAAAGGTTTGCTTGGTGTTAGGTCAGAAAAGGCCGTTATCCTTTCCAGGACGACGGCCTTTTTTGTGTCGGGTGCTCGGCCAGAGCCGCCGAACTCTGCGAGGGGTGGAGGGTTAAAATACGACCGAAACCGTCACCGAACCGAAGTAGTTCGCGTTCTCAATCTGCTGCTCGAATTCCCGAGTACGCATTGCTTGGGTAAAGGTGACTTGCCACGCCCCGGCAATCACTCCGGCCCCGTAGCTCAAGTCGGCGACAAAGTTTTCTTTTTCCACGCTCGGGCTATCCCGGAACGTATTCCCATCGAGGAAAATATCGCGCGCCACGGCCCGTCCGTCGACAGCTCCAAAAACAAACACACTGAAACTGTTCCGCAACGACAGGCGGGGATCACGATCGTTGATGGGCGTACTGCCAGCGCCACCGGGCCGGATGAGTTGAACCCCAAAGTCACTCGGCAGATTGAACCCCACGCGCGCGGTGACGCCGGCATTCGCATAGGTTTGAACGTTTCCGAGGCTCAGTCCGAAATGGGGGACGACATCCACATCCAGGATCTTCGCCAGGGAATGGGCGTAGAGTCGCCACTTGCGCTCGGCGACCGCGTTGAACCCGAATTCATCCCTAAGCTGATAATCCCAACCCAGCGCCTGCTCGCTCTCAATAATCCGATGCACCTCGCGCTGGACTTGCTTGGCATAGGAGTTCGGTCCGATTGCTCCAAGTTGAAACGACAAGGTGTCGAGGCGGGATTCCGATTTACTCAGAAAGGAAAACTCCAGGTAGCTCCAACCTGCATAGGGGCGATCGGTGGGATCCGGCTCCACCAGCTCCTTCCGCTGGGGCGTGTAGATGTTTTGGCCGATCGCGATACCAACGTTTTTCTGAGTGCCCGGGGCATTCACCAGAGGTAAACGGTCTCCGACGCGGCTGCCTAGTCCTTCGCTTTGCTGCCAGCCGGAATAGTCGCTGGAGAGCCATGATAACTTGGTCCCCGCGGTGTAATGCTTGTCGGTGTTTCCCAACAAATCGTTTTCGAAATACGCCGTAAAAACGTTGGCCTCACGCGCCCGCCTGGTATCGAGCGACGAGACCGAGTTCCTCTCTGCGGCGGGCGCAAGGGAAAGGCAAAACACAATAGGAGGAAGCAATCGGGCCAGGATGGCCAAGTGAGGTCGCATTTGTTAATGGTCACTCAGGACTCATGGTGATACGAGCCCGCATGATCAGCGGGAGATCGTTTCTCGGTTCACTGCTGCGGCTCAACGCAGGATTCGGAGATTTCCCACTCGTGCACGCAGGTGCGCTCATCGCCCGCGCGGTGTCATCGTGCGGGGCTCCTTAGTTAGTTAACCGTTGCTGTTCTCGATCACCGCTCGCCGGTGCGGGAGCGGCCTCGCTGTTTCGATCGAACGGCTCCGCTGTACGATTGCGTGGATTGCTCCCGAGGCCCAACGCCACACCGCGAATTCGTCTAACCAGGTAAGTGATTGATGGGAAAAGCCAGGTTCGATTTTGCGGAACACTCACGCGAAAAGTTTTTTAGCTTGCAGGCCTGACCATCCATGTACTGCCCGAAGAGCGGGAGATTTTGTTGCGCACCGTTCGAGTCGAGCGTCTCGATACGCCCGAACAGCGCGTTTGCGCGCAGGCGCTTTTGCAGCAGCACCACTACATTGGCGGAGTGCAAGCGGTCGGCGAGCAGATCCATTACGCGGTGAAACGCTCCACTCGTCGGCGGCGATAGTGAGCCAGGCGCCTCCCGGTGCGTTGAACCGTGGGTCGCGAAGTGCTCCTCGAGCGGAAGGTTAGAGTTTTAATCAACTATGGCCGTTTCTGTCATGGCGAACCGCGCCTGCGCGGTGTGGCCATCCAGCTGGATCGGTGCGGCGTGGAGCGCAGTCCGTTCACAGTACGGCCTGACTTGTCCGCTTCGCAACGGCTTGTTCTGGTCGGGACTGACACTCCCGCGCCCCCCTCCGTTTGCCAGGCTCCATTGGAGTTAATCGCGGTCTATCCCACTCCCGCGGCGGGTCGCAGCGTTCGACCGGCGGGTAATTTTTTTCCGCGTCCTCGTCCCTCATTCCCGCAACCGCCCTCCATCGCCTTATGAAAAAGATCCTCATGGTCCTCACCTCCCACGCTAAACTTGGCGATACCGGCAAGAAAACCGGCTTCTGGCTCGAGGAGTTCGCGGCTCCTTACTACGTTTTCAAGGATGCCGGCGCGCAGATCACGCTCGCGTCACCGCAGGGTGGCCAGCCGCCGCTCGACCCGAAGAGCGACGAACCTGATGCGCAAACGCAGGCGACCAAGCGCTTCAAGGGCGACGCGGATGCGCAAGCTCAGCTCAAGAGCACGAAGAAGCTCGGCGAGGTGAAGGGAGCAGATTTCGATGCGGTGTTTTTCCCGGGCGGCCACGGCCCGGTGTGGGACCTCGCGGAGGACGCGAAATCGATCGCATTGATCGAGCAGATGATCGCCGCCAACAAACCCGTCGCGGCGGTGTGCCATGCGCCCGCCGTGTTTCGCCATCCGAAAGGAACCGACGGCAAGTCGGTGGTCGCCGGCAAGAAGGTCACCGGCTTCACCAACTCCGAAGAGAAAGCGGTCGGCCTGACCGACGTCGTCCCGTTTCTCGTCGAGGACATGCTGAAGAAGAACGGCGGAACCTATTCGAAGGGGCCCGACTTCAAGCCGTACGTGCTCAAGGACGGTTTGCTGATCAGCGGCCAAAATCCCGCCTCGTCAGAACCCGCGGCGAAGGAATTGCTGGCCCACCTGAAGTAACGCGTTCCCGCGTTCGCCGCGAAGGCGTTCGGATCGGATATCTTCTTCGTGGTTCGCCGCTGGGTCGAACCGGTGATAGGTATCACGCCTGCGCGCGGACGGCTCGAGACCGGCTTCGGCCAGGTTTTCAACTTCGATTCAAATCATTGGGATCAACTTACCCTGGTTGGTGGCGGTGGTCACGGCTATGGCTCGGAAAAGAAGGGGCGAACTCAGTCGGTGTTGGCGACTCCGTAGTCGCAGATAGAATTCTGTATGCACGCACCGGATGAATTGAGCCTTTTTGTCGAGCGCCTCGAGGCTGTCGGTGCGCCCCATATGGTTACTGGTGCCACCGCGGCGATTCTCTATGGGCAACCCCGGGTCACCAATGATTTGGATATTGTCCTCAGCTTGAACGACACCGATCGCAGTGCCTTTCTGGCCGCTTTTCCCGAAAGCGATTTTTACGTACCGCCCGAATCTGTAATCCGTACCGAACAGGCCCGCTTACAAAGAAACTCGCTTGCGATCAAACCAGCCCACCCAAACACGATTTGCCTAAGACTTACAAACCAGATGAATTACAAGAAATTTGCCCTACCCATGAAATATTACCTTCGTCAGCTCTCGTGGTTCGCGCCCGTGGCTTTTGCAGTCGCAGTCCATGCGGCCCAAACCAATCCGCGGCCGATTGAAACTCCGTCGCCTGTTTATCCAGCGGCGCTCACAGATACCGGAAAGGATGGAACCGCCACTATTGAGGTTATAGTACAGCCGGACGGCTCAGTCGGAGAAGCCTCGCTGGCCTCCGCCGACCACGAAGCCTTTGGCGAAGCGGCACTGGCCGCGGTCAAGCTCTGGCGCTTTGAGCCAGCGACCCTGGACGGCAAGCCGGTGCAAAAGCGCGTGACAATTCCGTTTAAATTTTCCGCGCCGGTGGCGCAGCAGTTAAACGCCAGGTTCAAACGCAAAATATTCCAGGAAATCCCTGAGCGCGTGTTAACCGCCAAGGAATATGGCAAAAAGCTCAAGGCGACGAAACCGCTCAAGGCCGTTTATCCTCCGGCGGGAAAGGGCGCACAAGCCAACGTACAGGTGAAATTCGTCGTCGCGCCTGACGGCAGTACCATCAACCCGGATATCATCGGGAAACCGCCGAAGCAGTTCCTGCTCCCTGCCATCCTCGCGATTTCCAATGCCGCTTACGAACCCCCGATGAAAGACGGCAAACCCGTGTATGTCGAGATGACCGCCAAGCTCGCCTTCGAACCCCCGCAACGCGCCGCCCGCGGCGGTGGTGGTGGTGGCGGTGGCGGTGGCGGCGACTTCGGTGGTGGCGGTGGCGGCGGCGGCGGCTCGCCTGACGAATAAACGAACAAGCCACCCAGACATTGGCGGGCGCGCGTTTCACCGAACGCGCGTCGAGTTTGCACGTATCAGGAAAAGAAGCCCGTGTCTCGGCGGTTCTGATACAACTCGCGCGGATGGAGCCGAGCCGGCGCGAAATCCGCGACGTTCGAACCCGCGCCTCGGCTCGAGCTGGCCCAGAAACGGCAGCCAGGGTTGAACCCAGGCGGGTTGCCATTGGGCAACAACGCGGTGGCGCGGGCGATGCTCGAGGAGGATTTCGCGCAGGAGCGGCGGAAAGACCTCGGCGAGCTGTCGAGCGTGCTGGGCGCAGGCGGAGCGAAGGTCGCTCCGGAATTGAAGCGGACAATCGATGAGGCCCGGACGTGCCGCAACGACGGGGTGACCGAGAGCGGCTCGCCGTTTCGCACCCCAAAATAATCCGCACTGCGCTCCCGCTAATGCCCTGCGTGGGCGGCGCTACTGGAAGACGCAAAGGGCGAGTTTGGAGTTGAAGGGCACGGCGACGGAGGCATGTTCGTTCTCGTCTCATCCGCTTAGCGGTTGAGATTTTTGGGGTAACTAAGAAAGCAACGCCCGCCGTATAGGGGTATACGGCGGGCTCTTTTTTTGCTTGGCGCCGAAGCTCGGCGGGACGGTGAGCGAATCTGTCGCGGTGATCCCAGACCGTTTTCACTGCGGGAAAAAACATCCCGCGCCGCATATCAACCTATATGACGCCGAGTACGACGCTTGGGAATCGGAATGGGTAAACAGTCCCAGTTAACGCGCGAAGGACATTTGGATTGAATCCGCGTGGGCGGACAAAGATGGGACAGTGCTCGGCTGGTATCACCACGAACCTCGCGGCCTTCATCCTAACCCGAATCTTACCGCACCTAAAATTGGCGCGTTGGTATCATATGATGGCGGCTACACCGTGTTCGATCTGGGCATCGTACTCGAATCCGGGGATTTGCTCGATCCGAACGCGAAGAACGGATATTTCTCGGGAGGGCACGGCGATTTCTCGGTCGTCCTGGATCGTGACCGCCGTTACTTCTACTTCTTCTTCACTAATTATGGCGGCCCGTTGGAGAGCCAGGGAGTTGCCATGGCCCGCCTGGCTTTTGCCGACCGGTACAAGCCTGCCGGCAAAGTACAGAAATTGTATCAGGGTCAATGGAGGGAGCCAGGGATCAGGGGTCGCGTTACGCCGCTCTTTCCAGCCCAACGGGAATGGCATCACCTCGACCCCGACTCGTTTTGGGGCGCCGCGGTGCACTGGAACACACACCTCAATCGCTTCGTGATGCTGCTCAATCATGCTGCGGGTGAGCCGGGATGGACGCAGGAAGGGATCTATATAAGCTTTGCGTCCGATCCGGCCGATCCAGAGAGCTGGAGCAATCCCGTGCGATTGATGGATCCTGTCGAGGTCGACGGACACCAGTCGCAATATTATCCTCAGGTCCTGGGAATCGAGCCGGAAGGCACCGACACACTGGCCGGAAAAACAGCCCGCTTTTTCCTCAATGGAACATCACTGTGGGAGATCTCTTTCTTTTCAGAAACCGAAGTTCGCGAGGGCATGGAGCCGGATGAGACTGGAGACGGCCGCCCGATCGCGCCGGGAGACGTCATCAAGAGCGGAAACACCATCGACGAAGGCACCAAAGCAGACATTGGCGGCCAGATCGAAACTGGCGGGAAGACCAACGATGAGCCGCCGTTCTCTCAGCGCAGAAGGGGTAAAAATCCGAGAGGCGCCGGAACTGCTGCGGGCGTTAGGTGAATAGCAGCGGGATGACTTGGGATGGTTGTTTGGCTTTTGTCCTATATCGGGGTCTCGCCTAGACTATCGTAGTCCCACGGTGATCCACTTGGCGTGGCACGGAAGTCACGGTTCCACGACCACCGGTAGGTCCGCTGCGACCAAGCCGACGAGTGCGACCGCATCCCAGTTCGCGAGGCGGAAGCAGCCGTGCGATTCGGTGCGTCCGACTTTTTCGGGTTCAGGTGTGCCGTGGATGCCGTAGCCCGGCAGATCGAGTCCGATCCAGGCGAGGCCCACGGGATTATTGGGTCCAGGCGGCACGATGAGTTTACGCGTGAGCGACTCCTTCGCTTCCGGCGATTCGGGGTACATCTTTGGATCAAACGTATAGTTGGGCTCCGGGATCACCACGGTGATGCGCAGTTCGCCGCGCGGCCGCTTCTCGACCTTCCGCGCAATACTCACCGGGAAGTGCGCCAGAATGCGGCCATCCGCGTCGGTTGCTTCCAACGTGCGCGCGTCCAGTCGGATCGTGAGCAACGCGGCCTTGGCGGGAAACGTGATTCCCGCGACGGCGGGCACCGTGATCCGCGTTCCCGCCGGGACCGTGTCCCAGTTTACGTCGGGATTCAACCGCCGCACGAAACGCGGACTGGCCCGATATCGTTCCGCGATTAGTTCCAGCGCATTCGCGTGCGTGAGCGCGATCAGCTGAGATTTTTCGAGCCACGTCGGAGGCACCGGCTGCAAGGTAGCGACCTCGTCCTCGCTCACAAGATGCGTGGTCAGCGCCGGGGCGGTGAGCTGGAGTTGCGCCCGTGTGTCCGGATCGAGGATGCCGGTTTCGGACAACAGGGCAAAACGTTGAAACGTCCGGAGCGCCGCGGCAGTTTGCGGTCCCGCGACGCCGTCGATTGAGCCGCAGGAAAATCCGCGCCGGTGCAGCTCCACTTGCGCCTCGAGCATGGATTCCACCGGCCGGGTCCGCTCCTGCGCAGACGCCGCCCCGGCGAAGAAAACGATTAGGATCCCGAGTCGCGCAAATGCAATGGGCACGGACCACGCATACTGAATTCCGCACAGAAGAGGAGCCAAACCTGAAGCGAGGATCAGGGGTGATACAGACATTCCTGTCTGTCCGGGTTTGGTGGTGGGTGTCAGCGGATAACGGCTGGGTTGGATTCTACTTCGGAGACGGAACAGACAGGAATGTCTGTCTCACTTTAAATTTCTCAGGCCCGGACCTGCGCCAGTAGGGCGCGGGCGGCGGCCCAGCCGGAGAGCACGGCACCTTCGATCTTGGGACCGGCAAAGGCATCGCCCGCCAACAGCAGCGGCGGTTCGCTGCTTAGCGGGAAAGCGCCTCCGGTTTCTTCGCTGATCGGCCGGCTGTAGCGCCAACCATGGACTTGGAACTCCTTCACCGGCGCACCCAGTTGAATGGCCACCGCCTCCAGTAACTCCCGGCCGACTTCGTGCTTGTCGCGTTCCCAGTTTTTCAAGCTGAACTCCGGCGAGGCGTGCAGCGTAATCGCTGGCTCGGGCGAGGTGCCTTTTATTTGGTTATCCGCGATCCACGCGATCGGGCCTTCGGTGAAGCTCAGCACGCCCGGAGCCGGGATGATCGAAGGCGCTTCAAGGGTCGCCATCACGGCCAGGCAACGCTCGTAACGGATCGCCTGCAACCGGGTACGGGTTTCGGCCGGAATTGGAATATTCCCGGCATCGAGTAACGTGAGGGCCTGCGGGACGGGTGCGGTGAGAATTAGCGCATCCGCCGTCAACGTCGGTCCCGCTTGAGTCGATATCCGCCATACTGAGGTGTCGCGCTTGATCGCGCTGACCGGCGTATCCACCCGAACGTCGAGTCCCTCGGCAAATTCTTTGGCCAGGGCGGTCATGCCCGGATGTCCGCGCCAACGAGGGTGGCCTTCGGCGCCACCGGAAACGCTCCGATACCATTCCATGACGGCGCCGCTTTCGCGCCAACGTTCAATCAACGCAATCAACTGCGGGTCGCGCGCGGTCATGAACTGCGCCCCGTGATCGAAGACTGCCGACCCGATGCGCCGGGTCGCAAGCCGGCCGCCGAGGCCGCGGCCTTTCTCGAGGATCATTACGGTTCGACCTGCTTCGCGCAGGGCAGACGCCGCCGCCAAGCCGGACATGCCGGCTCCAATGATGAGAATTTCAGTGTGGGAAGGTATTGCGGAGACGCCAGGCACGGAACCGACGCTGGCCCGGTCTTTCGCGCGGGCAAGTCGCGTCGGTAAATTCCCGAGCGATCGCTGCGTCGTAAGGCGCGTTCCCTTTCGAAGACGCGCGCGTCTTATTTCTTATGCATCGAAACGGGCTTCCGGCGCGTACCAGAGCATATGCGCAGGTTTCTATTTAGCCTAATCTTCTCCCTGCTCGGTCCCCTCATCATGGCTGCTCCCCAAGCTTTTGCACCGACTGATGTCGGAGTGTCTGAACTGAAGACCCTGCCCGCGGGAGTCCTGCTCAAAGCCCAAGGACAGGGAAACTATTTCAGCGAATCGAATCGGCTGTTTCGTCCGCTCTTCAATTACATTTCGACTCATAACATCGCCATGACCACCCCGGTGGAGGCGAAGATTGATGACGCGGCGATGTACTTCTGGGTCGCCGAAAATGAGCGTTCAAAGGTCGCGGGTAGTGGCAGCGGAGTCGAGGTCCTCGAAATCCCGGAACGGCGCGTGGCGAGCTTGGGGGCGCGCGGGAGTTATTCTGCATCCAACTTTTCGAAAACCCGCGATGCCCTGGTTGCCTGGCTCACGGCGCAACCGGGGTTGGAAGCGGCCGGCCCGGCCTACGGGGTGTATTGGAATGGGCCGTTTACGCCGGGCTTTATGAAGCGTTTTGAAGTGCACGTGCCAGTGCGGGTCACCGCGGCAAAATGAATGCGCACCTTGGTGGCAACGGAACTTTCGGCGTTGCCGAGCGACCGTTGAACCGGGCGGGCTTCGTCGGGGTTGGACCCACTCCCGTTTCCCTGCTCATTAATCGTCGATTCCCCGTTTCGGGTATCCAATTGCGCATGACACTGAATTCTCTCCGCGATTCCGCCGCGGCCTTCACGCCATGAACGATTCCACGTCTTCTGTTGTTTGGTTCATCACGGGGTGTTCGCGTGGCCTCGGCCGGGCGCTCGCCGCCCATGTTTTAGAGCGCGGGCAACGCGTCGTCGCGACCGCGCGCCAGCCCGAAGATTTGGAGGAACTCGTCGAGCGTTATCCCATGCAGTGCCGGGCCTTGGGGTTTGATGTGGCTGATCCTGAGCAGGCCGCCCGCGTCGTGCCTGAGGCCGCCGGGATTTTCGGACGACTCGATGTGGTCGTGAACAACGCCGGTTGCGGCTTGGTGGGCGCTTTAGAGGAGTTGAGCGACGAGCAGATCACGCGAAACTTCGAGACGAATTTCTTTGGGGCAGTGCGCGTCATGCGCGCCGCGTTGCCGATTCTTCGCGCCCAACGTCGCGGCCATTTCGTCAACATCAGCGCCGCAGCTGCGATCGCCAACTATGCGGGATTCGCGATTTATGGCGCCACCAAGTGGGCCTTGGAAGGAGCGTCGGAGGCTCTCGCCGCGGAAGTCCGGCCTCTCGGGCTCAAGGTGACCCTCGTGCAGCCCGGTCCCTTCCGCACCGAGTTCATTTCCCGTTCGTTGGAGCGCCCCGAATCGAACCTCGCGGATTACGACGCCACCAGCGGAAAATTTATCCGTTTCATGGATACGATGAGTGGCAGGCAGCCGGGCGATCCCGAGCTCGCGGCTGCCGCGATCATGGCCGCGGTCGAGGCGGAGCACCCGCCCCTTCGCCTCGTTTTGGGGAAATACGCGACGGATAAAGCCCGACGGAAACTGGTCACCGCCAGTCGCGAGCTCGACGCGTGGGCCGAGATCGGTGCCGCGACGGATTTCAATGCGCCCAAGGGTGCGCAATAGAGCGCAGGGTGGGAGTATCCGGGCGCACGCAACGTATCCAAATGTCGAATTCACGCCACGCGCGCTCCGGCGGATGCGACCGGGCCCGGAACGCCGGGGCTCGCGTCCGCACGCTCGTGCGGGCGCTCGGTCGAACCGTGCACTCTATTGAACGCGACGCGCCCGGGAATACACCCGCGCTCGCGACCGAGCTGGCCCGGGCGGTGGCGCAGATGGAGCCGGAGCGGCTGTGATGACGGAGGCGACGAATGGCGGGTGCAGGAAGCACCGGTGCCGGCAGACGGATTATTGGCGCGTTCCCTTTAAAAATCACTATGATGCCGAAGATGCGAAAAAAATCAGATCGTCCGTCGCCGGCCAGTTTCGCGTGCGGGCGACTGCTTACGGGGCGGGAAGTAGGGGAGAATGTTGAGCTGGAGGTGACGGACTATTCTGCGGCTGGTCGCAGCTGGAGAGGAGGGGAGCGTTATGGAGGATGAAGTGTTTCGACGCTCGGTGCGAATCGAGCGGCCGGCGGCGGAGGTTTTTGCGTGGCATGAACGGCCGGGTGCGTTTGCACGGTTGTGTCCGCCTTGGGAACGCGTGGAAATGACAGCACACACGGGCGGCGTTCGTGAGGGGGCGAGGGTTTCATTGCGCACGAAAGTCGGCCCGGTGTGGTCGCGGTGGGAGATTGTCCATCGGGACTATATTGAAGGCCGGCAATTTCGCGACGTACTGATGAGTGGGCCCTTTGCGAAGTGGGAGCACCTTCATTTGATCGAGCCGGCGGGGGAGAACGCGTGCGTGTTGACCGATGAAATTCACTATCGGCTCCCCTTGGGGGCGCTGGGGAGGATGGGCGGTGGGGCGTTTACGCGGCGGCAGCTCGAGCGGATGTTTACCTATCGACACGCGGTGACGAAGGCGGACCTCGAAGGCGCGGTGGGAGGGCCGGCGAAGTGCGTGCTCGTTTCGGGGGCCTCGGGCGTGGTTGGGCAGGTATTGGTTTCCCTGTTACAGACGCAGGGGCATACGGTGCGGCGGCTGGTGCGCGGCGCGGTGCGTGTGCGGGAGGAGTTTCGCTGGGATCCGGTGAGAGGTGAACTGGATTCGTCTGCTCTGGCGGGGGTGGATGCGGTGGTGCATCTGGCCGGAGAAAACGTCGCGGGTGGACGTTGGACGGAGGAGCGACGGGCGAGGATTATGAAGAGCCGCGTCGACGGCACGCGGACGCTGGTGGCAGCGATTGCGGCGCGGAACGATCGGCCGGAGGTGTTGGTGAGTGCGTCGGCGGTGGGATTTTATGGCGACGCGGGCGACCGGCGGGTCGGAGAAGACGCGGCTCGCGGACCGGGATTCCTCGCCGACGTCTGTGAGGCATGGGAGCGGGAAGTCGCAGCGGTCGAGGCTCTGGGGGTGCGGCCCGTGTGCTTGCGGACGGGCGTGGTTTTAACGCCGGCGGGTGGGGCGTTGGCGAAGATGTTACCGGCCTTCAAGGCGGGCGTGGCGGGTCGCTTGGGCAATGGGCAGCAGTGGATGAGCTGGATCGGGCCCGATGATTTGGCGGCGATGTATCTACACGCGATCGCTGATCGGAGCTGGCAGGGAGTGTATAACGCGGTGGCGCCGGAGCCGGTGACCAACGTGGAGTTCACTGCGACGCTGGCGCGAGTGTTGGGTCGGCCCGCGGTGATGCCGTTGCCGGCGGTGGTGCTCAAAGTGATCTTCGGCCGGATGGCGGAAGAAACCTTGCTGGTGAGCACCCGCGCGGTTCCGTCGCGGCTGGAAGCGGGAGGCTACGTCTGGCGCGAGCGCACGCTCGAGTCGGCGCTCCGTCATGTGTTGGGCCGATAGTTTCGGCCGTTTCCATTTTGTCAGCGGTAAGGCTGGTGGAGCTCGACGGGTTCCTGTTTTCGCGTCTTTGCCCGGGCTTTGAGATTCAGGAACTCGACCAGGAGCGCGAAGCCCATGGAGAAGTAGATGTAGCCCTTGGGAATGTGGTGGCCGAGGGCTTCGCCGACCAGGGCGACGCCGATGAGAATCAGGAAACTCAACGCGAGCATCTTGAGGGTAGGGTGGCGATTGACGAAGTCGCCGATTCTACCGGCAAACACCAGCATGACGCCGATTGCGATTACGACCGCGGCGATCATGACCCCGAGATTGTCAGCCATGCCAATAGCTGTGATCACGGAGTCGAGGGAGAAGACGGCGTCGAGCAGCAGAATCTGCACGATCACGCCGGAGAACGAAACGACGATCTTTCCGGCGGTGGCGTGGCCATCTGCATCCTCGAGCTTTTCATGGACTTCCATGACGCTCTTCCAGATCAGAAACAGGCCTCCCAGGAGGAGAACCAGATCCCGTCCGGAAATCTCTTCGGCGAGCACGGGCAGGGTAAAGAGAGGCTTCGTCAGTCCCATGATCCACGCGATGCTGAGCAGGAGGAGCACCCGCATGACGAGGGCGAGGGAAAGGCCGAGTCTCCGCGCCTTTTCCTGCTGCGCTGGGGGGAGCTTTCCGGCCAGAATCGAGATGAAGATGACGTTGTCGATTCCGAGTACGATCTCGAGGGCGGTTAACGTGAGTAGAGAAATCCAAATTTGCGGATCAGAAATCCATTCCATAGAGAGGGTCGATCAAGAGTTTAGTGGCGGACGACGTCAACTTGCTGTTCCGGAGTGGAGCCCCGACGTGCTTTCACGGGCCAGCTGGAAACCGGCGCTCCAAGCGGACTTATCCGATCAGCGATTTGCTCACGTTGACTTAAATCGCCGGACGAATGAGGCTTCATCGTTTCACGGACAGCGGGTTACGCCCTCTGGACTTCACTTCTTTTCTACTTCATGAACAATATTGTGCTCGAGATCGCCATTGTGTTTTGCCTGCTGCTTGCGAATGGGGTGTTTGCGATGGCGGAGATCTCGGTGGTGTCGTCGCGGAAGGCGCGGTTGCAGAAGCATGCGGACGATGGGCTGCCCGGGGCCGCAAAAGCGCTCGCGCTGGCCCAGCAGCCGAGCCGGTTTTTGTCCACGGTGCAGATTGGAATTACGCTGGTCGGCATTCTTGCGGGTGCCTTCGGTGGCGCCAGGATTTCCGGGAAAGTCGCGGCGTGGATCGCTCAAGTGCCGGTGCTTGAGCCGTATAGCGGGGCGCTGGGCATCATCATCGTGGTCGGAGCAATCACATATGCGTCGCTCATCATTGGCGAATTGGTGCCAAAGCGCATCGGGCTCAACAATCCCGAGCGGAAAGCGATGTGGGTGGCCGGCCCGATGAATGCGTTGTCGCGATTCGCTTCTCCGTTCGTGTGGGTGCTGATGACCTCGACCGAGTTCGTGCTGAAAATTCTGGGGCTGGGCAAGGAAGTGGACGCGCCGCCTTCGGAAGAAGAGATCTCGCATCTCATTGAGCAGGGAGCGGCGGCGGGCGTTTTTCACAAGGGAGAACGACAGATGGTCGAAGGCGTGCTGCGGCTGGATGAGCGCCCCGTGACCGAGATCATGACGCGGCGGAGCAAGATCGTCTTCCTGAGTGTGGCGGACTCCGACGAGACGAACTGGCGGCGAATCGTCGCGAGCGGCCATTCGCAGTTTCCGGTTTACGATGGCAACCGCGACAACGTCGTCGGGATGGTGTCCGTCAAAGCGCTTTGGGCGAATTCAGCGATTGGTGTCCCCACCAAGTTGCGCGATCACCTGACCAAACCGTTGTTCGTGCCACGTTCAGTGACGATTGTGCAACTCCTTGAAGCCTTTAAGAAGACGGGGAAACACATCGCGCTTGTGACCGATGAGTATGGCAGTGTCCAAGGCGTGGTTTCGCTCATCGACGTGATGGAAGCGATTGTCGGCGATCTTCCCGAACCCGGGGACCGCCGCGCACCTGACGCGGTGGTGCGGGAGGACGGTTCCTGGCTGGTCGATGGTGCGATGGACATCGAGGACCTAAAGAAGCGGTTCGACTTCGGGTCGCTGCCGGGCGAAGGCGACAACGATTTCGAAACGTTGGGCGGGTTTGTCCTCGACCAGTTCGGTCACATCCCGAGTGCGGGCGAGAAATTCGTCTGGGGCGGCTGGCGATTTGAGGTCGTGGACATGGATCGCCATCGGGTGGACAAAGTCCTGCTGATGAAAACCTCGGTACAATCGCCGGTGGAAACGTAACTGGGAAATGAAGGCAGGGCTTGTTAACAGAAGGGGAGCTTCCGGCATGGTTGATCGATCGATCGGC
>JBBQEG010000004.1:0-41611 GCA_038320495.1 Opitutales bacterium | reverse complement strand
GACAGGAATGTCTGTTTCACTCCGATTAACTCAAACACCGGAAGGAAAAGAGACCCGCGCTGCCAAGCCCCGCACCCGATCACTTCACCGGCACGGCGGCCATCGCGGCGCCGGAGATTCCCGCTTCGTTGAGGAAACCCGCGGGGACAACGCGAGCCCGCGCCTTTAGATATTTGAAGAACTTGGAATGCTTCGCACTGATCCCGCCGCCAATGATGATGAGTTCGGGCCACAGCAGATCTTCCAGTACGACGAGGTAGTCGTGCAAGCGTCCGCCCCACTCTTCCCACGAGAGGTCTTTCTCCGTCCGCACAGACGCCGCTACCTCCTTTTCTGCGGATTTCCCATGTTTCCACGGGAAGTGCCCGAGTTCCATCGGCACCACGACTCCTTGGTAAGCGAAACTAGAGCCGACTCCAGTCCCCAAGGTGAGGAGCAAGGTCTTCCCCTGAAATCCCCGTCCGGCCCCAAATCGCATCTCGGCGACGCCGGCGGCGGCGGCATCGTTAATCATGGTGACGCGACAGCCGGTGGCTTTGCCGAACAACGTTGCGGCATCGCAACCGACGAACTTCGGATGGAGATTCGCCGAAGTCCAAATGGTAGACCCCTCGACCACGCCGGGAAAACCAACTCCGATGGGCCCGCGCCATTTGAAGTGCGCCACCACCTCCGCGATTGCCTCCGCCATGTCGGCCGGGGAGATCGGTTTGGGTGTCGCGATCCGCATCCGCGGCGCGAGCAACCGACCCGTTTTGGTGTCCACGGGGGCGCCTTTGAGGGCACTTCCACCGATGTCGATACCGAGAACTTTCATGAAAGCATCCGACGAAAGGGCGCGGCCATCCGCTTGGCAATGCTCGGTGTGCAGCCTTGACCACTGCGTTACGCGCCGCAGCGATGGCGATTCCACCATCAGCGTCGCCCGACTAGTCTATTGACCACCCGTGGAAACCGCACGGCCCTCACCGGCGACGAGCCACGCGATGGTTTTTTCCGCCAGTCGATCCAACGCCGTCACGCTCTGCTCGATGTGCTCTTCTTTCGTATCCTCGATCTTGTTATGGCTGAGCCCGTGCAGGCTTTGCACAAACATCATCACGGTGGGCACCCCCGCGCCGGCCATTTCGGCGGCGTCGTGCAGCGGACCTGACGGCAACCGATGCGATACGCCCACCGTTTCCTTGATCGCCGCATCGCATAATTCAACCAGCTCGGGATGAAAGGGCCGCGGCTCAATCTGCCACAACCGCTCCCAGGCCACAGTCACGTTGCCCTCGCGCGCGAACCGCTCACTTGCCTCGCGCGCATCCTGGAGCATTCGCGCGAGAGCGCTCGCATCCAGGTGGCGTTGATCAAGCGTAATCCGACATTCCTCCACCACACTGGTAACAATGCCGGGCTTGGTGGTGCAGGAGCCAATCGTGCACACGCCCTCCCCGCTCCGCTCTGCAATCCTATAAATCTCCGCACTCATTTTTCCAGCGGCGAGGAAAGCATCCTTCCGACGATTCATCGGCGTGCTGCCGGAATGAGCCGCCTGACCGCGGAAGGTGATCGCGTGGCGTTCCACGCCAAAGGTGCCCAGCACCGCGCCCAGAGGAAGGTTCAGGTCGAGGAGCACGGGGCCCTGCTCGATATGCAGCTCAATATAAGCCGCGGCGTTCTTTAATTCCCGACCCGACTGCTTCACCTGCTCAAAATCGATGCCGACATTTTTCAAGGCCGCCGGCAGCGCGATGCCATCACGATCTCTCAACCCCCGCGCCTCCTCCATATTCAAAGAACCGGCACACGCGGACGAGCCGAACAGGCTCTTGCCGAACCGCGCGCCTTCCTCGTCCGCCCAATCCACGACCCGGATCGTGATCGGCGGCCTGCCGTCATACTGCGCGTTGATCCGCCGTAGGATTTCCACGCCGGCGAGCACATTCAGGCAGCCGTCGAGCCAGCCGCCATTCGGCACGGAGTCCAAGTGCCCGCCGATGATCAAAGCGCGGTCGGATTCACCGCGAAGCGTGGTCCAGACATTGCCCGCCTCATCCGCCGTGATTTCCACGGGCAACGATTGCAGCTTCTCGCGCACCCAGGCCCGGGCATTCAGCCAAGTCCCGGTGAAAGCGACCCGCTGCGCACCGTTTTCGTCCCCCGTGAGCAGGCGCAGCTCCTTTAATTCTGAAACCGTGCGAGTGGGGTCGAGTGGGGTGGCCATAATTCGACGAAGAACGAAGCGCTTTGTGACTTGGAAAGCGGACGGAGGCGAGGCACATTCCGAGCCGGGATCCGCTACCCCGGCGAATTCTTCAAGGCCTTCACCGCTTCGGCAAACTTTTCAACGTTCCCATTCCTCGCACGGCACCTGCTCACTGTGTCCTAACCGCGTCTTTCCATGCCCACCCTTACCACGATTGTCGACGGCCTGAAACTTCCCAACCCGTTTGTCATCGGATCGGGCCCGCCCGGAACCAACCTGAGTGTGATCCAGCGGGCGTTTCGCGAAGGATGGGGCGCGGTGATCGCCAAGACCGTGAGCCTCGACTCATCCAAAGTCGTCAACGTCACGCCGCGTTATGCCAAACTGCACGCAGCCAGTGGCGAAGTGATCGGCTGGGAAAATATCGAACTGATCAGCGACCGACCTTTTCACCTGTGGATCGACGAGTTCAAGCGCTGCAAGGATTCCCACGCAGACGGTGTGTTGATCGCTTCGATCATGGAGGAATACCAAAAGGATGCGTGGATCGAAATCGTCCAACGCTGCGAAGCGTCCGGCGTGGACGCGTTCGAGTTGAATTTCTCCTGTCCCCATGGCTTGCCGGAGCGGAAGATGGGCGCGGCGATGGGGCAGGATCCGGAGATCCTCGAAGAGGTGTGCGGCTGGGTTAAGTCGGCCACCAGGAAACCGGTTTGGGCCAAGATGACGCCCAACATCACCCACATCGAAGAACCAGGCCGCGCGGCCTTGCGGGGCGGCGCGACGGGTCTCAGCGCCATCAATACGATTCGGAGCGTGATGGGGGTGAATCTGGATACGTTGCGGCCCGAGCCAACCGTCGAGGGCTACACCACGCCCGGAGGCTACTCCTCCCGCGCGGTGAAACCGATCGCTTTGCGGATGGTGATGGAGCTCGCCACCATGATTCGTTCCGAGTTCCCCGATCGGTCCCTTTCCGGACTGGGCGGGGTCGAGAGCGGCGAGGATGCGGCCCAGTTCATTCTCCTCGGCGCCGATACCGTGCAGGTCTGCACCGGCGTAATGAAATTTGGATACGAATGCGTCAAGCCAATGTGTGAACAGCTGCTGACCTTCATGGCCAAACACCAGTTTGAAACGCTGGCTGATTTCCGCGGCGTCAGCCTGCCGTATTTCACCACGCACGCCGATCTCGTGAAACGCCAGACCGAGCGCAAGGCAGCACAGAAACTCGCGGCCACCACCGCCGCCGCGGCCGCCGCGACTCCGCCCACCCCGAACATCGTGAAGAGCGATGCGGAGTGGACCGGAGATGAGTTCGTCCGGCAGTCGGATGCACTCTCGCGGGAATAAGCAGAGTCACCTCGCCTCATCTCGATGCCCCTCCTGATCAAAAACGGCGAGATCATCACCGCCGATTCCCGCTACGTCGCGGACATCTATTGCGAAAACGAGACCATCACCCGGATTGAGTGCGATATCACTCCACCCGCCGGGACCGAAGTCATCGAGGCCACCGGCAAGTACGTCTTCCCCGGGTTCATCGACCCGCACGTGCACATCTACCTGCCGTTCATGGGAACGTATTCAAAAGACACCTACGAGACCGGCTCCCAGGCCGCGCTCGTCGGCGGGACCACGACCTTGATCGAGATGTGCTGTCCTTCACGGCAGGACGACGCGCTGGCGGCATTCGAGCTGTGGATGTCCCAGGCCGTCGGGAAATCCGCCTGCGACTTCACGTTCCACATGGGCGTGACAAAGTTTGATGACACCACTGCGGCCCAGCTGCGCGAGATCGTCCAACGTGGCATCAGTTCGTTTAAAATCTTCCTGGCGTATAGAGGCGCCTTCGGGGTCGACGACACCGAGCTCTACCGCACGCTCAAACTCGCGAACGAACTGGGCGTCATCGTCACCGCCCATTGTGAAAATGAAACGCTGGTCGCCGAGCGCAGTCGCGAATTGCTCGCGGCGGGCAAGACCGATCCCGGCCAACACCATGAAAGCCGCCCGCCGGCCGTGGAAGCGGAAGGCGTGCACCACCTGATGACCTTTGCCGAGCTCACCGGCGCTGCAACGTATATCGTCCACCTCAGCTGCCAGGAGGCATTACAGGTTGCCGTTGCGGCGCGGCAGCGCGGTGTCCGCGTGGCCGTCGAAACGCTGATCCAATATCTGGTACTCGATAAAACCTATGCGGAGCGCCCCGATTTCGAAGGCGCGAAATACGTCATGTCGCCACCGCTGCGGGATGCGCGGAACCAAAGCGTATTGTGGAATGGACTACGCGACGGACTCATCCAAACGGTCGCGACGGATCACGCGCCGTTCGATTTCGCACAACAAAAACCCATGGGCAAAGCGGATTTTACCAAGATTCCCAACGGCATTCCGTCGCTCGAGGAACGCGTCAATCTTCTCCATACCTACGGCGTCAAAGCGGGGAAAATTGATCTGCACACGATGGTGAATGCAGGCAGCACACAGGTCGCCAAGCTCTTTGGCCTCTTCCCGAAGAAGGGCACGATTCAACTAGGGGCGGACGCCGATCTCGTCGTGTTCGATCCCAACTACCGGGGAACGATTTCCGCCAGGACCCAGCACATGAACGTTGATTACAGCGCGTTCGAAGGCTGGCCCCTCAAAGGGAGGGCGAGCGTCGTTACGGTCCGCGGACAAGTCGCCGCGCGTGACGGGAACTTCGTCGGCACGCTGGGCCGCGGCCAGTTTCTCAAGCGGCCTCCCACGCATTTCTGAAACGCGTCGTTCCCTTCGCCTTGTCCCGTGTCCACCTCCGCCGCCCGCACCGCTCCGACCAAGGATGAACCAGGCCTCCTCGAAAATTCGCGCTTGTACAACGCCGACCTCGCGCCAGTGCCGGCGGAACGCCGGACATGGACACGCTGGCATATTGCGGCGCTCTGGGTCGGCATGGCGGTTTGCATTCCGACCTACACGATCGCGAGTGGGCTGATCGCGCAGGGCATGAGCTGGTGGCAGGCCTTGCTCGCGGTGTTTTTGGGCAACGTGATCGTGCTGGTGCCGATGACGCTCAACGCGCATCCAGGAACTCAATACGGCATTCCGTTTCCCGTCCTCCTGCGCGCCAGCTTCGGCACCCTCGGCGCCAACGTTCCGGCGCTCATGCGTGGCATGGTGGCGTGCGGCTGGTTTGGCATTCAGACATGGGTCGGCGGAGCCGCAATCTATGGAACCGCTGCAATCGTCTTCGGCTTTGACCCCGCGACCAAGGTGGCGCTGCCGATTCTTGGCCTCTCGGCGGGCGAGTTTGGCTGCTTCCTGATTTTCTGGGCGATCAACGTCGTCTTCATCGCGAAAGGCATCGAGTCGATCAAATGGCTGCAAACGTTGAGCGCGCCTTTCCTGCTGCTGATCGGTGCAGGCCTGGTCGTCTGGGCCTATCACGCGGCCCACGGTTTCGGCCCGATCTTTTCGCAGCCGGAAACGCTCATTGCCTCCGGGCGCTTCTGGCCGGTGTTCGGCGCCGGGCTGACCGCGATGGTAGGATTCTGGGCGACGCTCTCGCTCAACATTCCGGACTTCTCGCGCTTTGCCCGTTCGCAGCGTGACCAGATCATCGGCCAGGTGCTCGGCCTGCCCACCACGATGGCCTTGTATTCGTTTATCGGCATCGTCGTAACCAGCGCCACTATTGTCGTGTTTGGAGAGGCGATCTGGGATCCCACGGTAGTCATCGCCAAATTTGGCAGCAAAGGGCTCTCGGCCCTTGCGCTCGTGACACTCGCCGTGGCGACGCTTTCCACCAACATCGCGGCGAACGTCGTCTCGCCCGCGAATGACTTTTCCAACCTCGCGCCGCGCCGCATCACCTTCAAAACCGGAGGGCTCATCACGGCGGTGATCGGGATTGTGATGATGCCGTGGAAACTGATGGCGGACCCAACCGGCTATATTTTCACGTGGCTCATCGGATATAGCGCGCTCCTTGGCCCGATCGCCGGAATCATGATTGCGGACTATTTCGTGTTTCGCCGACGCCAACTCAGCGTTCCGGCGCTTTACGCGCTGGACGGACCGCACCGTTTTACAGGGGGCTTCAGTCTCGTGGCGTTTGCTTCTTTGATCCTGGCCGTTCTGCCCAACCTCCCGGGATTTCTCGTGGCGGTGAATCTGATCAACGGGCCCAGCATTGGCTCGTTCTGGCTGGGCCTCTACAATTACGCCTGGTTTGTCGGCTTCGGGATCGCATTCACGGTCTATCTCGCGCTGCGCAGAAAGTTTCCGCACCGTTGAGACTTCTTGTCCCCGTCTATACTCGCTGTCAAACCGCTCCTCTTCCCATGAAATCCGTCCCTCTCCCTGCCATCGATTTCCAGGCGCAAGCCTACTCCGGACCCTCCGCCGATGACGTGCTCGCGCTGCGCAAGCAGTACCTCAATCCCGGACTCTTCCTCTACTATAAGAAACCGATTATGATCGTAGAGGGGAAGATGCAGTGGGTGTGGGACGACACCGGCAAACGCTACCTCGACGGACTCGGCGGAATCGTGACCGTCAGCGTGGGCCACTGCCACCCATATGTGATCGCAGCCGCGCAGAAGCAGAACGAAACGCTACAGCACTCAACGACGATCTATCTGCAGCCGAAGATTGCGGAGTACGCGGAGAAACTCGCGTCGAAGATGCCCGGCGACCTGAAGGTCTGCTATTTCGTCAACTCCGGATCCGAGGCCAACGATCTCGCGCTGATGATGGCGCGCCTCTATACGGGGAACTATGATATGATTGCGTTGCGCAACGCCTATCATGGGGGCAATGCGAGCGGCATGGGCGTGACGGCCCACAGCACGTGGAAATTCAATGTTCCCCACTCTTTCGGCGTGCATCACGCAATCGCTCCGTATCCGTATCGTGGACACTTCGGCTATGACGACCCGGAAGCGGGGCGCAAATACGCCGACGACGTCAAGTCGCTGATCGACTACGCCACGTCGGGCAAGGTCGCCGGCTTTATCGCCGAATCCATTCAGGGCGTGGGTGGCTTCGTGGTCTATCCCGACGGGTATTTGAAGCACGCTTATGAACACGTCCGCCATGCGGGTGGCGTGTGCATCGCGGACGAAGTGCAAACCGGATTCGGTCGGACGGGCACGCACTTCTGGGGCTTCGAGACCCAGGGCGTGATTCCCGACATCGTGACGATGGCGAAAGGGATTGGCAACGGCACGCCGCTCGCGGCCGTCGTGACCACGCCGGCGATTGCGGCGATGCTGACGCAGAAAGTTCACTTCAACACCTTCGGCGGAAACCCGGTGGCCAGCGTCATCGGCAAAGCCGTGCTCGAAGTCATCGAGCGGGACAACCTGCAGGCGAACTCGCTCAAGCTGGGCGCTTACATCCTCGCCGGGCTCGAAAAACTCAAGGCCCGCCACAAAGTGATCGGCGATGTGCGCGGCAAAGGCCTGATGCTCGGCGTTGAGTTTGTGAAGGACCACGCGACCAAGCAGCCTGGGAAGGAAGAATGTGCGCAAGCGGTGGAAAACGCCCGGGAACTCGGCCTGCTCCTCGGCAAAGGCGGGCTCTGGGGGCAGACGATTCGGTTCGCGCCTCCGATGTGTATCACCGAAGGGGATGCAGACTTCATCCTCAGCGTCCTCGACGAAGCGATTGGTGCCGTAAAATAATCCGCCAAGGACGGTTCCTCCAAGCGCGGACAGTGGAGAGGTTGATCCTCTCGACTTGATGTTCGGGCGGGCGCGATGACGATCCGCCCTTGCGACCGGGCGGACACTCCGTGTTGATCGCACGGTGCAGACGCCTTCCAACGACTCAACCATTCTGGCGATCGAGCGCCCGGATCGGAGCTTGTGGACATACTACGTCCTCTCGCTGCTCGTGTTTCCACCGTTGTTTCCGGTGCTGATCCTGCCAGCCTGGTTTCGCTATAGTACCATGCGATACCGCTTCACGGATGAAGGGATCTCGATGCGATGGGGCGTGCTGTTTCGGCGCGAGATCATTGTGAATTACGCCCGCATTCAGGACATTCATCTTCACTCCAACGTCGTCGAGCGCTGGCTCGGTTTGGCGCGGGTGATGATTCAGACGGCGAGCGGAAGTGCCTCCGCGGAAATGACCCTCGAAGGGTTCAAGAACTTCGAGGAGGTTCGCGACTTCCTCTATTCCAAGATGCGTGGCATGAAGGATCATAGCCGCGAGCAGGTGGCGGCGGCTGGAGCCAGCTCGTCGCCTGAACTCGCCGCCGTGCTCCAAGAGGTGGCCGGTGAATTGCGCAAAATCCGCCACGCGCTCGAAGCCCGCCCGGCCCCGCCTTTGCAGCAACCCGACACCCCACGCGATGTTTAACGTGGCGCGACGTTATTTACTGCGGCTGCTCCGCATTCCCCCGACCCCGGAAGCCCCGTGGGGCGCGCCGGAGTCGGTTCGCATTTATCGGCCCGGGGCAAACTTTTATAAACTCCGGCTATTTCATTGGTCAGTCGGACAGGCACTCACTTTGGCCGGCATTGTTTTCTGGATTGCGATGCTGGGGCGATGGGAACGTGATTTCGACGCGGTGCGGAACCAGGTGAACACGTCGCCCGCCGCCCTTTCCTCGGTGTCTCCGGTCATCCCTGAGACA
Source organism: Opitutales bacterium (assembly GCA_038320495.1). Taxonomy (GTDB): domain Bacteria; phylum Verrucomicrobiota; class Verrucomicrobiia; order Opitutales; family Opitutaceae; genus ER46. The sequence goes on along the minus strand of JBBQEG010000004.1, from coordinate 32,789 downwards.
ACCGCGCCGGCCAGCAGCGCGGTGTCGCCCAAGGAAAGCCGGGCCAAAGCCCCGCGCCGCCGATCCAAGGGTGAAGACCTGGCCGACCGCGCACCGGGATGGATTTTCCCTTTGCTGCGCATCGTCGAGCTCATCGGATTACTGGGATACCTCGCGCAGATTCCGATTACCTACGCGCTGCTCCGGCTCGATTACGAACTGCGCTGGTACATCGTGACCGACCGCAGCCTGCGAATTCGGCAGGGATTGTGGCGCGTTCAGGAAAGCACCATGAGCTTTGCCAACCTCCAGCAGGTGGCAGTCACGCAGGGACCGCTGCAACGATGGTTAAAGCTGGCAGACGTCCGAGTGCAATCAGCGGGTGGCGGTGGTGGCAGAGAGGACTCGGCGCGCGGCCGCGGGGAGAATCTGCATACAGGAATTTTCCACGGGGTGGCGGACGCTCCCGAGATCCGCGATTTGATTCTCGACCGGCTGCGGCGATTTCGCGCCACCGGACTGGGTGATCCCGAAGACGCTCGGGAACTGTCCGGCGGCCTGGATTTAAACGAGCCGCCTTCGGATCCAACGCTGGCGGCCGCAAGAGCATTGCTAAATGAAGCGCACGCGCTGCATCAGACGCTGCGTTGAGGGCTCGGCGATGGAAGAAACAACCGGAGCGGCCCCACGGGGGACACCGACGGGTGCCGCCGTGTCGTTGAAAGACAAAACAACGCCGCGGTGACATATCACCGCGGCGGATACAAGGGACTTCATTCTCGATCGATCGGTTGAAGGACCCGTCTAGAGCCGGGTTCGTCCGCCGAGCAGCGAGAACAAAAACAGCACGAGGAAGACCACAAACAGCACTTTGGCGATCGTGGCGGCGGTGCCGGCAACAACGCCGAAGCCGAGAACGCCGGCGATGATGGCAATGATAAGGAAGATAATTGCGTAGCTTAGCATGAGGTGAGGGGGTTGATGATTCCGAGCTTTGCCCCCGCTCCCTCACCGCCAGGATTGATGGCGTCGCGTCAGTCGACGCACTCGCCTTGATCAAACCTGGTGGTGCCGGATACAGTTGCGCGGCTCCACTCGACGCGGTCTTAGACCCGTCCGGAAGGATCCGGAGCGCCGTAAAAGTAATTTTTCTTCTACGCCGACCGGACGAGGCTCATCCGCGACCACGTGGAGGATCCATGCAGCGGTATCGGCGTTGATGGCGACACAAGCGAAGCAGGCGGGAGACGATCGAAGCTGTCGAAACCCGCGACCCCCGGGATTGGCGTATATGGCAAGAGCTGAGAGCGCGGAATCAACCGCCGCGCGCGCGGCCGTTGGCGACCCGGAGTCACCGCGCTAATTTCAGCAAGCGCTCGCCGGCGGCATGCAAGGTCTCCGGCTTCTTCGCGAAGTTCAGGCGCACGTAGCGATTCTCTCCGTTGGCGAAGAAGCTGGAACCGGGCACCGAGGCGACACCGATCTCGCGGGTCATCCAATGCGCAAACTCGACATCGCTCGCGTATCCAAAGGGCGAGATGTCGAGCATCACAAAATACGCTCCTTCGGGTCGCGTGTAACTCAACCCCGTGCGATCAAGGTAGCTGAGCAACACATCGCGCGATTGCGCATATTCAGCGGCCAGTCCGTCGTAATACTCCAACGGGAAATTGAGCGCCGTCACCACCGCATATTGCAAGGGCGCCGCCGCTCCGACGGTAAGAAAGTCATGCACTTTGCGCGCCTGCCCGATCACTTCAGGCGCCGCGTGCACATATCCGATCCGCCAGCCTGTGATGGAAAATGTTTTCGACAGCGAGGAACACATCAGCGTCCGCGGCGCCATGCCCGGGAGCGTGGTGAAGTACGTGTGCTGGTGCGGGGCGAAGACGATGTGCTCATAGACTTCGTCCGTCAGAATCCAAACATCGAACTCCTCGGCCAATGCGGCAATCTGGAGGAGTTCCTCACGAGTGAACACGCGACCACAAGGATTGGACGGGTTGCACAGCACGAAGGCCTTCAGTCTGCTGGCAAACACTCGCCGCAGTTCCGCGGGGTCGAAGCGATATTCGGGAGGATGAAGCGGAACGTGCACCGGTATCGCACCGGAGAGAATGGCATCGGCGGAATAGTTCTCGTAGAAGGGCGAGAACATCCCTACCCGATCACCCGGATCGCAGACTGTCATCATCGCGACCATCATTGCTTCCGTTGAGCCACATGTGACGACGAGTTCACGGTCAGCGTCGACCGGCACGCCAAGGCTGCGGGCAATCTTCGTGCTCAATGCCTGCCGCAACTCGGGCGAACCCCACGTAACCGCATACTGGTGACGCTGCGTGTCCATCGCATCCTTCGCGGCTTGAATCAAAGCAGCGGGCGGATCCCAGTCGGGAAAACCCTGCGCGAGATTAATTGCGCCGTGTCGGGTGGCGACGCGCGACATCTCGCGGATCAGAGACTCAGAAAAAAGCGCGGTGCGTTGAGACGTGCGAGCCATGAAAACCGCTTGGAACGAAGCATGAAAAACGTCAGCGTGTCGGGGCCGCAGTGCGATAGTTCATGGGATCCGCAAGGTCATTCCGGGCCGGAGATCACCTTCATCGCGCATGGTCCCACGGTTCGCCTCGAAGATTCCCCGGACCTGCGCACCCGTGACGCCGGCGCCATAATGGTCGCGCGCGATCTTCCACAACGACTCTTTTTCACGTACGAGATGCGTCCGGCCGGGGCGAGTGGGAGTGGAAAGAACAACCGGCGCGCGAATCGAAGGGGCGGGCTGAATCGTTGGGCGCTCGGCCGTCGTCACGATCGGGCGGACGGAAGAAGCGGGAGGAGTCGTGGCGGCCTCGAGCGGAATCCGCTCGTTGGGATTGCGGGGAGCCTCCTGCACTGGGTTCAACGACAGCATGCGGGGCGTGCGCGTGATGGGCGCCGCGCCGCCGCCCCGCAACGTGGCGAGTTCGGCCCGAAGCTCCTCGTTTTCGCGCCGGAGCTTGGACAATTCCTCGTCGGCCGCGAGGCGCACCGACTGATTGTCAAGGGGGCGTCCTGGAATGCGCGCGGCGAATTCGCGGGTCGCGGCTTGGACCATGCCGCGGACAAACGGCGCCTGTTTCGAGTTGGGCTGCAGTTCGAGGTACTTGCTGAAATGATAATACGCCAGGATCGGGTCCTTGGTGTGATTGAGATAGATTGAACCAGCCTCCACATGAGACTCAGGCGACTCGCGTGGACCGCGCCGCTCGATCACCTTGAGGAACGAAGTGAGGGCCTCGGGATTGCGGCCCTGCTTCTTCAGCTGAACACCTTGCACATAAAACGGCTCATCGATTTCCGCGATCTGGGGAGCATCGGTGCCGCCCCTACATCCCATGCCGAGCAGCAGCGCGCAGAGCGCAACAGCAGCAAGGAAGAGACGGCGAACAGGCATATCGCGGTGAATGGGATTGAATGAAGACTCGTTGCGCCTAAATTCCGCCCCTCTCGCGGACGACTCAAACTATAAATGGTGCTGCAATCGAAAACCGTACTCTCCCGTGCACGCGCGTGCTTTCGGGTGGAGACGAACGCATTGACGGCAACGGCGAAGGCCTTGGGGCCGGAATTTGTCGCAACGGCGCAGGCCGTGGCCGACACGCGGGCGGCGGGAAACAAGCTGATCTTCACCGGAGTAGGCAAGAACGCCCCGGTGGCGCAGAAGATCGCGGCCACGTTCAACAGTACCGGCGTTCCCTCGAGTTTCCTCGACGCAACGCAGGCGCTTCATGGGGATCTCGGGCTGGTGCAGGAAGGCGATCTCGCGTTTCTGCTCAGCAATAGCGGCCAGTCAGAGGAGATCGTCCGCCTCATCCCGGTGCTCAAGCGATTCGGTGCGCGAATCGTGGCGTTTACCTGCAATGCGGGCTCGGATCTGGCCCGCAACGCGGACCTCCACCTGCTTTATTGCGTTCCGCGCGAGGCGTGTCCGCTCAAGCTCGCGCCGACCGCGAGTACGACGGCCGCACTCGCGCTCGGTGATGCGTTGGCGATGGTATTGCTGGAAGAGCGCGGGCTGACCCGCGACGACTTCGCGCGGTATCATCCGGCGGGAAATCTCGGTCGCGTATTGTTGCTCCGCGTCAAAGATATCATGCGAACGGGCGAACGGGTGCCGATCGCACGTGACACCGTGACGAATCAGGATGCGATCCTGCGCATGACCAAGGCGAAAAGCGGCAGCATTGCGCTGGTGTCGTCCAAGACCGGCAGACTCACCGGAATTTTAACGGATGGCGATTTTCGCCGCAGCGCGTTGACGGGACCGGATTTTCTCCAGAAGCCGGTGGCAACGTTCATGACGCGCAATCCGAAAATCATTTCGCAAGATGCGCTTGGCGTGGATGCCCTGCGGCTCTTTGAATCGCACAAAATCGACGATCTCATCGTAATTGATCGCCAGGGTAAACCGGTGGGATTGATCGATGGTCAGGATTTGCCCAAACTCAAAATCGTGTGAAGCCACCCATCCGTCTCGGCATCATTGGTATGGGCGGCTTTGCTGGTTCCCACCACCACGCCATTGCCCGGCTCGAGGAACGTGGGCACGCGCGGTTGATCTGCACCTGCGATCCGACGCCCCACGCATTTCTTCACGAGCAGCAGGCCTGGCGCTTGCAGGAACGCGGAGTGAGACTGTTCACCGACTACCGCGCGATGCTCGAGGCGTGTCACCAGGATCTGGATATGGTGGTGATCCCGACCCCGATTCCGTTGCATGCCGAGATGCACGCTGCGGCAGCGACCTTGGGATTGCCGGCCTACGTCGAAAAACCTCCGACGCTGGATTACGAGGAACTCGAGCGGATGATCGCCGTTGATGCGCGCGCCCGGAAGTCATCGGTGGTTGGGTTTAACTTCATCATCGAAAAGCTTCGGCTCGCCGTGAAAGAACGCCTGCTCGCAGGAGAGTTTGGCGCCATCCGCGGCGCCACCTTGGGAGCGTTATGGCCGCGGCCGGCCAGCTATTTTGCCCGCAACAACTGGGCTGGGCGTCTGCTTGCTCCCGATGGTCGCGTGGTGCTTGATTCGTGCCTGGGCAACGCGATGGCGCATTTTGTCCACAATCTTCTTTTTTGGACGGGGGGACCCGATTTGTTTAGCTGGGCGAGTCTGGCGGCGGTGCGCGCCGAGCTTTATCGGGCGCACGCGATCGAGGGGGCGGATACCTTCTTCGTCGAAGCAGACGCGTTAAGCGGGGTCACGCTGCGTTTCGCCGTTTCTCATGCGTGTGCCGGGATGGGCACGCAGACGGAAATTGTACTCTGCGATAAGGCCGTGCTTCAGTACGCGATCGGCCAGCAGCTTGAGATCCGATGGAATGATGGCCGGATCGAAAAGGTGCTGTTCGATCCGTTTGATCCGCTGGTGGAAAATCATTTGGAGTACTTCCGTTATCTCCGAGGGGAAAGCCCTCGCCCCGTCACGACGCTCGCTGACTCCCGACCGTTCGTCGCCTTGAACGCACTGGCGCATGTGTCGAGCGGCCGCATCACCCGGGTACCGCCAAACTTGGTCGCGGTGGTGCGCGACGAGAAAGAACAGACCGATTATCTGCAGATCACCAGCATGACAACGGCCCAGGAGGAATTTCTGACCCGCGGCACCTGGCCGGGCACGTCCGGATGGGGCCGCGAGCCCCCCGAGGTGGCGACCCCGGCCGACCTGTCGCGATTTCATGACGTGGTGCGAGCCATGGCGCAGCCGGAACCGTGAAGCGGTTGGCGAAGACCCCGTGCGGGGGGGGGTCTTCGGATAATGCCAGAGCGGGAGCGCCTTTCGCGTATCTTCAACCGGCGGGACAGCGCCGAAGCCCGCTTTACTCACGCCGTTTTTCCGCCCAGCCTTTTCCGTTATGCCAACGCCCGCTTTCGAGTATCAAGATCCTCTCCCACTCGGGACCGACGAGACCGACTATCGCCTCCTCTCCACGGAGGGAGTGAGTACCACGAGCTTTGAAGGCCGGGAGATTCTCAAGCTCGCTCCCGAAACCCTCGCGTTTCTCACGCAGCAGGCGTTTCACGATACCTCGTTCATGCTGCGAACGAAACACCTCGAACAAGTCGCGGCCATTTTGAGCGACACCGAAGCGTCGGACAATGATCGTTACGTGGCGCTCACGCTGTTGAAGAACGCGGAGATCGCCGCGCGCGGAATTCTCCCCATGTGCCAGGACACGGGCACGGCGGCGGTCTTCGCGAAAAAGGGCGAACAGGTTTGGACCGGCGCGAATGATGCGGCTTGGATTTCGCGCGGCGTCTACGACTGTTTCACAAAGGAAAACCTGCGTTATTCGCAGACCGCGCCGCTCGATATGTGGAAGGAAGTCAACACCGGCACCAATCTGCCGGCGCAGATCGACGTGATGGCCACCGAGGGAGCGAAGTATGAATTTCTCTTCGTTGCCAAAGGCGGCGGATCCGCGAACAAAATGTTTCTGTTTCAGGAAACAAAGGCGCTGCTCAATCCGAAGAGCTTCGAAAAATTTGTCTCGGACAAATTGCCTCTGCTCGGCACCGCCGCGTGTCCACCCTATCATCTGGTCTTTGTGGTGGGCGGAACGAGTGCCGAATGGTGCATGAAGACACTGAAACTCGCGTCGGCCAAATATCTCGACGCCCTACCGACCACCGGCAACGAGCACGGGCGGGCCTTCCGCGATCTGGCGATGGAAGAAAAAGTGCTGCAGATCGCGCGTTCCACCGGAATCGGCGCGCAATTTGGCGGCAAATATTTTGCCCTGGATGTTCGCGTCATTCGCCTGCCGCGCCACGGCGCCAGTTGTCCGGTCGCCATGGGTGTGTCGTGCAGTGCCGACCGAAACATCAAAGCCAAGATCACGACGGACGGCATCTTCCTCGAAAAGATGGAGCCGAATCCCGGCCGTTTCATTCCGGAGGCTATGCGCACCCTGCGGGACGACAACATTGTCCGGATCGATCTCAACCGGCCGATGGCGGACGTTCTGGCCGAGCTCTCGAAGTATCCGGTGACGACCCGCGTCTCGCTCAGCGGACCGTTGATCGTCGCACGGGATATCGCTCATGCCAAACTCAAGGAACGCATCGACGCCGGCGAAGGCCTGCCGCAATATCTCAAGGACCATCCGGTTTATTATGCCGGGCCGGCAAAGACCCCAACAGGCTACGCCTCGGGCTCATTCGGACCGACTACGGCGGGACGCATGGACAGCTATGTTGACCTTTTTCAAGCCAACGGTGGCTCAATGGTGATGCTCGCCAAAGGCAACCGAAGTGGGCAAGTCACGCAGGCATGTAAGAGACATGGTGGCTTCTACCTCGGCAGCATTGGCGGTCCGGCCGCGATTCTGGCGAAGGAGAATATCAAGAAAGTTGAACTGCTCGAGTATCCCGAGTTCGGGATGGAGGCCGTATGGAAAATCGAAGTCGAAGACTTCCCGGCATTCATTCTGGTCGACGACAAAGGAAACGACTTCTTCGCCAACGGCTGTGGAGCGTGTCTGCCCACTGCGTCCAAGAACTGACGACCGGACGCGTCCTGCCGGTCCGCCGATCGCGTACCGAAAAACGAATACGATCCAGCCGAGTCCTGACCAAGCGCGGGACGCGGCTGGATGAGCGCCATCGATCGAAACGGATCGGCGACGCATCACTTGCCGACGAGGGTCACGACGATGGAGCGTGCGTGTGAGGCCCTCCGGTGCTCCCACAGGAAAATGCCCTGCCAGGTGCCTAGTAGCAATTTTCCCTCGGCAAAAGGGACCGTTTCACTCGTCCGTGTCAGGGCCATTTTGATGTGGCTCGGCATGTCGTCCGCTCCTTCGAAGGTGTGCTCGAAATGAGGATCGTCCTCGGGAACAAGACGATTCAGCCAGGCCTCGAGATCACGCCGAGCGGACGGGTCGGCATTCTCCATGATCACAAGTGAACAGCTCGTATGCCGGCAAAATACGGTGACGATGCCGCATTTGAGTTTACTCGCCGCGAGTTCGCGCCCCACGTGCTCGGTGATCTCGTGCGTGCCCTGGCCGGGCGTGCGAATGGAAAGGGTGTGTTGATAGACGGCCATGTTGAAAGTTAACCCGCCCCGGGGCCCGGCACCCCCGAGCTGGGATGGGTCATCTCGCGTGGATCGAGGGCGCGATCCAGCGCCGCCTCCGTCATCAAACCGCGCTCAAGAACCACTTCCCGCAGCGTCCGGCCGGAGACGAGGGCTTCCTTGGCCACCTGCGCCGCCGCGTCGTATCCGATATGTGGATTCAGGGCCGTGACCAACATCAACGAACGCTCCACCAGTTCGCGGCACCGCTCAGCGTCAGCTTCAATTCCGGCAACACATTTTTCGGCAAACACGGTCACCGCATTGGTCAGGCAGTGAATTGATTCGTGCAGGCAATGCGCCATGAGCGGCAAGGTGACATTCAACTCGAAGTGTCCATCCCGTCCGCACAAGGCGACCGTCTGCGAAAGCCCCTGCGTGTAACTGCAAACCTGCACGAGCATCTCGCTCATCACCGGGTTGATCTTCCCTGGCATGATCGAGGAGCCCGGCTGGGTCGGAGGAAGAGAAATCTCACCCAACCCCGCCCGCGGACCGGACGCGAGCAGACGAACGTCGTTGGCGATTTTCGTGAGTGCCGCCGCGATGGCACCGAGGATTCCCGCGACTTCGACGCAGTCATCCCGCGCGCCTTGGGCCTCAAAATGATTCCGCGCCTCCACGAACTCGAGTCCCGTCTCCTGAGTTAGGATACGACAGACGGCTGCGGCGAACTGCGGATGACAGTTGATCCCGGTGCCGACGGCCGTACCGCCGATCGCCAGCTCTCGCATGAGGCCGACAGCTCGCCGCGCGCGGTCGGCGGATTTGCGCCCCTGCGCCGCGTAGCCGGAAAACTCCTGACCAAGCGTGAGAGGCGTGGCATCCATCAGATGGGTTCGTCCGATCTTCACGATGTCCAAAAAGGCATCAGCTTTTCGTTCCAGCGCGGCGGCGAGATGATCGAGCGCAGGCGCGAGCGTGGTGGCCAGTGCGACTGCGACGCTTACGTGCAGTGCGCTTGGGATTACATCATTGGATGACTGCCCCAGATTTACATCGTCGTTGGGGTGTACCGGGCGTTTCGACCCGAGCGGTTCGCCCGCCAGGATGCTGACCCGGTTGGCGATCACCTCGTTGGCGTTCATATTCGACGACGTGCCGGAGCCTGTTTGGAAAACGTCGACCGGAAAGTCCCGGGTATGGCCGCCGTCCGCAATTTCGCGGGCGGCGCGTTGAATGAACCGACTCTTGGTGGTCGAAAGTATCCCAAGCTCCTCATTGGCCCGGGCGCACGCCAATTTCAAAAGACCCAAAGCCCGCAGGAAAGGATCGGGGAGGCGGTGGCCACTAATGGGAAAATTGAGCACCGCGCGCTGAGTACTGGCGCCATAGAGTGCATCCGCCGGAACGGGCAGTTCGCCCATCGAGTCACGTTCGAGCCGCATTGACGAACTTACGCGTTAAATCCCCGAAAGCAAAAGCCCCGCGAAAAAGCGGGGCTCGTCACGACGCAGGTGAAGGGCGACAGACCCCGTTAGAACTTCACGTTCAGCCCGCCCCGCCGAGTACCAAAACGTTGAACCTGTTCGTACAACTCGTCACCGGAGATACGTCGCGCCATTCGGGCGGTGGTCCGATCGAGGCTGTCCTCGCTGGTGGTTGACACCATGGCAGTAAGATAACGGGAACGGCGAAAATCGCTGGGAGGCGTCATCTGCTGCAAGGGATCAATGGCCGAAGCACGGGGGGCCGGAAGCGCCCTCGACTCAAACCCTTGGCGCGGGGCAACACTGAGCAATCCGACCCCGAGCGCTTCCGGTGTTCGGGCCGCTTCCAGATTCGCGGCGATATAACGCGGTGAGGCGATTCTCGAGTTTCCGGCGTGAACCTCGTTCGCGCCCAATAACGGAATCATATGAGAAAGCTGGCCGGCTCCGAGCCTCGGCTCAGAGCGCACTGGCATGTCGATGGCAACCACGGCGTCCTGATGACCGATTCTGTCGTCGCTTTCCGATCGTTCGGCGTCGGTCTGATCGACCGAGACTGGAATCGGAGTGGATTCAAAACGCGCGACGGCAGAATGTACGCCTACCGTGGGGACGAGCGCCGGATAGGATCCGCCACCCGGCTCGTTAACGGCGTAGACCGTGCGTTCCTGCTCCTCAACTAAACCCACACTCTCTGCGCCGTTTCTAACCGTCAGTAAAGTAATTGCGACCACCGCGGCGGCACCGAGTGGAATGCGGTGGTGACCCAAACGAGCGAATAGACCTGCGATCGGCAGCGTTTGCCACCACGGCCGCTTCGCCAGCAATGCCGCGAGTTGCTTGGTGCGCAGCTCGCGATCGAACTCATTCCAAAATTCTGCAGGTGGACGCTCCGCGCGTTTTAGACGCAGCAAGTCTTCAAGTGTAACCGGAGGTTTATCCTGATTCATCGGCGAATATAGGGTTGCAACTCTGCCTGCAACAGCTGCTTAGCATAATGCAGTCGTGAACGCACGGTGCCGACAGAACAATCCATGACTTCTGCGATTTCCTGATGACTCAGGCCGTCAATTTCAAATAAAGTTACCACTGTACGATGCTTGATAGACAATTTTTGCATCGCGTCGTTCAATTTTTCTTGGAGGTCACGAACATAGGAGTCGCGGTCGACGCCGGTCTTATCCGTCAAAGCCGCAATAATTTCCTTCGAAACAGGCTCATCGGAATCGATCCGTTCCAAGCTGAAGAATGACCTGAGCCGCGCTTTGCGTAAGTGGCTGAGGGTGGAATTCACCGCGATGCGATAAAGCCAGGTAAAAAAAGATGACTGTCCGCTGAATCGGTGGATCGACTGAAATGCCTTGATGAAGGCGTCCTGCGTCAAATCCGCAGCATCTTCGCGATTCGAGGTCATGTTGTACACGATGCCGAAAACGCGTTCACGATACTTCACAATCAAACGGTCGAAAGCCGCCACCTCACCGGCTTGGACCCGGCGCACGACGTCCACGTCGGCGTCAGCTTCCAGCCGTCGCTCCGGCGACGCCACCAGCGCCTTGCCAAGAACTTTAGTCGCTTCGATCACTCAGAAAAAGAAGCGTAATCCGCAGGCTCGCGCAACCCGAATTTGCAAAAGGGAGGTGATCACCCCGTACGTTGGAGGCCCGCGACCTGAGCTTGGAGCACATCACATAGCCCAAGGAGCAGCGGGGTTGGAGACAGCGAGGGTCCCGCCCGAAGCTCGGCTTGGGCTGCGGCGATTTCCGCATACACCGCCCCTGCCACGGTCGTAAACACTCCAAGCTCCGCCATCTGTTGGAGACGAAGGGAAAGCTGCGGGATCTTGTCTCCCGTGATCTCCTCCCGCAGGGCGTCCGCGTCGCTCGATGGCAACCGCTCCAGCAGGGTCAACAACGGCAGCGTGAGTTTTCCGCTCGCAAGATCCGTGCCCAGCGTCTTACCGATCCGGGCTTCCTCGCCAAAGAAGTCGACCAAGTCATCATATATCTGATACGCGATTCCGAGGTGGCGGCCGAACCGGCTCACCGCCTCCACATAGTCGGAAGGAAACCCGGCGAGGCGCGCACCGAGAAAGCATGACACCCGGAAGAGCTCCGCGGTTTTCAGCTCGACGATCCGATGGTACTCCGTGCGGGTGATGGTGGTCGACCGCCGACGCAGTGTCTGGACGATCTCGCCGGCACACACCCGACGCGTCGATTCGGAGACAGCGGCACAGATCTCCGTCGTCGGAAACTGCGTGGCCAGGTGCAATGCATGAGCAAAAAGCGCGTCGCCGAGCAAAACTGCCGCCGTTGAGCCGTATTCGCGCGCCGCCGTTCGGCGATTACGACGTACATCCGCCTCGTCCATGATGTCGTCGTGAACCAAGGTCGCCAAGTGAACCAGCTCGACGACCGCGGCGACCCGGACGAGGTCTGATTTCAACTCCGTCGGCCCCCTCCACCCGCTGAGAAACACCAAGGCGGGGCGAATTCGTTTCCCCGAGGTGTCGATGCAATAATCCACCATCGGTCGAATCTCGGGCTCAAAGGCAACCAATTGCGCCCGAAGATACCGGTCCAACTCGGACATATGCGGCTGTAAAAGCGCAAAAACACCGGCGAAGGCGTGCGGATTAGCCGTGGCAGAAAGGGCTGCGGCGCTGCTGCTCATGGTAACGCGGACGTTGCATCCAGATTTTCGAAATGACGACTCAATAGTCGAAGCAGAAGAACCACGGCACCGCGACATCAGCCCACTTGATGACCGACGATACCGGAAATATGTCCTCTGCACCGCCAGGCGGCGATGGCCGCCGCGCACTCGAAAAAGCTCAAAGCTGTTTCTTTTGGAGGAGGCTCTCGCTCACCGTCCTCGGTGGGCGCCACTGCAAAAAAAAGCCGCGTGATGATCACGCGGCTTTGCCTGACGACTGAGTCGGATCAAAGATCCGCGTCGTAAATCTCCACGAGCGCCGTACCCGAGGTGCCGTTGGCACCTCGAATCTGAACCGTGTAGGCCCCCGGATTCAGCTGCAGCACCATCGCGGCGTCCTTGCTGTTGGCGTTGAGGGGAAATGCTCCCACGACTGGGCTTGTCGCCGTGACTTGGGCGACCATTGCGGTTTCCGTCCAGTCATTGTTAGTCGCAATCACGGTACTGCCAAAGAGGACTTCGATCCGCGGATCGGTGAGCGCTCCCGTGACCCCGAAACTCGCCAGGGTCGGGCCCACTGCCCGGATGAGCAGGCGTTTGCGTTGGTCACCCGTGATCACGAACCCGGCAATCATCGGATTGTTTACCCCCACTTGGCCTCGCGTGGAGATATTCGTGATACGGGAGTTCACCGTGGCACCGAGATCCGCGTCATAGATTTCGATCAAAGCCGGGCCGGGGACTCCCCCGCCACCCACCACCGTCGTGAAGGTCCCGACTGGCAGGGAAACCTGCACGGCGGAATCGCGACTGCTGGCGTTCAATGGAAATGCCCCGACCTGTGCCGCGGCATTCGCCAATGCCGTCGAATTACCCCAATCGTTGTTGGAGGAGATCAGTGCTCCACTCGATCCGACAATGCTAAGAAACGGATCAGCGATCGGACCGGCGATTCCGAAATTCACGAGGGACGGCCCCACCGCCCGGATGAGGAGCGGCTTGGTGCCGCTACCGGTGACCACAAACCCGGCCATCAGCGTCCGATCGCCACTTCCCGCCAGGGCCAAGGTCGAGATATTGGTAATCCGACTCGCCAGCGGCCGCAGCACGAAGGAGCCGGTGACCGCTCCCGTGACCGATCCACTGACGACTGAGGCGCCACTCGCGAGGCTACCTGTAACTCGCCCGCCCGTCGCGGACGTTAGATTATAGGTACCCGCGTTAGAAAGAAATCCTGTGCCGGCCTCACGAGCAGCTCCGGACCCTATATAGAGCGTGATCGAACCATCTCCCCCGACAATTGCCGTGACCTGGCTGCCTGCCACACCCATAAGCGCACCGTTCACAATCAACGGAGTGAAGGTGGCGGTTGCAGGAGTAATCGGCCCGATAAACGTTTTACCGCCGACCTGGCCGGAAATGCCGGTGACAGACGTCTGACCTCTGCCAACAACCTGGTTGCTGCTATCGTGGACGGCGAACGTGCCATCGGCGTTTACTGCAATGTCATTCCAGAAATAGGATTTCCCAACCGGAGTGGTAGCAAACGCGATAAGGGTACCGCGTCCATTTCGATTGATCGCAAAAGCGAAACGCCCGCTTTCATCGATCGAGCCGTAATCGCCACGATATACGGTATTCGCAATCGAACCGGCACCAGGATCATTACTGCTGGTCGCAGGATCAACTGTCACGATCACCTCGGCGGACGTCATGGAAGCCCCTCCGTTGTCCGTGGCCTTGGCTGTTACCACCATTTCCCCAGGAATGATCGGGGTCCAATTCATCTGGAAGGGACGGCTGGTAGCACGTCCGATACTCAGCCCATTGGCAAAAAATTCGACCCTTTCAACTGAACCATCCGAATCACTCGCCGAGGCGGTGACCGTAATGGCTGAGTTCGCCGTAATCGTACTCGAGGCCGAGGGCGACGTGAGCGAAACCAGTGGCGCCTGATTGGGCACCACTGTCACCATGATCTCGGAAGAGGTGATGCTCAAATTATTCGAATCGGTCACCCGAGCCGAGAGGCGATGGGTACCCAGCGCGACATTACTCCGCCAGTTGAAGACAAAAGGATCGGCCAGCACGGCGGGGCCCGTCGCTCCACCGGTCGTGCCGCCCGTGGCAGCTTTCGGCAAAGAATCACTCACTGCGCCATCGACGAGAAACTCGATGGACTTCAGGCTCGCGACTCCTCCGTCTGGTCCGGCCGCGCTCACGGTCACCGGAATCGATGTCCCTTGCACCACGCTGATCCCGCTCGTGGGATTAACGATCGACGCAGTCGGGAATGCTCCCGTGGCTGTCAGAAAAATGGGTTCCGAAGCGACGGCATTGCTCTTATCATCAAAGGCAATCGCCACAAATTGATATCTCCCTGGCACCTGCGGCGTCCACTGTGCGGTGAAAGGAAACTTCTGGGACGAACTCAGCAAAACGCCATTAATAAAAAAATCGACGTTCTTGATAAAACCACTGGGAGCCACGGCATCCGCCATGAAGGTGACAGTGGAACCGGACGTCACATTGCTACCATCTGGAGGGTTTACAATGCGTACAATCGGCGGAGTGCCAATGGACGACACCATGTGGACGCGCCGCTTGGCAGCATCACCGTACGGCACTTGATTGCCGTTATTGTCATAAGCTCGGACTTCAATACTATGGGTGGACGGTAATTCTGTAGGTGTATAAATGAACGAATAGGGATAGGTTGAATCTGAACCCCTTAGCACGTCGTCAACATAAAAGTCCATCCGTTGGACGAAAGCATTGATCCCCGATGGCGCCGGCGTGGCCGTAGCTTGAATGATAACGGACGAGCCATTAGGCACCAGCGTGTTGTCCACTGGACCAATCAACGCCGTTCCAACGGCGAAATACCGAACAGCCAATGAAGTCACCGTGTGTACGCCATCTGTCGCCGTCACGGTCAGAAGATAAGCTCCAGGCTGAGGAGGAATCCATGAAGCTGTCGCAGGAACACCGCCTGGAATAGGTTTGGTTTCCAAAATACTTTGTCCGTTAACGAAAAAGCTGTAGGTGAATCCATCGGGTGGAAACGTGCCGACAGCCATTGCTGTAATATTCATCTGACTCCCGACCAAGCCGTAAGACTCGTTATGCGTGGGAGGGAGAAATAACGTGCCAACATCAATTACGCGACCAATCGCCGCGCGACCACTATCAGGAGCGCCGATTGAAACCGTGGTACCGGCCGTATAACCTACACCTCCAGCATTAATCACGATCCCAGTTACAGCACCATTCGAAACCGTGGCGGTCGCGGTTGCGCCTGTCCCGTCACCCGTAATCGTGACTTGTGGAGCAACCGTGTAGCCGCTTCCTCCGCCCGCAACCGAGATACTCGTAATGGCACCAGCGGTAATCACCGGCACTTGTGCCGTGGCTCGCATGCTTCCTGGACCAGCAATGGTGAGCGTCGGAAGGCTTTTGTACCCGGTGCCGCCGTTGACAATCGTCAGGCCGACGACCGACCCATTGGCAATGGTGGCAGTAACAATGGCACCAGCGCCGCCACCACCGCTGATGGTAACGACAGGAGCAGCGTCGTAGCCGCTGCCGCCTGAATTGACGGCCACTGCTATAACTTCTCCCGCCTGGAGTGTGTTTGAGGCAGCCACGCCCGACACACTGATGCCTTTGATATTAATGCCGAGGATAGGCTCTTGCTGGGCAAACAGCGAGACTGGTGCAAGAAGGCCAAAAACGGCCCAAAAACTAAGGACGCGAAAAAGTGTTTTCATGAGCGGACGCGGTTCTTAAACATGGAGGTTGTGGCGCTCTCTTACTTGGTGACCGCGGCGGTCGGCGGCAGGAAGGGATCGGAACCATCGCGATAGCCTGGAAGATCCTCCCGTTGCATCTGGAGGCTGCGAACCTGATTCGGATTGAAGACCTCCTCAACCGGTGCCCCTTCGGCACTGATCGTCTTGGCGGTGATAAAGATGATTAGGTTCGAGGTGTCGTGGATGCGCGCCTTGTGAGCAAACAAACGGCCGAGGACTGGAATCGAACCCAGTACGGGAACCTTATTATTAGTATCGTTCGAGGCGCTGCGCATCAGACCGCCGATGCCCATCGTATAACCGTCCTTGATCGATACAACCGTCGACGCTTTACGGGATTCGACGATTGGAATGGCCGCCCCCTGGAAGTTGGCATCTCGAGTGGACTGACTCACCTCCGGTTCGACCGAGAGTTTGATGAATCCACGTGAATTAACCTGAGGGGTCACCCGCAGGATGATACCGATCGGACGATATTGAAACCCACTCACCTCATACACCCCCCGCTCAGAGTTGTACGTATAAGACGGGATCGGGCGTTCTTCGCCAACATTGATAACTGCCTGGCTGTTGTTCAAGGTCACAATGGTGGGATTTGAGACCACCTTTGTATTCTGGAGCGTCTGCAACGCACTTAGAACAATATTGAAATCGCTGGCCGAAAACACCGCGTTGAGCGTTCGAGCCGTCGCATCGTTGTTCACAAGCGAGTTCAGAAGATTCATCGCATTGTTCGAGGTGTTGGTGGAACTGCCGACCGTGCCATTCGCGACGGTCGTCGTGGTACCATTGGACAAAGAACCCGTGGTTCCAGTCGTGGATGTCGAAGTCGGCGAACCGTTGGAAGAGGTGACGGCGTTCGTATTGGTCGATCCACTCGTTTGCGAATTCGTTACATTGGTCAGATTACTATTGTTCGTCCCTGCCACGTTCTCGCGGATATTGGAATTGGCGGCTTCGAAACCGTCGCTTCCGGCTTGTTCTCGCCCTCGCGTGAACGCTCCGCCCAAACTGCCGGCAGAGAGCTGATAATTCTGAAGCGAAGACCAATTAACGCCAATGTTCTTCGCATCGCTGCCCGTGACTTCGACGAACTTCGACTCGATCATTACCTGGTCAGTCGCACGATCAAGCTGCTCGATAATCGGCCGAATCCGATTCATGCGTGAAGGCCGTTCCGTGATTACTAGACTGTTGCTGCGTGCATCGACTACGATTCTTCCGCCGGCGGCTGGATCGACCAGGGAGGTGATCGTTGGAAGGATGTCTGACGCACGCGCATAGTTGATCATGAATACATCCGTTGACGTCGGCTCCTGGAGGAGACTCTCATTACTGACAATCTTGATGATGTTACCCTCTTCAATATAGGTGAAGCCGACCGGCTGAAGCACACTTTGAAAAATCTGGCGCCAGGTCACTTCCCGGAGTTTGATCGTGGTTTTCCCCTGCAACGCCTCAGGCATGATTATATTGAGCTCAAACAGATCGGCGACATTGCGCAGGATATTTCGGACATCCTCGTCGGGAAAATCGACCGAAAGCGTATCGCGACCCGAGGGATCGCGGGTCGGCGTGGATACGCCGGCATCGGCGCCTACCACCGCAACGGTCATGGAGGCGGGTGGTGCCGGTTGGTCGGCTGCGGGTGCAGCAGTGGGCTGAGCCACGGCTGAAGCAGCGGCCAAAACGGCCAACAGCGCAGTGACGGTGATGGGCTGGGGCGTGCGGGTTCTCATATTACTTTAAAGGTTTAATTGGCCGAGTGATTTCTTCGCCACGGTAGCGGAGCGTGAAAGTGGTACGATCGATGGAGATTAGCTGCAGTTCGTAATCTCGTTCCTCATAGGTAACGATGAACTTCGTCCCGAGTTCGAAGCGGTTGCGGTCGATGATCAGCAGCGGCTTGCCCCCGAGAATAAAGGTGCCCGAAGGGTTGAGGCGAAGGGCCAGGGCCTCGATCACTTCCCGGTCGGTGGCAGGCCCGCTGACGACCGCGCCGGCGGCGGCGGCGGCGGCATCACGCAGAGCTTTTGCCGCGGCCAGGACATCCGGATCCGGAAGATCAAACCCCACAGGATTAAAGGGGCTCGGGAGGTCGGCCGGTAAATCTGGTGGCGGGACGCGCCGCGTCAGGCGTTCCGCCGTTTCCACGGAGGCCTGCCGCCGCTGGGGCGGAGTGATGTCCGATGCAGTGCGTGCCCCAAACAAGGGGCGCGAAGCCGCGAGCGCCAGCAGCGCGAGGAGGGAATGGGCCAACAAGCGCGTGTTCATGGCAAACCGAGCATTTCGAGGTTGAGGGAAAGCGTGAGCGGTTGATTCCGCGCACTCGCGTTACCACTGCAGTTCGCGGTCAGCACGCGACAGTAGTGCGTGCCACTCTCAAGCTGACGAAGAAAGTTCATTACTTGTGACAGCGTTCCCTGGACGGCGACGTTGAAAACAATGGGGGAATAGGTTGTCTTGGCCTTCGTCGGAGGAATAACCACAGTCGTCTGACGAAACTCGATTAGCTTCACCCCGGTGTCACTTTGCAGCTTGTAGAAATATTGAGTGTTCGAGCCCAACTGGCTTGCCCGGATAATTCGGCTGTCCAGTTCCTTGTTCGCCGCGGCCAGGGCATCGGCCTGCTCCTTGAGCTGAACCGAGTTTTTTATATTTAAGGCATACCGCTCCGCCATCGCGGTCTTCTGAATCAGGATATCCTCCGCCTCCGGAATCTCCGTACTTCGTAGATACAGGCCAACGGCCAAAAAGAGCGACAGTACGCCGCATCCCACGCTAATGGGGTTCTTTTTGATAAAAGAAAATAGTTCGTCGTTGCTCATTATTTTCTCCCGGCGGGGGCGCCTTTGAGATGCAGGAAGAATTCAACCGCCATTCGGCCCGTCGATGGATTCGGCGAGGGCGTGCTGGTGAAGGTAAACTCGTCAAAGAGCGCGAGCTGGGGATCAGTCCGAAGCTGCTCGAGATATTTTGTCGAATATCCACTCGCCACATCGGGAGTGCCGCGAACGGACAAACGCACGGTCAGGCCGGTGTCACGAAAATCGAGATTATCAACCGCTACATTGGGAGGCAGGGTTTCTCCGAGTCGCGTGATGATCACTGAAATCATCGGCTTCGATTTGATAAAGGCGTCGACTTCAAGGATCCGCGCCTCGTCGGCCTGAAACATCTTGAATAACGCGATCGCCTGCTCGCTGGTTTTTTTGTCACGCTCAATCCGGGCCTGGATCTCAGCGGTATCTTTATTGATAGCACGCAGCTGCCATTCGTTGAATCCAAAATAAATGGTCAGCGAAATCGCGAGCAGGATGGCCACACCATTGACGAAAAACGCCGTGCGCACGGCCTTGATATCCGGCAATTTTTCATAATTGCGGAAATTCGGATGCCAGGGCGGCACGGACGGGGCGACGGACGCCTCACCTTTTCTCTTCAGACGTGACAGCATGGACAGAATTATATTGAGTCATCAGCCCCAGCAGCCCGAACCAACGGACATCCTGGGCATTTCGCACCAGTGCTTCAGGCAAGGTAATGTGGCGCGATTGGAGCCACGGAAGGGGATCAAGCTTGAGACTAGAGATACCGAGCGTTCCGGTGATCGCCGCATCTAGCCACGAGAGCTTCGGAGACAGCTGGGTCGTTAACACCTGCCCGACCGATTGGCCGGTCTGAACCTCGTAGAATCCTATTGAGGACTGCAGTTCTTTAAGCAGACGCTTGATGAGCAACGGTCCCATTCCCGTAAAATCGAAGGTATTGGAGTAGAACAGCCGGCGGGCGGATTCCTCGTCTTTGAGTCCGAGTTCCTTCTGCACGATCGGTACCATGGCATCGAGTCCCTGCGGGATCGGCCGCGACGCTTCGACTCCGGCCGCCGAGATAATAAAAGAATGGGTCGTATCCGCCCCGATCTCGAGGACGAGCGTTGGAGTTTTCGATTTGGCGTGGGCCAGACAATCGACCACCGCGCCCAAGGTCGCCACCGAACCGAGTTCCAGCCGTTCGGGATAGATACCACTTTGCAGCAAACCCGCTTGAATCGCGTTTACATCTTCGGTTGGGAACCCGCAAAAAATAACCTCTTTCTGCGCCCCCTTCCCGAAATCGGATTCAGTCCCTTCCCCCGCGTTCAAGATCGCGAGCGAATACTGCTCATGGTCGATGCGAAACTGCTGGCTGCAGACTTCACCAACATAAGCAGGATCCTTCACCCGCTTCAGCTCCATGGTGTGACGACGAATCACGCGCCTGGGAGGAAAAACGGAAACCGTGGCGTGCAGATAACCACTGGGGCTTTTTTTCGGCTGAAGCTGATTGATGGCCTCGGCCAACCCAGCCGCATCTCCAACGGCACATTCCCTCATTTCCTCGATGGTAAAGGGGGAAGCGACAGACGAGGTCCGAGCGAGCATGACGGCGTGGTCATTGAACTCGACATAGAACCCCTTGAACTTTGGAGAGAGAAACATGCGGCGACGATGATACTTCGACAACTAATTTGCTAATACTTGGTAAAGACTGTTTTATATACCGTCAGATTTTTAAAAATCCGCTGGCTGGCGCGGACCGTCCCAAGTGCCCCAAGGGACCCAAGGTCAAACAACGGAGATTCCCTACCTCGGAGCCATTTCCCCTTTCTTGAGCACAGCGCGTAACTCGGTCCGGTTTTTACAATTCCTTCGGACCACAAAGCGACCTGCCCTTTGGCTCTGTGAACGCGTCGGGCCAGAGCAAAAAAAAGACCCACCGGGAAATCCCGGTGGGTCGATGAAATTGATGAGTGAGGGCGGCACGCGCCCCGTCGTCACTTCTGCCAAGTGCGCTTCTTGTGGCGATTCGACTTCAAGCGCTTCCTGCGCTTGTGTTTATTCATCTTCAGACGACGTTTCTTTTTCAGATTGCCCATGTTGGTTTGTTTGGCGAACGGTCAACTTGCGATGGGGTTTCGCCGCTGTAAAGCCCGAATTTCTGACCAATTTCAGGACCGGGCAACTTCGCCCCATTCCCCTGCCGCACTAGAGTACACGAGTAGCCGCTGGTCAGCACCTTGGAAAAATGTTTCGAGGCAGGATCCGTATGCCTTCAATTGCGGAGTATACTCGGAAACAAGCCTCGTCAGCAGCTCATTCACTGATTCGTTCCCGCTTCGTCGATTGGTTTTCCAGTCCACCACCCACACCTCGTTCGTTGCTGAATCATGCAGCACCAAATCGATCACACCGTCGATCCATACATCTCCCCGTAGCGGGGCGAAAATCCCCAACTCCGAAAGTCGCGTCCACCTTGGTTCGCGCAGGACGCGCCAGGCCTCACTCCCCACGAGAAGCTTCCACTCCTCCTCTGCGCGAAGACCAAAGCCGAGGGCACGAGCCTTCTCAATCGCGCCTTTTCCGTACTCGGAGATCGCCTCAGGTTCAGTGTCCCACGGCACGAATTCCATCGTGTCATGCCACCACAAACCATAGTCGATCGCATCTCCTGAGCTGAAAGGCGGTCGCGGTGCGTCCACCCCGGCCTCATGCCGAATGCTCCGCGAGAAATCAGGTTTCTCCGCGAGTTCGTGCGGCAAGACTCGCGCTGGCAACGCCGGTCTCGGCTGGACGGTTCGCAACGTCAGCTCTTCCGTTTTCGTGAAGGGCTTTTCTGGATACGGTTCGTCGAACTCGATGGCCGGGGCTCCGCCGTCTACCGGCGAAATCGTTTCAAAATCAATTCCCCACAACTCGGCGAAACTGGGTTTCTCCCGTTGACGCCCACCAAACCCCGCGGCCCAAGGAACAACCAAGGTGCGACGTGGACGGGTCAGCGTTACATACAGCAGCCGCGTGAGCTCCCGCACTCGCTCTCGATCTCGCGCCAGGCAGGAATCTGGCGGCAGGCTGCTCGAATCGAAAAAAAGACGCGCGCCACTTTTTTCCCGCACCAGTTTGAGCCCGCGGTCCGGCGCCTGCCCTATGCCGCGCCACAACCCAATTGCGATGACGGCATGCCACTCAAGCCCCTTGGCGGAATGCGAGGTCAGCAGATTTATCGCCGTACGGCTCGGCTTTCCCGCCGGGCGACCGTCATCGATGCACGCCAGCAACTCCTCCAACCACACGCGTGCACTCGTACCGGTGAGTCCGGCTTCGGCTGCGCCCGCCAGCAATCGCTCCAACTCGCCAGCGATGCCACCGCTCGGATCCAGCCGCTGCGCCTTGGCCATCAAACCACAACTCTCCGCCAGCGTGCGCACAAACTCCCCCAACGGGGTCGTGTCATCGTTTACGCGCAACACAAACGGCCGAACGGTTTGCAGCGCCCTGGCGAGCACCTCGGGATGAACCTCCGGCTCTTCCCACATCAGTCGCCCACGTTCGCGCATCTCCGCCGCGACCACCCCGTCGCTCACGGCGAAAATTTCCCGCAACACGCCCGTCCATTCGAACATGTTTTCGGGGTCGGCGCAGACCGCGAGCAATCCGCTTAGCCACGCATACGCCGGATTATCGCCACACCGGTTCCGACGCGTCTGCAGCGCCACTTCGAGTCCAACCCGCTCGAACGCCTTTCGCGCGGCCAACAGCCAGTCGTTCCGCGGGGCCAGCACGGCGACATCGCCCCATGTATCCACTCCGACCGCCGTTGGTCCTTTCGCGCGCAGCCAGGACGCAAGCTGTCGGCACTCTTCCGCCAGCCACGCCTCCACCCCTTCCGGCGGGCTTGCAGGTATTTCCAAGGGAAAGCATCCCATCGCCCCCGTCTCATTTCGCGGGCCGGGTTCGAGCGGCACATAAGGCACCTGCAAAAACGGCGGCGGTGCACCTTCCGCCGGCGCGGGCCCAAAGTTCTCTTCACGTTCCTCTCCAAACGCCGCCGGCAAAGTCGCATTCAACACGTCCAACAACGCCTGCGGCGCGCGGAAACTCACTTGAAACTGCAACAACTCACCACCCTCGCCGAGATGAAACGCGTCCACATGCCGCGTGAAATTCGAGATGTCGGCACGACTGCCGTAAATCGCCTGCTGCCCGTCTCCCACCATGCAAAAATGCCCCGGTCGCGGAGGAACCGCCCCGGGCACCACGGGCCACGCCCCCCGGCGCGCTCCCCGGGGCCGCGTCAGCTCCACCAGCACCGCGAATTGTTGCGGATCGGTATCCTGCGCTTCATCCAGCACAATGCGCCACCCTTCGTCGCGTATCTTATCCAGCAATACGTCATCGTGCAGGACCGCGAGCGCCGCGTCCACTTGATCCGCGTAGGTCTGCACTCCCCGGTCAAACCGCCACTCCCGGTAACGGCCCGCCAGCTCCGCCGCCAGCACCGCTGCCGCATCCGCCAGCCATCGCTTCAGCGGCGCCATCCAGGCGCGTGCCGACTCGACCACGACTTTGGCGGATCCCGCGGGTTCATACAAGGGCAGGAACCCCGCCCCGCTTGCCCAGGCCTCACTCCAGGCCCGGGCCCGGGCCTGACTCACCACCAGGTTCCTGGCCCCGTTACCTTTGGCGACCAGCGCCATGAGCTGTTCGTACGCCGCTGACGCCGGATGCGGCATTCCAGTTGGCGGCCTCGCCTTCAAATAGGTCGCCGTCGCCCGATCCAGCTCGCGCGCCACCCGGAAAATGTCCTCGAGCGGGACATGCCGCAAAAACGCGGCCAGCTCGCGCTCGTTCAACGCCGTAAACGCCATCGAATCCTGCTCCACAAACTCCTCCCACAATTCCTCATCGCTTTCCGCGATGACGGTCGGATTCAGGTTAATCCCAATCGTCTGCCCATACGTATTCGCCAGCTTGAGACAGAAGCTGTGAATCGTGCCGAAGAAGGTCCGTTCCAGCTGATCCAGGGCCGACAGATCCGCTGTGCCCGATTCCTGGATACGGCGGAGCAGCACCTGCCGCGCTCGCCGCCCAATTTGTACCGCCGCCTTTTTCGTATACGTGACGACCGCCGTGCGCCGCAAACGCTCAGCCGCTCCCGGCGCGAGCGCCATGGCGGCCAGCCGCTCGGAAATCGCCGTGGTCTTGCCCGATCCCGCATTCGCGCTGACCGCGAAGTTGCGATCCCACTCGTCGCGGAAACGGTCCCGGGCCTCGCCGTCGATCAGTCGCTCACTCATGCATCGCCTCCTCCGTCTGCACGCCAAAGGTCGCTTGAAACTTCTGCTCCAGCACGACCGACGAAATCGGCGTGCAAGCCAGCGGCCAGGCGCAACCCGACGGCGCATAGTTCGAACGATCCCGCGTCAAAGCCCCGTAGACTCCCCGCGTCACCGCGTCCTCGAGCCAATTCAGTTTGATCAACGCAACCTTCATGTCATCAAACCCGAGCTGGGTCACCGCTCCCGGCTCCGGCTTGATCATCCAGACTTTGCCTCCCGCAATCCCCAGTGATCGCGCCGCCGCCAGATAAACGCCCAGTTGCAGCGAGGCCCCGTTCCTCGCCATCCGCTCCGCCGATAGCTCCGCGTCGCCGCCGGTCTTGAAATCCACAATATCGATCGTGGCGCCACTCCACTCCGCGCGATCGAGGCGGATGAGATCCAAGCGTCCCACAATCCGCATGGTCCGCTCTCCCCACACCAGTTTCGCCTCGGGCGGCAACCACGCTTCCGCCGCGACATACGCGCCTGCTTCGACGGTATAGGCGTTTGCGAGCAACGCCCGGCTCACATGGGCGAGCTCCGCATAAAACGAATCCCAATAGCGGTCGTCCGGCCATTGCGCTCGCATCGCCGCAAGCTCGCGGTCGAGCCGCAACCCCGCCTCCCGCTGATCCGGCATCCTGCCAAATCCACGCACGGTCTCGTCGCCCGGATGCAACACCCGCGCAAGCAATTCATGCGCCCGCTGCCCCAGAGCCTTGCGCCGCGCCCGCAAGAACGGGCTCCACTCCACCCGTCGAATGCCGAGCACAGCCTCAAACCATAATTCCGCCGGGTCCTGGACCCCACGCTCAATCAAACGCGCCGATAGTTTCGCCGGCGTAATCCGAGCCGGATCACCGGAAAAAAAGAACTCGTCAAACGGTCGGAGATGATCGCGGCGACCCAGCCAGACCTCATGCCAGTGATCCACCATCGCCGGATCTGCGGGCGGCTGCATCGGAACGGCCCGCGCCAGCCGCCCAAATTCATCTTCAACGGTTTCGACTTCCTCGACACCTCTCTGCGCCCAAATCACTCGCTCCAGCCAGCTGTTCGGAGACAACCGCAGCTCGGGTTCTTCCGGCGCAAACAGCGCCGCGGAAAACAACACTTCCTCGGTGGTGTCACGCGTGAGCGACACAAATGCCGCTCGCTCGACCACACTGCGATCGTCAGCCGTGAAGAGCCCAAAGAGAGTATCTGGACGAGCGTTCACCTCCGCCCGCTGCGGGTCCGTCAGCCAGCAACTCGGCTCCCGCCGTTCTGGCCAGATGCCTGCGTTGGCCTCCACCAAAATCAAATGAGACCACGCCAGCCCTTCCGCTCGCCGGCGGGTCGTCAGCGTCACACGAGCAAAGACACCGCGCCCGGGGCTTCCGAGCACCGGACTCCGCTCCGGCAAAAAAGAGGTCAGCGTAGCGACGATGACAGTCGCGGGGATCAGATCCGTGTCCCGCACGGCAAAGACATCGAGTGCGCCCCACTCTTCCGGCTCCTCCAAGCCAAGCTGTTCGCAGGTTTTCCGAAAAGACCGCAGCGCATCCGCGATCGACCACTCATCCGGCCACGCGGGCAGCAAAATGCCGGCGACCCGCGCCAGCTCCGGAGCCTGCACCGCCCAAAGGTCGAGATGCGCGGAAACTGCGTGCGTCTGACGCGTATCGAAGCTCCGCTCGCAAGCGCGACGCGCCTCGGCGAGGGACAACGTCACAACTCCAATCGCCCGCAACAACGGCCAAAGTCCGAGAAGATCCTCCACCCGGGCGCCCCGCTCGTAGAAACGAAGAAGCGCCCGCAGCGCCTGCGCTTCCACCGGAGGCGGAGCCGCCGCTTCCAGCAAATCGGCAAACGCTACGCCCCGCGCCGCGAGTTCACGCGTGAGCTGAAGATGCGCGGCGTCGGCGCGCGGAAAGATGACCGCAATATTTTCCGCTCCTTCCTCCAGCAATCGCGTAATGTCGGCCGCCACCAGGTTCATCTCATCGGCCCGAGTCCGGCCTACGAGGATGCGCGCGGCGGGCGCGGAGTCGCTGCGTTGACGACCCCAGATCGCGCCGACCGCTTCGCACGTCATCTCCGGTTCCTCCGCATCGATCGCCAGCCCCGCGATCCCGAGCAGGCGCTCCCAAAGCTCAACCCAGCGCTCGTCGTGGGCCGAACCTTCGCGAAATTCAGGTTCGGGTAGGATTACCGTCGCTACCTCGCATCGGCGCACAAAGGCCCAGACGTTGAAAAACTCGCCCCACATTTCCACGCCCAGTCCGGCGACCAGCACGCGACGAGCGAGAGGTTGCGGGTCTTCCGGCAAAGGCTCGAGCGCCGCCTGTTTCGCCTCAACCGCCGACAGTCGATAACCTCGCTTGGCGACCCAGGCGACGAGCTCCACGAAGACTGTCCGCAAAGGTTCGCTGGGGAAATCCTCGGCGCTCAACCCGGCCTTTTGTAATTCGTCGAAATCGTTGAGCGCGCGCTCGGCATCGCTCTGCAAACTTTTCCAAAACCCCCATTCCGGCGCTTCCGTTGGCGTCGCTCGAAGCCGGCGCTCCACCAGCGTCCGCAAGCCCAGCAGCAAGAGTTCCCGCCCGATGGCAGGCGCGGTCTCACTCTGTCGTGCGGTCCATTTTTTTCGCGCGAGGCCGGGCGTCAGAAACTCCACGCCAAGCAGGGCAACATTCTCTGCCAGGCAACGCTGTTTCAGACCATGTGCCTGCCCCCGGGAGGCAACGATCACGTAACTCCGTTCCAAACGCCCACGCCCCGCCTCGAGCCAGGGGCGGATGACCGCCTGCCACGCGGATTCCGCGTGCCGCATCAGATGAAGCTCTACTCGATCGACCACGTAAGCGCCGGATCAACGCGGATGCCGCGGCCAAGCTCAATTCCTATTCACGCGCGATTTCGGATGGCTCGGGAAAAAAGCCGAAAACGAGGCGGAGCAAGCGCCGTCGCGCGCGATTCGCCCGCGACCCTTAAACACAAAAAATCCCTGCACGTTGCGCGTGCAGGGCGAAAAGGAGGCGGGGCAAAAGCGCGAGCGATCGCGCCCTGACTCACTTGGCAGCGAACACCTTGCCCGCGTGCGACTTGGCGCGCGAGGCGGCGTTCCTATGGACGACGCCGGACTTCACGGCCTTGTCCATGGCGGAAACGTAGTCCGCTGCAGCGGTCTTGCTTCCGGCGGTATCCTTGGAGGCGATCGCCGTGTCGAGCCGCTTGCGCAGGGTCTTCAAACGGGTCTTCGTACCACGGTTACGCTCGGTGAGGCGCACAGTTTTGCGCGCGGCTTTGATGGCAGATTTAGTGTTGGCCATGGTCGTTCTAAAATTTGTAGTTGGACAAAGACTCAAACGCCAGAGGGAGAGTCAAGGGGTTTCTCATTTGGGCTGCTCGCTGCATCCTCGTTCCGTGGCTCTTTGCCCGGACTCTGCCAGCGAGAATCAAACCTGCGGCAGGGCCGCCAACCAGGCGTTCTTAATCCGACCGAGCGACCCGTCCACGTTGGTCCAAACGGTCTTTACTCGCGGGCGTCATATCAACCCGCAGCTCTCCCCGACCTCGTCACCCCGGTTTCCCCGACCCTTGCCTGCGGCTTACACGGAGACCGTCTCCTTTCTCTTGGCACGTCACCCGATGCACCCTAGGGACTTTCCGCAACGACGATGAGTATCAGACTTCGCTTCACTCTGCTGCTGAGTCTGTTGTTTGGAGGTTTCCTGATCACGTTAGTCGCGCTCCGCTCGTTTGAGCGCTCGACCCGTGACGAAATTTTAGAGGAGGATCGCAAGGCGCGATCAGTGATGCTGAACCACTGGCTCGACGCGGTGAGCCGGGAGCTCCCGCAAGCCGTCGCGGACTTTGCCCATTTCAAGGAGTTCGCGGCGATGATCGCTCAAGCGGATTTCGACCTCGCACGACAGAAGGTCATCACGAGCCTCCAACAGACCAATGTGCACGCACTCTGGGTCGTCGCAGATGACGGTCAGGTGCGCCTGCAGGCATCCGTGACCGACAGGAGCACGCCACCGGAACTGCCTCTGAGCACGGAGGAGTTTGTCCAACTGGTTGCGGAGACCCCCAGCCCGCGCTTCTTCATCGAACACGAAGGGGCGATGCTCGAGTTAAGCATTCGGCGAGTTCAGCCCGCAACGGACGCCACTCGCCCTTGGATCGTAGGGGCACGGAAATGGGATGCCGCGTTGCTGACGACACTCGCGAAACTCATGGAGAGCACGCTCTCGCTACGTTCCACCGAGGCCTTGGCCCGGACGCCCGAGCTCCCCGGCCACTTGGTGTTGCTACGCCCACTGCACGACTGGCAAGGACGTACCGTCCGCGTTTTACGCTTGGATTATGCCGTGCCAGAGGTTGAGCGCTCGCTGCGATCCAGCGGACTGCAGACGCTCTTGTTTATCGCCTACGGTATCCTCGTCCTCGGCGCTCTCGCACTCGCGCTGCACCGCTGGGTCCTCCGCCCCCTCGCCCGA
Source organism: Opitutales bacterium (assembly GCA_038320495.1). Lineage (GTDB taxonomy): Bacteria > Verrucomicrobiota > Verrucomicrobiia > Opitutales > Opitutaceae > ER46. The sequence goes on along the minus strand of JBBQEG010000004.1, from coordinate 4,162 downwards.
ATTCGGGATAGCCTCGCTTCAAACGACATCACTCCTGCGGCGCCGCTTTCCCAAGAGAAGACCGAGTTCGGACGCGTGGCTGAACTCGTGATCTCCTCGTTCGCGCAACGTCAATCCTTGCAGCGCGAGATCGAAGAACGCCGACGCACCGAGCAAACCCTTGCGCGCACCGAAGCAATGCTCCGCGAGAATCTCGAGGAACGAGCCCGGCTTGGGCGCGATCTGCACGACGGCGTAATTCAGTCCCTCTACGCGGCCGGAATGGGTCTTTCCGGCATCCGGACACACCTGCACCCGGAACAAACCGAAGCAGCCATTCGGCTCGAACAAACGCGCGGCGCACTGAACGAAACGATCCACGACGTGCGCAATTTCATCGTCGGCCTGGAACCCGAGGCCTTGAAGCTCCAGACTTTTTCGCACGCGGTGCACAATCTTCTCGAAACCATGCAAAGCCTGCGACCGTTTCAGTCGCAGGTCGAAATGGATGATAAACTCTCCTCGCGCCTGTCACTCAGCCAGCGCGTTCACGCTCTGCAGATCGCACGCGAAGCCGTGAGTAACGCGCTGCGTCACGGCGAGGCCAACCACATCACGGTCGCACTCCGACGCCAGGGCGACTTTGCTGAGTTCGAAGTAACCGACGATGGCCGCGGCTTTGACACGGCCAGTTCAATTTCACCAGGAAACGGTCTCGATAACTTCGCCCAACGAGCCGGCGAACTCGGCGGACAACTGGTCGTCGACTCCCACCCCGGTAACGGCACTTCCGTCAAGCTCAGCTTCTCCTTGAACTTATGAATGAAACGACCCGCCCGCCCTTGCGAATCATGCTCGTCGATGACAGCGAACTCGTCCGCCGCGGCATCAAAACCGTTATTTCCGCTTCCGAGCATCCTCCGATGCGAGTGGTGAGTGAAGCCGGCAACGTTGAAGATGCCGTTGCCGAGTGCCTGCGCTCCAAACCCGAAATCGTGCTGCTCGATATCCGCTTGCCAGATGGCTCCGGTTTCGACGCCTGCCGCCGGATCCTGAACCGGCTGCCCGACACGAGGATCATCGTACTCACGTCGCATTCCAACGACAACTTCGTCTATGAGGCCGTAACCTCCGGTGCCCACGGCTACCTCATGAAAGAGATCGATCCACAGGGCTTGATCCAAGCCCTGCAAGATGTCGCCGCGGGCCGTTCCATTTTGGATCCCGACGCCACCAGCCGCGTGCTCCGCCTTCTGCGTGGAGGCGGCACCTCTGCCGAACCCACGAACGATCTGTCCGTGTTGTCCCAACAGGAGCGACGCGTGCTCGCGCTCGTAGCCGACGGCATGACGAACAAGCAGGTCGGCGAGCAACTGGGGCTGAGCGAGAACACGGTCAAAAACTACCTCGTGAACGTCTTTGAAAAACTCCAGGTGAAACGCCGTGCGCACGCGGCTGCCATTTACGTTCAGCAAGCACAGACGTCTACTCAATAGGGCCACTTGGACTCGATTCCGGACCCATTCCGCCCTTCCAACCAGACTGAGCTTTCCATGCTCCGCTAGCTTGAGAACTTTACGCATCAACTCTCGTCAGACCGGACCGCTTTCGTTCGCAAGCGGCCGGAACGGTGTGCGCACCTCCGGCTTCACCTTGGTCGAAGTGATGCTGGCCGCAGTCGTGCTGGTGTTTGGGATTACGACGGCGATCGTGACCCTGCAACGCGGACTCCAGTCTGTGGATACGGCCCGCAATCTGAGCCATGCCTCGCAGGTGATGCAGTCCGAGTTTGAACAGTTGCGACTGAAGAACTGGGCTCAACTTCAAGCTCTCCAAGATGCCGCCGATCAGACCGTGATCGCCCCGGCCGTACCCGGTGCCGCCAACACATCCTTCACCTGCGTACGCACGATCCGGGATCTCAAGGATGACATGAAAGAAATTGTCCTCGTGGCGACCTGGCGCGGCTACGACGGCCGTGAGCAAACGGTGCGGTATCTTACACGTTACGGGAAAAGCGGGCTGTATGACTATTTCTACACCGCCCATTAAGCAGCGCCGTTCGGCACCGTGGCGCGCGCGCCACGGTTTCACGCTCACCGAGGTTATCGTGGCCTCCACGTTGTCGACGTTTGTCCTCGCCGGGGTGCTGAGCGCGTTCCTGCTGATCGGCCGCACGGCGTATTCGGCTAGTAACTACAGCGAAATGGAGGCCCAGGTGCGGCGGGCACTCGAGATTTTTGGCGCGGATGCGCGCAAGGCGGCCGACCTGCGCTGGCACAGCAGCCAGAGCGTCACACTGTATGTTGCGGCCGCCAGCGGCACGAACCCGGTTACCTACGCTTACGACGGAGACCCTTCCAGCCCGGGCCGCGGCACGTTTTATCGGCTCGTCGGCGAGGCCTCCTCAACGCTGCCTCGTTTGGCCCTGGTTCGCGGCGTGGCCGACGACTTTACCTTCGAACGTTTCAAGCTTGAGCAGGCGTTGATGCCGGGTAATTCCGCCGCCAACGATCTCGAAACCAAACAACTGCAGATTACACTGCGGGCCGGACGCAAGGGCACGACTACGGTGACTCAGACGCAAGGAACCGTCTCTGCCCGCTACATCCTGCGCAACAAACGGGTGAGTAACTGATGTCGACCCGGCGTCCAGTCCCGCATCGCGCCGGAAGGCGTTTCCACCCGGACCGAGTTATCCGCTTTTCGGATACACGGGGAGCCGTGCTGATTGTGGCTCTGCTGATCGCCGCTCTGATTGCGGTGGGACTCGCCAGCTATCTTAATCTCAATCTCTCCTCGGCCCGTTTTTCCAAGCGTACCTTCAACAGCTATGCCGCACTAAATCTGGCTGAAACCGGCGTGGAGGAAGCCGTTTGGTCCTTCAATCGGTCCTCCGCGAGCGTGGCGGGAGCTTGGGATCGCTGGACGACCGGTACCAGTACGGCGGCCTGGCACACCTTCACCGGGTTCGATTTCGGCCGCAACACCACGGGATCCGTCAAGGTCTATGTGGACAACCACACGCCGGGACCGACGACCCGTCCCAAGATCATCGCTCAATCGGCGATTGGCACCCCGGGCGACACGCCGGTTTTTAAGATGATCGAGGTAACGCTGCGGCGCCGCTCCATGTTTGCGAACGGACTGGTTGCCCGGGAAAAAGTCGTCTTTTCGGGAGCGGTTACGTCAGTGGACGCTTGGAATTCCGACCCGGACAACAACCCCGCCACCCTTCCCCTTCCCTACAATCCTGCGCTGCGGACTGATCGGGGAACGGTGGCAACCGGCGCGACCGTCGCGGGATCAATCCTGGTCAACCAAGCCAACATTTGGGGCTATGTCGCCACGGGTGGCGCGCCGCCTCAAGTAGGCTCCTTGGGCAGTATCCGGGGCCCCACTACGCCGCTCGCGGTCCGGATCGACCCGACCCGCGTCGCCACCGATTTCAACGCGGACTTCCCAACGATCCTTGCTCCCGCCGACGGCACGCACCTGGCTAGTGTTCCACCCGTCCTCGGCACCGTCGGCCTGACTACCCGATGGCGGTGCCTCAGCTTGGCGCTCACGGGCAACGCCACGCTCACGATTCTCGGAAACGTCACGCTCATCCTCACCGCCGGCTCTGGCGTGGACGCTCTCAGCGTCACCGGAAACGCCTCCATTATCATTCCCACGGGCTCGAAGTTCACGGTCTTCGTCGAAGGCAATTTAAAGATCGCCGGCAACGGCATCGCCAACGCCAATCCCCAACCGATCACTTTTCAGCTCTGGGGCACCAACAACACGCCCGGCGGCCAGAACATTCAGGTCGTGGGCAACGGCGCGCTGAAAGCCGCCCTGTACGCGCCCAATGGTGACGTCGCTGTCTACGGCAACGGCGACGTGATGGGGTCGATGGTCGCGCGGTCGATCCACTTAGTCGGAAATGCCATGTTCCATTATGACGAAGCATTGGCTTACGGTGAAAGCAACGAGCCCTTTGCCATCGCCCGCTGGCGTGAACTCACAACGGCGGCGGAGCGCGCCGCCTACCAAGCTCTCTTTGAAACGTGGTGATGGCCCCATCGCCTGGGGCCGATGGCCCCTAGACTGCTAGGCCCGAAATAGGCTCCATCCGCCTCTAACGGCGAAGCGCGCAAGGTGCTACAGTGCGACATGCAGAGCACCCTTGCCTCGACTT
>JBBQEG010000003.1:0-43986 GCA_038320495.1 Opitutales bacterium | reverse complement strand
CCTCACCGTTCACCTGCAGCTTGACCGTGGCCTCCGCCCAGAGTTCGGCTCCGTGGCGCTCGATGATCACGCGATAGTTCTCGATTTCGAAGAACGTCCGCGCCTGTCCCAAATGTCTCGCCACGAGGAGCCGGAAGGACGCATCGGCCGCTTCATACTCGTATCCTCGAAACTCGCGGTCCTTCAGCTCTTCGATCAGCCCCTTCATCTCCGGGCGCTTCTCATCGAGCTCCATGCCCAGCTCTTTGGCCTTCAAGGCGAGACTGCTCCGGCCGGCCATATCGGAGACAAGGACGCGCGTGCGATTCCCCACGAGCGCGGGATCAATGTGCTCGTAGCTGCGGGCGACTTTCTGGGCGGCATTGGCGTGAAGACCGCCTTTGTGCGCGAAGGCCGATTGGCCGACAAACGGCGCCTTCGGATCCGGCCGCAGGTTCGCGAGTTCGTCGAAAAACAGGGAGAGGTCGCGCAGCTGGTTAATGTTTTCGGCGCAATGCGCAGTGCGTCCCATCTTTAGTATCAGATTAGGCAGCACGGTGATCATGTTGGCATTGCCCACCCGCTCGCCGTAACCATTCACCGTTCCTTGGACCAAACCGGCGCCCGCTTCAACCCCGGCCAAGGTGAGCGCGACCCCGAGACCGCTATCGTTGTGACAATGGACGCCGACTTTGTCGCCGCCGAATTCCTTCACCGCGCGGCCAACGATCGCCTTGAACTCGTCCACCAGCGTGCCGCCGTTGGTATCGCACAGCGTGAGATTGCTCGCCCCACCCCGCAGAGCGGCAGCGAGGGTCTGCATCGCGTAATCGGGATCGGCCTTATAGCCGTCGAAATAATGCTCCGCATCGTAGACCACCTCGCGACCTTGAGCGACGAGGTAGCGCGCTGAATCCTCGATCATCGCCAGATTTTCCTCGAGGGTGGTCCGCAGGATCTCGGTAACGTGCAACGTCCACGTTTTCCCCACGATCGTCAGAACTGGCATGCCACTCTCAAGCAGAGTGCGAAGCTGCGCATCCTCGGAGGATTTTACGCCGGCCCGTCGGGTGGAACCAAAAGCAGCGAGTCGCGCATGCTTGAGGTTCAGCTTCTGCGCCTCCTGGAAAAAAGTGATATCCCGCGGGTTGGAACCAGGGAAGCCCCCCTCGATGTAATCGACCCCGAAGTGATCAAGCCGCTCCGCAATCAAGAGTTTGTCGGTAACCGAGAAGCTGATTCCTTCTCCCTGCGTACCATCGCGCAAGGTTGTGTCGTAGATTTTGACGGCGTTGCTCATACAAACGGGCGAGGTTTACGCCCGGATTTGCTGCTGGCAAGGGAGCTTTTCCACCGCCTTGTCCGGCGGACGCTCGGGGGCCGCCACGACCAGGCGCAGAGCCTGCCCGCCGGGCAGGACTTTGCACGCGGGGCACCGCTCGTCGCCCGACGGTGTACGATTTCGTTCGAGTCGGTCGTCGGTCAAGGGACGGTGTTTACTCTCGATCTGCCCGCGGCGCCGGACACTCCGATTCCGGCGTCGACGGCCCTGGCGGCAGCGAGGTCGCAATTTTCACCGCCTTGAAATCGTCGAGCGGGTTTGCAACCCCACCCGTTTGCGAGGACCGGTGGCCGCTGCACGCATGGCCAATTTTCGTTTCTTGTCTCAAATGATCTTCGATCGCCGGGGGCGCCCACTGGCCCCACGCGCCCGGCCTGATCCGTCGGCTTGGAGTAATGATGCCATCACGGGCAGTTGCCTGGGGCATTCGACCGTGCTGCTCAACGTGCTGGGCGTCCGGGTGCTGACGGATCCGGTTTTCTCCCGCCGGGTCGGTCCGGGTGTCCATCCGTTGATTTTGGGTCCGAAGCGCTTTTTTCATCCGGCGCTGCGGCCAAAGGAGTTTCTACCGCCCGACGTTCTGCTGCTCAGCCATGCGCACTTCGATCATTTCGATGTTGCGAGCCTGAAGGCGTTCTCACGCGACACGCCCGTAATCACCGCGAAGCACACCGGCGACCTGCTACGGAAGCTCCGATTCCGGGATGTGCACGAGCTCGACTGGGGTCGCACCACGACGCTCTCACCGCGCGGTGAAGCCATTCAGATCACCGCGTTGGAAGTGGCGCACTGGGGCGCGCGGCTCATGAACGACCATCATCGGGGTTACAATGGCTACCTGATTGAACGCGGCGGGCATGCGGTGGTCTTTGCTGGCGACACTGCTTATACGAGTGCCTTCAAACACCTCCGCGAACGGCCGGGCGGGGTCGACTTGATGCTGATGCCAATCGGCGCCTACGACCCGTGGATCCGCTCGCATTGCAGCCCGGAGCAAGCCGTGGCGATGGCCGATCAAGCGGGGGCACGGACGTTTGTCCCGATCCATCACGAGACATTCAAGCTGAGTGCCGAGCCGATGGAAGAACCCGCCCGGCGGCTTCGCGCCTGCCTCGCGAATGAGCCCGAGCGACTGCTCGCGGTGCACCACGGAGAAGCGTTTCACGTTCCTCTGGACTCGCGGGCGCGCGGCCCGCTGCAACCCGAACTCCGAGAGGTCGGTTAACGAACCGGCCGGTTCTCCCAGCCGGCGACCGCTTGGTCAGCCGGGCGAGCGCCCACTATACCGAATGTTGCCGGGCGCCGGCGACCGTACGGCGCGCGTTGGGTGACCTCTCAATTGTTACAGGTTTTCCTGCTTGGGCGAGCGCTCGGACTGGTCTTTCGCCGTGAGCGGCTCGCCATCATTCGCCCGCTGATCGGCGCGGTCGGAATCGGACTTCTCCGCAGATCGAACGTGAGATCGTGGTTCGGGCTAAGGGGACCCTGCCGTGGTGCGGAGAGCTTTACGCTGTTTCCGATCCGCGACTCCCGGACCGCTGACACTTGGTGAAGAACGCGATGGTTTCATCATGCAGTTTAAACCCGACCGGGGACGCGGACCTGCGGGTTCGTACCCGTAAGCAGAGTGGGAAAAAGCTCGGGGATTAATCGCTTAGACAACTTGGGTAAAAGTTCGATCTAAACTCAGCAACCCCCGTGTCGATAAAAACGTTCTCCTCTTCCCTCTTCCAGGTCCTCTCCACCACTATGCACGAATCGCCGACCGAGCAGCCAGCGCGGAACAACCGCGTCCTCGTGATCGACGACAATCCGGCAATCCATGCGGATGTGCGAAAGATCCTGTGCCCGCAGGTGAGTGCGGCCGCAGCGTCATTGGATGCTTTGGAAGCGGAGTTGTTGGGCACCAGCCCCGCCCCGGTCCGCTCCTTCACTGCATTCGCGGTTGATAGTGCGCATCAAGGCCGGGAAGGCCTGCAACTTGTGCGCAAGGCGGTTGCAGCCGGACAGCCATACGCCATGGCGTTTGTCGATGTGCGGATGCCACCCGGTTGGGACGGCGTGGAAACCACGCTCGAACTCTGGAAGGTCGCCCCGGACTTGCAGATCGTCATCTGCACCGCCTACTCCGATTACTCGTGGGACGATATGCTCGCGAAGCTCGGCTGCTCGGACCGGCTTGTCATTCTAAAGAAACCTTTCGACACAATTGAAGTCCTGCAGCTCACAAATGCACTGACAGAGAAATGGAATCTGCTGCAGCAGACGCACGCGCATGCCGAGTTGCTGGAGTATCGGGTCCGGGAGCGTACTGCGGCACTCGAAGCGACGAATCTCAACCTGCAGAACGAAATCGTCCGCCGCATCGAGGTGGAAAACGAACTCAAGCGGGCCAAGAATGCCGCGGAGAGCGCGGACCGCGCAAAGAGCGCATTTCTCGCGAATATGAGCCATGAAATCCGCACGCCGATGAACGGCGTGATCGGCATGTCGAACCTGCTGCTCTCGTCGCCTTTGTCGGCCGAACAGCGGGATCTGGCCGAAACGCTCTGTCAGAGCAGCGAATCGCTGCTCACGATCATCAACGATATTCTCGATTTTTCCAAAATCGAAGCGGGTCGCCTCGAACTCGAATCGGTGGACTTCGACCTCGCCGAGCACCTTGAGCTCGCACTCGACCTCCATGCCGACGCCGCTGCGCGCAAGCATCTGGAGCTGGTCATGCAGATCGACCCAGCCACCCCAGCGCACGTTCGGGGCGATCCTATCCGCCTTCGCCAGATCGTGCTCAACCTCATTGGCAACGCGATCAAGTTCACCCCCACGGGCGAGGTTGTGCTCAAAGTGAGCCCATGCAGTATCCAAGGCGGAAATACACTACTGCGGTTTGAAATCAACGACACCGGAATCGGGATCGCGCCCGAGGTGCAGGCGACGTTGTTCCAGCCGTTCATCCAGGCCGACTCGTCGACAACCCGGCGATTCGGCGGCACCGGCCTTGGCCTCGCCATCTGCAAGCGTCTCGCCGAGCAGATGCATGGCGCAATCGGCCTCACCAGCAAACCAGGCGAAGGCTCAACCTTCTGGTTCACAGCTGAACTGCAACCGCCGGTCGATCCTTCGCCGCCGGTGATGCTAGCGGGTTCACCGCTGGAGCAGCATCATGCTTTAATCGTCGACGATAATGCAACGAACCGGAAATTACTGACCCATCTTTTCACCGCATGGAACCTGCCGTATCAAGCAGTGGACGGTGCTCAGAATGCACTCGAAGCGATGCGTGCAGCGGCCGTCGCAGGCCGTCCCTTCGATCTCGTCGTACTCGATCATCACATGCCTGACATCGACGGACTTGGGTTTACGCGGATGCTGCAGCAGGAGCCTGCGATTCCGCGCGCCACCCTCGTCCTGCTCACGTCGCGGGACGAACGCTTGCCGCAAACGCAAATGCTCGAGTATGGTCTCGCCGCGTGTGAGCTGAAACCCCTGCATCCGAAGAAACTCCGCGTCACCCTTTCGCTCGCACTCGCTCACACTCAATCGGGTGCACCGCTAGCCAATTCCTATTCTACAACGCACGCGACCGCACCCACCGTGCCAGACCGTGGCACGATTCTCGTGGCCGAGGACAATCTGGTAAATCAAAAGGTCACCGTCCTCCAGCTGCGCAATCTCGGTTACCGGGCGGACGTCGTGGTGAACGGCCGCGAAGCGCTGGAGGCATTGCGCCGCCGCCACTACCCACTCGTGCTGATGGATGCCCAGATGCCGGAGATGGACGGGCTCGAAGCGACCCGCCGGATCCGGGCCGCCCAAGCCGCCGGGGAAGCGGGATTTTCAGCGGACCTGAAAATCATTGCCATGACGGCCAATGCCATGGCCGGCGATCGCGAGACCTGTCTGGCGTGCGGCATGGACGATTATCTGGCCAAGCCGGTCAAGCCAGAGGCTCTGCGCGAGGTGCTCGCGCGCTTCCTTCCGGAGTCGGAAGCCTGTTCGCCACCGGCCGCTTGTCTCGTCTTGTCATGAGCGTTTCAATCCCCGAGCCCACCGTGGACGAACGCGCCGCATTGCTCGACCGGGTGCTCGTTTCGGCGTTTCTCGAGAACATACCCGACCACGTATACTTCAAGGACGCCCGCTCCCGATTCATCGCCGTCAGCAAATCCATGGTGAGAAACTTTGGCGGGGCCACGGAGAAGGAGATCATCGGCCGAACCGATTTCGACTTCTTTTCCGCCCGTCATGCCCGCACCGCGTATGAAGACGAGCAGCACATCATCCGGACCGGGGAATCCATTCTCAACAAGGTCGAGCGTGAAATCTGGACGGACGGACGTATCACTTGGGCGGTTACGAGCAAGGTCCCGCTCCGCAATGATGAAGGCGTCATCATTGGCACCTTCGGGCTGACCCGCGACATCACCAGGACAAAGGAGATGGAAGCCGCGCTGGAAATGGCGCACAAAGAACTGGTGGAAGCGTCGCGCGCGGCTGGAATGGCGGAAGTTGCCACGGGAGTGCTACACAATGTCGGCAACGTGCTGAACAGCCTCAACGTATCCGCCACTGTGATCGCGAACGGCCTCCGTCAATCGAAGGCGGGCATTCTCGTGAAACTCGCGCAAATGCTGCGCACCAACGAAAAGTCGCTCGGCACGTTTCTCACCACCGATCCCAAGGGAAACCGCATTCCGGAGTTCCTCGCCTCGCTGGCACAGTACGCCATCGGGGAGCGCACCCGCCTGCTGGAGGAAATGAAGGCACTGCAGATGAACATCGACCACATCAAGGAGATCGTCTCGATGCAGCAGACCTATGCCACCCTGGTCGGATTACTCGAACCGCTTGATCCGGTTGCACTGATGGAGGCCTCGCTGCGCATGAATGCGGGGGGGCTGCTTCGCCACGACGTCACGATCGAACGCGCGTTCATGCCCACGCCCGCGATTCTGGCCGAAAAGGGCAAAGTCGTGCAAATTCTCGTGAATTTGATCCGCAACGCAAAGCAGGCCTGCGATGAAGGCGGCGCAACGGAGAAGCGCCTGATCCTGCGTATCCATTCCGGCACCACCCCCAACCGCGTCCAACTCAGCGTGCAAGATACCGGAGCGGGAATCCGGCCGGAAAATCTAACGCGCATCTTCGGGCATGGCTTCACGACCCGCGCCGAGGGCCACGGCTTCGGCCTGCACTCCGCGGCCAACGCCGCGACGGAAATGAAAGGTTCGCTCACCGTGGAGAGCGATGGACCCGGCAAAGGCGCCACCTTTACCCTCGAGCTTCCCGCCGCGCCTGCGAACCACCCGCAGCCATGAACGAACCACCCATGGCCATATCCACTGCCAACGTCACCATCCCCCTCGATCGTACGCTCGTGAAAGCGTTCCTCGAGAACATGCCGGACATCGTTTATTTCAAGGACCGCGACAGCCGTTTCATCGCCGTCAGCCGCTCGAAGGCCAAGCGGCACGGGCTGCAACCCGAGGAGATCAAGGGAAAAAGCGACGCCGACTTTTTCAGTTCAGAGCACGTGCGATGGGCACGCGCTGACGAGGAATGCATCATGTCCACCGGCAAACCGCTGGTCGGCAAACTCGAGCGCACGCGCTGGCTCGATGGACGCGATGGTTGGTGCGAAGTCACGAAGCTTCCACTGCGTGACGTGAACGGCGAGACCATCGGCACCTTCGGCCTGAGCAAGGATATCACGGAGGCGCAAAAAATCGCGCTCGCGCTGGAGAAGGCGCAACGCGACATTCTGGATGCCTCCCGACTCGCGGGAATGGCAGAAGTCGCCACGGGCGTGCTTCACAATGTCGGCAATGTGCTCACCAGCCTCAACGTCTCGGCGAACGTCATCGCCACGAGCCTGTATCAGTCCAAGGCCGAAAGCCTCGTAAAAGTGAGCTCGTTATTGCAGGCGCACTCGGCCAACCTCGCTGAGTTCGTCGACCACGATCCTAAAGGCCGTTTGATTCCGGACTTCATTGAATCCCTGGCCAACCACTGGCTGGAGGAGCAGGAACGATTGTTGCAGGAGATCAAATCGCTCCAGGAGAACGTCGATCACATCAAGGAGATCGTCTCGATGCAGCAGGCGTTTGCGACCATGATCGGGACGGTGGAGCCGCTCGATCCCAGTAAATTGATGGAGGATGCCTTGCGCATGAACTCCGGCGCCTTGGTTCGGCACGATGTATCGGTGGTGCGCGATTTCCAACCCACCCCGAACGTCTACGCTGAAACGTCGAAGGTGCTCCAGATTCTAGTAAATCTCATCCGCAATGCGAAGTACGCCGCGGACGAAGGGCGCAGGACCGAGAAAATAATTACGCTACGCGTCGCGCCGGGTCTGAAGGAAGGCTTCGTGCGGCTCATTGTGACGGACAACGGAATCGGCATCGCCGCCGAAAACCTACCCCGCATTTTCACGCATGGGTACACCACGCGGAAGGACGGGCATGGTTTCGGTCTGCGCTCCGCGGCGATTGCTGCGAAAGAACTGAACGGTTCGATCTCCGTGGAAAGCGAAGGCACCGGTTGCGGCGCGACGTTCACACTCGAGCTGCCTATTCCGCCGGTCACGTCAACGGGCATCGACACCGCGGCAAAGTAATCCGCCCGGTTGCCTTAATGCGGCAAAATCCGACCTGGTGTGGATCGTAGGAGTGCCGCCAGCCGGGTAAAAGTGTGCTCGCCGAAGCCGAGTGCCCGCTTCAGCTGGGCGTCACGTTCAACTGGATTCTTCACGGCCGCGGCCCGGCGCCAGTCGCTCCACGAGAGCAAACCCATGGCCCATGCCAGCGCCCCCGTGACCGGAACCGGCACGTCACTGCCGTGCAGGATCCGGTCCGCCAGTTCCGGCTCGACCATCCGCCGCATCGCCCCCGGACGCGCTCGAAATGTACACGAGGCCAGCGCACTGTTGTCCCCGTAAAGCCGCGGATAACGCCGGGTCATCGCCACAAACGTTTCAAAATAGTCACGGTCCAGCAGCATCAAGCCGGTGCCGCAATGCGCCGCAATGCAGGTCACCCCCACCTCCAGCGGACGCGTCAGAACCTCGGGACTTGCCAGCTCCGGTGCAATCACCGGCAGCGTGCGCTCACTCCCGGTATGCGCGAGCAGGATGAGTCCGCTTTCAGCCATGCGCTCCAGGAAACGGGTGTAACGGGGCTTGTTCCAATCGATGTTCTGGCAGTTGGGCAGGCACTTCAGCATCACCGCGCCAGCGTCAAGACAGCGCTCGAGTTCATCCAGCGCATCGCGCCGTGCCGGATGAATGGATACAGCCGGCAGCAACTCCGGATGCTCGCGGGCGAGCCCGAGGACAAAGTCGTTGGGGACGTAAAACGATCCCGTGTCCGCGATGACCTCGCCGTTCTCCCGATGGGGCTCGTCCTGCGCGAGGATCACGGCCGCATCGAGCGACGACTCGCTCACGTAACTCAGAAGCTTCCCGGCATAAATCCGATCGAGATCTCCGGATAACGCGGCCCGAGATAGACCGACCTCGCGCAGCATCAGCGGCGCGCCCCAACGGGTGACGCCCCGCGGCCGGTACCAGCAACCGCTTCCGCTGGCACCATTTCCGACCACGTGCACGTGACAATCAATTCGCATGCGAGGTACCGCCGTTCCGAATGGTTTGCCGGCCTGCGCCCCGATCTCCCTCAGCGCTCCAGCGCGAGCTCGCGACAGCGCTTCAGATCCGTCTTTCCAGTACCGAGCATCGGGATCTTGTCCACTCGTTTGATGATCCTTGGTATCCAAAGATTAGGTACACCGAGGGCGCTCAACTTTGAACGCAAAACGTCGGGGGCAAGGTCCTGGGTGGTCAGGAGCACCAGAGCCTCGCCCTTGGTGGCATCAGGAATCCCGGTGACGAACACCGCAGGAGTCTCCAGCGACTCCCATCCAAATGCTTCCAGAATTTTCTGCTCGACCGTGCCATGCGGGACCATCTCGCCGGCCATCTTGGAAAAGCGGGAGAGTCGCCCTTCGATCCGCAGAAACCCATCCTCATCGAAACGGCCGAGGTCACCCGTGACGAACCAGCCATCACGAAACGCCGCCTGCGTTTTCTCCGGATCATCGAGATACCCGCCAAAGACATTGGCCCCGCGAAAGAGCACGACCCCCGTCTCCGTGAGCGGCAGCTCCCGCCCCGTATCCGGATCGATGATGCGCGCCGTCATGCCCGGCATCATCCGCCCGACCGTGTCCCGGCGCTTGCCGACTTGCGGCTCGTTGGCCGAGAGCACCACGGGCGGATGCGGCTGATTGAGGTTCGCAGCCGGCGACGTCTCGGTCAGGCCGTAACCCTGCAGAATCTCGATGTGAAACGTTTCCAGAAAGGCCTCGTAGAGATCATCGGGTAATTTCTCCGCGCCGGTAACCACGAGATCCAGCGACCGGAGCTCGGCGGGAGTCGCTTTCTTCAGCAACGGGCGCACAAAGGTCGGCGCCCCGACCATCGCCGTGACCTGCTCGTCGCGGATCGCTTCGACGATCTTGCGCGTATCAAGCGGACTCGGAACGGTCACAATGTGACAGCCCCGCAGCATCGGATACCACAGCGTGACGGTGAATCCGAAGCTGTGAAACACCGGCAGGCAGCCGAGCAGCGTGGCGCTCTCGGGGAGAATGGAAAGCGACGAGATCTGCGCGCAGTTGGCCAATATATTGCGGTGACTGAGAACCACGCCTTTCGGCTCTCCCGAACTACCGCTGGTAAACAACAATCCCGCCTCTTCCCGATCGCCGCGGTGAGGCAACCCCAGCAGATTCGCACACCACTGGTTCGGCAGCAACCAGGCGGCAATCAGCCACGGCAGGATCGCCTTCTTGCCTCCCGCCGCGGCGATCTCCTGACGCAGGTCCAAGGTCCGCTCCGGCCAGGGAAAGGCCGGGATTTTTGCCCGCATTGCGTCCGCGGAAAGGATCGTTTTCACGCCGCCCATCCGCAGACTCGCCTCGATCGCTCCTCGTCCCGCCGTAAAATTTAGATTCACCGGAATCTTTCCTGCGCACAACACCGCGAGGTTGGCGATGAACGCACCCGCTCCTGGCGGAAGCACGATGCCCACGCGCTTCTCTGCCACCGTCGCTTTGATCCGCCGCGACAACACGGCCGCAACCGCATAGAGCTGTCCGCATTTGATCACGCGACGCTCCGCCGTACGATCGACAATCAATTCGCGCCCCGGATTTTTGGTCAGGGTCCGCACACACTCACGACCCAGATGCCGTTGCAGCACCGGCCGTTCTTCAAACGCCCGGGCACCGAGATCCAGCAGTTCCCGCCGGGCCCACGCGACATTCGCCTCCGTCGGTGGGACTGGACGCCCAAACTCCACGAACACCGGTGTCGGCAAAAGGCGCGGCGATTTCCACAGGTATTTATTGCCCGCAAAGGAAAAGATCGAACCCCACAACCCATCCGTCGCCACCGGCAACACCGGAACGTTCGCCTGCCGCGCTATCATCTCGAAGCCACGTTTGATTTCGAGCAACTGACCGGTGCGCGAAATATGCCCTTCGGGGAAAATCGCCACCACCTCCCCCTGTTTCAACGCTCGCGTCGCCGCCCTCATGCCTTACAGCGGAGCACTCGCCGAGACATCCAGGCATCCACTCATTTCGAAACACCAATTGAAAAACGGGTTTCGACGCAGACCTTTAAATCCGACGAAACGGATGCGCCGCGGACACGCCAGCTGCAGCACCACGACATCCGCGTATGAGATATGATTCGCAATCAGCAGCACACCGCCGGTCGTCGGAACATGCTCGACGCCGCGCGAGCGCACTCGATAGAGCACGCGCGCGACGATCCGGGCGAACAGTTCCAGCGCAAACGGCAGATAGGAAATGCGACGAAAGAAGGGGCGGGACATGAGCGGGGTATTTTGGATTAATATAGTATACAGCGTTCAGGGCTCTTTCGCTTCATCGACAATGAAGTGACGAAAACGGTGGTAAGAAAATCCCACCCAAAGCAACACCAGCCCCAACGCAACGAAGGCCGCGATGCGATACAAGGTGGAATCAAGATCGACAAAAAATGCCCGGGCGACGCAAAAAGCCAACCCCGCCAGACCGGTCAGCCGGTGCGGCCGGGAACGGCCAAAGAGGCCCGTCAGGAACATCATCACTGCCGCCAGACCGCAAGCCGCGGTCGCATAGGCGGCAACGTCGCCCGTCTGGTTAATCAAAACCAGGAAGGCCAACGCCAACGAGGCCACACTGGCCGACCAGCGCAGCACCGTCCGGCGCGAACCCGGCCGCTCGCCGGGTCGAAACAAAGGAAGAAAACTCACCAGCAGTGAGACCACCATCACCCCGGCCAAGCCCGCGCCCGGCCCTTGGGCAGCTGGCGTATCGGCAAAGAAGACGGCGAAGAGCCAAGCCGCCGCACCCAAAACCCCCACGGCCACGCCCGCCGCTTGCACCCGCCCCCAACGCCAAACGGCAGAAGCGGCGAGCACCACGGCGGTGAACGCCGACAGCTGTGTCAAGCCGTGCATTTGCAAGGGCACCGCCAAACCCAGTCCCGTTGCCAATGTAATCTGAATCCCCTCCAGCCTCCCCCTCCACGGCGGCGGAACGTTGCGCAAGGCCTGCCAGCTTTCCCGTCGCGCGACCACGATCGCCGGTAGCCAACTCAGCCCAAAAACCAACCACGTGTATGTCGAGTTGTCTCCGCTCAACACCGCTAACCATGCGGCCACCCACAGCACCCACGACGCCTCGACCGCCGGACGCAATCCGGGCCTACGCGCCAAGCCAAATACCGCGAGCGCCACCACGCCGCTGACGAGCACCCTAAGGTCGCCCTGCAGGTTTCGCTCCAACGCCAGCAACGTGATCACAGTCGCCAGCGCCGTCTGCACGGCCGGCGACCACGTCTGCCAGCCTGCATTCCGAATGGACGCCAGACGCTGCGGCGAAGCGACCAATAGAATGGGTACAGCCCAGGCTGCCACCGCCGCCAACCAGAGCCACTGCGAGCTTTCGCTCCCCGAAGCCAACGCGTAATGAATCGCTCCAAGCGCGAGCAATGGAGCACTCAATCCCGCCAGCGGCCAGCGCTCGGCTCGGTCCGCCAGCACCATCACGAGCAAGGAAACCGTGGCCGCCGCCGCCAACGCTGCCGCGGCTGAAAATGCCTGAAAGCAGACCACGATTAAGGTCCCCGCCGCGAGCAGCGTCAGCGCAGCGTTCAACCCCCGGGTGCGTGAATCGTCACCCCGACGCACCAGTCCCCAACCGGCTGCCGCCGCCCCGAGGAGCAGCAGCACTTCGTTACTCCAAAGCAGAGCCTTCCCGTGATCAATTACCGGATACATCCAAATCTGTCCATGCGCCGCGAACCCCATCAGCCCGCCGGCGATGGCCGCAGTCAACCGCCCCCGCAGAAGAATCGATCCGCCGAAGAGCAATACACCCAGCCCAAGGTGCACCGCCGGAGCCCAACCCGGCATCGCCCATGACGAGGCCGTCAGGATTCCCACCAAGCCAAGGACGGCCGCGGCCAACGCGATCGTCAGCTGTACAAACCCAAGCCAGCGTTCGAGCGACGCCACGAACGCACTCGCGCCCACGAGAAAGATGATCTCCAAGGAAATCACCCGCCCACCGGGCGCGGAATGCCCGTCAACGTGCTCTCCCAAATAAAACGCGAGCGCCACGACCCCGGCCACTAAGGTCGCGATCCGAAGTCCGCGCACGCCGGACGTACGGGCGGAGACCAGCATCACGAAGGCTTGCGCCAGCAACACGAGCGAACGCGTATGGCCCTCGAACGTGCCAATCAACCCGAGCGCAATCAGCCCGGCACCTTTGCAGAAGAAAACCGGCCCGAGCAGGGCGGCACTCGGAACTCGGCGCCACGCGATGCCTGCGACCAACAGCACCACGCCGCTGCCGAAATAAAATCCAGTCAACGCCTGCCCCCCGGCCTGTACCGTCAGCACCCAACCCACCGCAACTGCCAAAGTCGAATTCGTTACCTGCAGCATGCGATCAATCCGAGAAAGCTCCTGCCCGCGCCGCGCCGCGATCCCGTCGCGCGCCATGAACAGCGCAAAGAAACCCGCCGTCCACGCCCAAGCCACGGGGAGCGATGACGCCATTCCGTCGCGGTCCCAACCCGCCACCAAAACATACGCCCACGCCAAGGGTAGCGCGAGGGCCGACGGCGCGCCCCAGCCTCGGGTTAACCGCAGGAAGACGGCCGCGCTGCTCAACAGAAGCACCACCCACGGCCCGAACGCAGGCACCGAACGCAGCGCGAGGAAGGCCGTCACATGACCCAACACGACTGCCATGGTCGCAACCGGCGACGAGCCTCGCCGCCACGCCACCGCAAGAATTCCGCCGACCACCAAGAGTTCGCCCAAGGCTGCCACGATCGGACTCGTGATCACTTTCATGGGCGCAACCGCGTAGGCCGCGAACGCACAAAAATACGCCAGCGCCAAACCCGCGCCGAATAACACCGCGCCAAATTTTGGCAGCTTCCGCTCCAGCCAGGAACCCAGGCCGATCACGCCCGCTGTTACCGCCATGACCTCCACGAGCCGAACCCACGGTGGAGCCTCGCGGGAAACATAAACTCCGAGAAACACGATCCCGATCACGGCGAGCAACGCGCCCAACCGCGTGGTCCACCAGGCCGCCAGTCGCACTTCCGCGTTCTCCTCTCCGCTCGGTGGCCAAAGTTGCAACGCTTGCAACCATTCCCGAAGCGTACTCCCCTGCGTCGGTGTCGGCTCGTTTAGCGGCGGTGGCTGGGGCCGCGATTCCGCCTCCTGAGCCGCTGCCAAAAAAGGAATCTCGTTGGTGCTCAACCGCTCGGTCGGCGGAAGCAAAGGCGGCAGCAACGGAGGGACTTCATCGAGCGCTGCCGTTTCACTCACCGGCCCAGCTGCCGGAGGAATCAATGAAGCCTCCTGAGTCGTCATTGCCTCCACGTTCGCGACGGTCTCGCGCGCCTCCAAGGCAAGCGCTTCCTCAATTCCCGCCACGCGATGCTGAAGCCCGTGCAGCTCCTGTTCGAGAGCGCCAATGCGCTGCCGGACGCTTTCGATTTCCTCGCGTGGGTTCATGATTGGGTCGAGTCCGGCGGCAACTTCCAGGCGCCTGCGGCAGCTTCGAGCTGCTGCAGGATTCCGACCATTTCACGCATTCGCTTGGTGGAAAATCCCCCGGTCACCTGCCTCACGACCGCCAAATACCGCGGCGTTACCTCCCGCCAGAGTTTCCGCCCCGCTGGTGTGAGCTCCACCAGGTAGGACCGCCGGTCGACCGGATGATTCCTCCGCCGCACCCACCCGGCTGTCTCCATGCGATCAATCAATCCCGTGATATTCGAGCGATCCACCACCAGACGATCACCCAACGCCCTCTGACTGAGTCCTTCCTTCGATTCCGACACGATGTTGAGCAGATTATACTGCGCTGCGGTCATGCCGTGCGGACGAAACAAACGCTGACTCTCCCGCAAAAACGCATCGGCCGTCGCCATGACCGCGGACACCAGTTCATAACCAGGATTGGGCTTCACGCGGAAATCGTTGCCCTAAGAACCGTTGATATGTCAACTACTTTACCGACTCCCGCTGGGCGGCACGGAGATCGGTCGCGAGGGCCGCAAAGCCGGGAAAGTCGTGTTCGAGCCGGCGCGGATCGCGTCGGATTCGCTCCACTTCCCGCAACGCACACACGATCTCGTGCGGCAGACTGGGGCGCTCGGTCGCGTACACCCGCCACTTTAATTCCGCTCGAGAATAGGGCTGCCGGCCGGAAGCCTGGCCGTTGATCCAGGCCGCTTCGGACACGCTATGATCGCGTCCGCAAAGATACCACGCTTCAATCGCCGGCACGGCGACGCCGACCACGCGCAACACGCGTTCGCGGCCCCGCGCCGGTGGAAATTTCTTGATCGTTTTCCGATGCACCGCGCGCAACTGACACATCCGGCACTGCGGATGGAAATAGCCGGGCTCGTCATGCTCCGGCGTGTGTACAACGGAGTCATCGGCATCCACCACCACCACCAGCGCATCGGCATTTGTATTGAAATGCAGGTGGCGTATCACTGCCGGCAATACCTGCGCGACATTCGGCCATCCCCGCGCCCTAAACCCGGGTCCTACATAACCGGGCGTGATTTTCAACACCGCTTCAATCAGACCACGCAGCGCGGTTTCATCTGCTGGTGATTCGCTCAGGACCGCCAGCTTCATGCAGTGCACCGAGTTGGTCTCAGGAGCCACTGGTGGTTCATGACCGTTCCTCCGGCACGCCGCCCAGGATGCCACTGAACCACATGTCGCCCAGCGTGCTCTCTTTCATCAGGTCCGCCAGGTCCAAACGATCCGACAGCCGCGAGAGCTGCGCGGCCCGCCCGTGTTTGCGCGAAATGACGACCTCTTCGGGATGATCGCGGAACAGATCGATAAAGTACGGCGAATGCGTCGTCGCGATAATCTGAACCGGCCGGCGGGTTGAACCGAACGAGGCCGGATAACACAACCGATACAGCAGGTCGCGGACCTCGCGCAGCGTTCGCGGGTGAATGCCACGATCCACTTCTTCGATACACAGCACCGTCGCCGGGTCGGGATCAAAGGCCAGCGCCAGCACGCCGAGCAGATACAACATCCCTTGCGAAACTTCCTGCGCCGGGACCACTCCGTCCTCGGCCAGGCGCAGCGCAAACTCCACCCGATCATCGGCGTGCTCGATCAACTCGAGTCCCTGGAACTCGGGCATGAGTCGCAGCATCTCTTCCGTAAACGCGGAAAAGGCATCGGGCTTTTCCTCGCGCAGGCGCGCGAGCACGGCCGCCAGGTTACTCCCATCCGAATGCAGCCTGGCGCCGTCTTCGCGGCGGGACGTCCGGCCGAGCGCGTTGTGATCCAGCACGTAACTGCGGATCTGCCCCAGCTCGGCCAGCAAGGCCGGCCAGCCCGGCGCCTCCGGTGGATTGATCCGCAGCAAGTCGCACACTGCTTCCGAAACACATCCAAGGTGGACCGCGATTCCCTCATGCGGCGGATCAAAGCGAAATTCGATTTCGATTCCACCCTGACGCTCGACCACTGCGGGATCGGCCAGAGGCAGCCGTGATAGCGTGCGCAACGTTAGCAACGCCTCGATCAAGCTGGTTTTCCCACTGCCATTCGGCCCGATCACCAGATTGAAGGGTGTCAGCTCGATATGGGTCCTGCGGAGAGCCTTGAAGTTTCGAAAGGCGACAGACGCGATCACGCCGCCAACGTGCCCGCACTTTGCATCGTGGCAATGCCGCAATGAAGCCGCCGCGTGAGTATCGGCTCCGGAACCCATTGTTTGCGGTGCCCTACCCGAGCCGCGCCTTCACCGTGCGGCGATCCAGATCGATCGTATCCGCCTCGTCGTTACGATCGTCGCCGCGGCGCTGGCGGTCAGCGCCGCGGTCTGGTGGGGGCAGCCCCACCTCGCTTATTATCGAGGATTGTCGGGAATCGACTCCGCGCTCTTCGGCTGCCTGGCCGGACTGCTTCTCGGTGGGCGTTCCCGTCCGGAAATGTTTACGGGGGCGGTCGCACTCGCCGCGTTCGGTCTCAAATGCTGGTTTGAAATGCGGTCGGGTGCGCCGATCTTTGCGACGGCCGGCAACTATGAGACGGTTCCACTCGCTCACCTCACCGGCTTGATCGTCGGGGTCACGGTCGCATGGGTGCCACTGACCCGGGCCAACGGGACGCCGGGCACCGTCACTGCTTTCCGTTGCCGCGGATCCGATTCAGAAACTCCGCCGCCTTCTCCGTGAGCCCGCTCTTTTCCAGCGCGAGCGACGCGATCTCATCACTAAATTTCGACGCATCCGGGCTTCCCACCGTTCCCCGGATTTTCACCGGGATGGTGCAGGCCGCGTAACCAAGGTCGTCGACCGGAACTTCGAGCAAACCAAGATAGCGAAGAAGTTCACCATTCCGTCCGCGAGCCCTCAGAACAAAATCAAACGCCAGGGTGTCGTCCGCCCACGAGGTTCCCGGCGTATGCGTCGCCATGCCACCGCCGGTCAACCGCAACTCCGGTGAGATCACCGTGAACTCCCGCACCGTCGTATTCATCGCCTGATCGCGGACAAGCCGGGCATGGAGTTGATCGAATTTGATCGCGCTCAAACCGCGGGCCAGCTCGGCCACCGCGTCGGCCTTGTTCGCGATATCGAGATAGTCCCGTCGGCCGGTTAGCGCGCTCAGAGCGGCGCCCGCCGAAGTAATGAAAGCGGCGATACGGCTGGAGGTTTCAGCGAGATTGTTGGCGTCGACGGGCAGGCCCCGGAAGATGCCTCCTTTGCTGGTGGCTTGAAACTCCCCTCCGAGCCGGCCCGCTAACGCTTCCAGATCGCTCGCTTTCCCCGTGAGTTTACCCGCGACTTCGAAGTTGCCCTCGATCAATGGCGGTTGGCCCCCACTCATCCCGCGAAGCAGCGGTCCCGGGTCGAACTCGCTCAACTTCAGGTCAGCGGTGAGGTGATACCGCTGCGTTGCAGTCGAATCAAAGGCCAGCTCCCCACTCACTGCGACCTGTCCGCCAACGCCGGCTCTTGCCTGTCCCGCTTCGAGCTTCACCGCACCCGCCTCGAGGCGGATGCGCCCCCCCACCTCACTCAGCTCAAACGTATCCGTGACGATGACACGCTTGAGCTGCAGAGCGAGCTCACCATGCCAGCCGGCCCACGGCGGTCCATCCGCCGCCGGCAGGTTGCCCGCGACCGCCGCAGGGCTACTTGGTATCAGCGCGGCCAATACCTTGGTGTCGTCGAACACCAGGTGCGGGCTGGTGATTTGGCCCTGCAAGGCCCGGGAACCATTTTTCAGCGCCCCGAACGTTCCAACCAAGGTGACTTCGGACCGCCGACCGCCCTGCTCGAGCACAATGGGGGCGTTCATGGCGATCTCCCCGTCCGCCGCGATATCCGCGCGAAGATCCGTCGTGATCGAGGGAAACCGCTGCGTGACGCCTTCCACGTTGGCGACCAGATCGCGCAGCGCCACTTGCGCCTGGATCTCCGTCTTGTCCGTAACGGTCGCCACGAACTCGACGGAACCATTCGCGCTGGTTAATGTGGGATCTCGACTCCCTCCGGCGAGGTGAAGCAGGGCGGCCAGGTTACCGGACACCTTGCCGGCTGCTTTCAACGCTTGATCGCGGCCCCGGAGTTGCCCGGCTTTAGCGTCAAGCAAGAGGAGTGGTGTGCTTCCGCTGCGGGCATTGAGCCCGGTGAACTCAGCCTGCCAGCCAAGCGGAGTAGAATCCGCACTGGCGTTGAAGGTAATGGTGAGGTCGATCCACTCCGGCCGGCCGGCTGGCACAAAGGACAGTCCCTCGGCGGTGAGCGGCCCGCGCGAGCGGATCGCGATTCCCCCTGCCCGGCTGGTCGCCAAAACTTCACCTCTGAGACTTCCCCCGGTCAGCTCCGCCCCGGACACCAACGGCCGGGCCCACACCGCCGGCAAGGCCTCGAACTGGACCCCAAACAGATCCTGCAGTGGATCACTCGCCAACAACGTGCCGCTACTGACATCGAACTCGAACGCTTGCAGCGAACGCATCGTTGCGACCGGTCGAGCTGCCCCGAGTTTTGCTTCGAACTGGTGCACCGAGACGATGAGTCCGCGCTGCGCCAAGTCGAACTCCGCAGCGAATGTCGTTGGCCCCACGGACTCCAACTCGGGGGCGAGGATCTCGAGACGGTCGGTCGATCCTGCGAGCGTGCCGAAGGCATGAACCGCGGAAAACGACGGATCCGTGTCAAAGCGCCCCTCACCTTGCATCACGAACAAGGGCAACGGATGCCCGAGGGTGAAGGGCGCCACGTCCGTATCGCGCACGTCGACCCTCCATGTTCCCGTAATGCGGCTGGCCTCGGGCGGGAAATCAGCCCGGAGCGAAAGCAACGTGCGTTCGCGATTCGTCAGGTTCGCGGAATAGGTTTCCTGAGTCGCGTCCCGCGTGGCGCTCACGGCGGACGTGAGCGTGACTTCTCCTGGCAAGCCCGGACCACTCGCGACGGCATCAAGGTACAATGCCAGTTGCTCGAACGTTCGTGGAGTCTCCATTCGAGCGTGGAGCGTTCCTTGCACCTCAACTGTATTCACAACCGGATCCACCAGGGCGACGCGAGCTCGCACCTCAAAGGTTCCGGCACTACCCGGTTTAAGGCCCCCTCCTTGAATCTCGATTTCTGCGCGGCCTTGTTGGGCGGGCAAGGTGATGGAGCCGTCCAGCTCGACGTTATCCAAGGCGACATCGACGGGCAGCTCAAGGTATCCGAATACGCCCGCAAAGGCATGCAATGTCGCACCGGCACCGTCTGCCGCAGCCGCGGGTAGCGAAGGGAGGTCGCCACTCGTTCCGGGCGTCGGATTGGAAGCGTCGACCGTGCTCGTCGGATCCGGTGGATGGGGCGAGCCCGCCGGAGCCACGGGAGGAGTGGTCAACGTCACGGTCCACCCCTTGGCTCGCAGCCGGGTCAGACTATATTTCTCGCCGAACGCCGCATCGATCAGCGAGAGATCCGCCTCGATTTCAGGGGCGTCAAACCGAATGCCATGCCGTTCCCAGCGCACGTTTCGAATGGTCACCCGATGCCAGCCCGCGTTCACCTCGCCGACCGTCAGGTTGAGGTCCGGTTGGGCTGCAATCGCACGGCGTGCTGCCCAGGTTTGAAATCGCGAACTGAAGACAACCGCTCCGGCGATGACCGCGATCACCAAGGCAGCCGTCGCGAACGCGGCAAACAACCGAAAACGGCTTATGGGTCGGAGGAACGACATTCCGCGTGGCACCGGTTCATACTGCTGGGAAAGGTGAGAACTTAAACCGAATCCCGGTACGGTGCGACAGGTGGCGCAAACTACAACTCAGTTCGTTTTCACGAACTCATCGGCAATCCCCATCGCTTTTCGGAGAGCGGCGACGGCGACATTATAGGCATAGTACGCTTGGATCTGATTGGTTCGCGCCGTCGTCAGGTCGACTTGCGCGGAAAGGACATCGAGCTGCGTGCTGGTGCCCGCGCTGTAGCGCGCGTCGGCCAGCCGCACGGCCTCGGTGCCCTGCTCCACCACGCGTTGCGACGCCTCCGCGAGTTCGGTGGCTTGCTGCCACTCCGAATGTGCCCGACGGACTTCGACATCCACCGCCAGCCTCGCCTCGGTGAGGGTGAGTCGAGTTTGTTCAAGTAAGGAGCGCGCCTGGGCAACGCGGCCGGCGGTGGCCCGGCCATCAAAAATATTCCACTGCGATTGCACTCCGACCAACCAGCCATTGCTCGAATCACCGAAGCTCGACCCCAACCCTTTGCGAAGCGTCCAGCCGCCGTAGGCCGCCACGTTGGGATAGCGGGCGGACCGGGTCGTCGTGACTGCCTCTTCCTGGGAATCCACGAGCTTCGCGATCCGCTCCAGATCAGGACGGTTCGCGCGCGCCGCATCAAAAGCCTCCTGAAGGTCAAACTGCTGGGGGATGAACGCGAGGGTGCCAACCAGTTCCGGAACGCGGCGGAGCGATTCCCGCGAATCCGTGGTAAAGCCGAGGGCCAGACGGAGCGATTCGATCGCAAGACGATAGTCGTTGCGCGCGGTAATCAAAGGAACCTTGGCATTGGCGACCGCCACTTCCGCGCGGAGCTTTTCAAAGCTCGAAACCGTGCCGGCATCGAAACGATCCGTGGCCGTCTTCAACTGCTGTTGCAGCAATGCGAGATTCGATTCCTGCACCTTGATCTGCTCGCGCGCCAACAGCACCCGGTAGAAATCCATGCGCACCTGCAGCAGCGCTTCGTTGATCACCGCCTGCAGGTCGAGAATCGCCGCATCTCGCGCGAGCTTGGAGCTGCGGACGGCGGCACGAATTCCACCGCCGGAATAAAGCACTTGGGACGCGGTGAGATTGATCTGCCACGCACGATCGCTGAGCGGAAAACCCTGACCGACTTCCGTATCATTAAGCTGATACAAGGCGTCGGCGCCCACACTTGGAATGGTGCTCGCCGAAACTTCCACGACCACGCCCTCCTGTTGTCTGATGCGCTCGCGGGCCTGCCGGATCGCGAAGTTGTTTTGCAACGCGAAGCGGATCGCGGTCGGCAAATCGAGGCTCTCAGGTACCGGTTGCTGCGGCACGGGCGACGGCGGACGCGTCACGGGCTGAGCGTGGGCGACGGCGCAGGCGAGCGTGAGGGCCGCCAGCGAGGCTACGGGCGAGAAATGATGACGAGCACGTTTCATGGAGATTACTTGGCGTGAACCGGAGCCGGCTCGAGATCGGGCACGGAAATAATCTCTTTGGCCCGGTCCTTCGTGTGATCTTTCGCCAGCAGGACGTAGAGTGACGGAATAACAAAGAGGGTAAACAATGTCCCAATCGCCATCCCGCCGACGAGGACAAGACCGATGGAATTACGGGCGGCGGCTCCGGCGCCAGAAACGAGGGTGAGCGGGAAATGGCCCGCAATCGTCGCGGCACTGGTCATGAGCACAGGACGCAGACGCGTCATCGACGCTTCGTGGATGGCGGCCAGCTTACCGTGGCCGTCCTCCTGAAGCTTGTTCGCAAACTCCACAATCAGAATTCCGTTCTTCGCGATGAGGCCGACCAGGGTCACAAGGCCCACTTGCGCATAAATGTTTAGCGTGGTCGTAAACGCATCCGTCCAGTACGGCATGTTCGGATTTGGCATTTTCAACCAGGTGAAGACAAGAGCGCCGAACATCGCCAGCGGCACGGAGCCGAGGAGAATGACGATAGGATCGCGGAACGAATTAAACTGCACGGCCAGCGCGAGGAAGATCAACACGATTGCGAGCATGAAGGCCGGCAGGAACTTGTTTCCTTCCTGACGCAGTTGTCGCGATTCGCCGGTATAATCAACCGAGTATCCCGCCGGGAGCACTTCACGCGCAATCTCTTCGAGGGTTTTCAAGGCGTCGTCGAGGGTCGTCATGGCGGCGCCGGAAAGCTTAACCGCGTTGAGTTGCTGGAAGCGGTTGAGCGAGCGGGGAACGGTCTTGTTCTCGATGTGCGCAATCGAGCTCAATGAAATCAGCTGCCCGCCCGGACCCGTAATATAGATATCTTTGATTTGGTCCGGATTCAACCGCTCCGAACGAACGATCTGGGGAATGACTTTATAACTCCGACCCGAGATATTGAAACGATTGACGTAATTACCGCCCAGCGCGGCCGCGAGATCCGAGCCCACCTGACTGAGATTCAAACCGAGCGCAGCCACCTTTTCGCGATCGATCACGACCTCGGATTGAGGTTGATCGATCTTCACGTCGACTTGCATGAAGGGAAACTTTCCCGTCGCCATCGCCTTGCGCTCAATCTGATGCGCAAAATCCAGCAGTTGAGTCGTATCGCCCGTGGAGGTAATGACAAACTCAACGGGGAAATTACTACCACCGGGGAGCGCCGCCGGCGTGATCGGGAAGATCTGCAATCCAGGAATCACGGAAAGCTTGGCTGCGATTTCAGGCATGATCTCAAACACGCTCCGGTCACGTTCAGCCCAAGGCTTGAGCACCATACCCCCAAAACCGTCTGCGCCCAAACTCGCCCCCACCGACGGTGGAAACATGATCTGAAACGAAAGATCGAACTCCGGCGTCCCCAAAAAGACCTGCTCGGCCGCACGGGCATAGATCGCCTTCTGCTCCGCCGTCGCATTGGCCGGCGCAGTCATAATCGAGAAAATCACGCCTTGATCTTCCGTCGGCGCGAGTTCCTTCGGAGACTGGATAAACATCGGCACGGTCAACGCCGCGACAGTCGCCCACACCATATAGACGATAGGACGATGCCGCAGCGTGGTCCCCAGCATTCGACCATAAGTGCGGCGCAGCTTATCAAATTGATGATTAACAAAGCCGGTAAAACCGCGCTCCTCATCCGCCGCACTGCGCAGCAGTTTCGCCGACATCATAGGCGATAGCGTCAGTGCCACCACCCCGGAAATCGCCACCGCACCGGCCAGAGTAAGCGCAAACTCCCGGAAGAGCGCGCCGGTCAGGCCACCCTGCAAGCCGATGGGAGCATACACGGCCGCTAATGTGACGGTCATCGCAATCACGGGCCCAACCAACTCTCTCGCGCCCAGAATGGCGGCATCTCGCGGCGTTCGCCCTTCCCGCAGGTGCCGCTCCACGTTCTCCACCACGACGATGGCATCGTCGACCACCAGACCCACCGCCAGCACGATCGCGAGCAGCGTGAGAAGGTTCAGCGTGAACCCGAAAATCTGCATTACGAAAACACCTCCAATAAGAGACACCGGGATCGCGATCACCGGCACGAGCACCGATCGGAACGAGCCTAGGAACAGGAAGATCACCACCACCACGATCAGCAATGTTTCGATCAGAGTGCGGGACACCTCAGTGATCGCGTTGCTGATGTATTTGGAAGCATCATACCCGATCCTCGCTTCGAGACCGGACGGAAGATCGCGTTTGACGATTTCAAGCTCGTTTCGGACGAGTGAAACTACGTCAATCGTGTTGGCATTCGGGAGTGGGAATATGCCCATGAACACCGCGGTTTGCCCCGAATAACGGACCTCCGTATCGTAGTCCTCCGCCCCCAGGACGACATCCGCGATATCCTCGATGCGCACGATCGCACCCTTGTCCTGCCGAATGACGAGGCGCTTAAACTCATCGACCGATCTCAAATCAGTATTGGCGGTGAGGTTAACCTGCACCAGCGCACCCTTGGTGCTGCCAACCGCAGAGAGATAATTATTGGCGGCGAGCGCCTGGCGAACTTGTCCGGGACTGATGTTGAGCGCAGCCATCCGGTCAGGTTTTAACCAGATGCGCATTGCGAACGTGCGCGCCCCCAGAATCTCCGCCCGTTGCACGCCGGTAACCGCTCCCAATCTTGGCTGCACGACCCGCGTCAGGTAATCGGTGATCTCCGCCTGCGTGAGAATATCGGAGGCAAAGCTGAGGTAGGCGGAGGCGAACTGTGAATCCGCGGACTGCACGCTGATGGACGGGACCTCCGCCTCCGGCGGCAGATCATTCCTCACTTGGTTCACCTTTGACGTAATCTCAGCCAGAGCCTTGGTCGGGTCGTAGTTGAGCTTCAGCCGGGCGTTAATGATCGAGATATTCTGCAGGCTCTTCGACTCAACATAGTCGATGCCGTCGGCCGACGCGATGACGCGCTCGAGGGGCGTGGTGATAAACCCCCGGACCAGTTCCGCATTCGCACCGATATAGACAGTGGAAACCGTGACGGTGGAGTTCTCGCTGCGCGGATACTGTCGCACGTTGAGCGAGCGCCAAGCCTGAACCCCGGCGATGACAATCACCAAGTTGACAACAATCGCCAAAACAGGACGACGGATAAAGAGATCGGTAAAAGCGGAAGATTTCATGGAGGTGATGAATGACGTCAGAGCCGTCGATTATCGTGCGGAGCGCCGGGGCGACCGCCACGAACCGAATCACGCATTTTTCGGTTTAGGAGCGAGCTGCGCGTCGGGAGCGAGCTTGTTATCAATCACGACGGACATTCCGGCGCGCAGTTTGAACACGCCGGAGGTCACGACTAACTGGCCGGGTTTTAAACCATCGACGACATTGACAAAATCTCCGCGCGTTCCTTCCACCCGGATAAACTGCTGTCGCAGCACCTGCTGGGTTTTCCCGGTCTTTTCATCTTTCGCTTCTTCGATCACGAAGACGGAATCACCGTACGGCGCATAGAGAATGGCGGTAACCGGAATAGCCAGCACGTCCGACTTGGTCGGCAGCACCACTTCAACATTGGCGAACATTCCGCTGCG
This sequence comes from Opitutales bacterium, assembly GCA_038320495.1. Taxonomy (GTDB): domain Bacteria; phylum Verrucomicrobiota; class Verrucomicrobiia; order Opitutales; family Opitutaceae; genus ER46. The sequence goes on along the minus strand of JBBQEG010000003.1, from coordinate 18,799 downwards.
CAGCTTCTCGTCGCCATTGGCGATGGTAGCCTGTAACCGAATGTTCCGCGACGAGGCGTCCACCTCGGGACTGATCGCGGTAATCTTGCCTTCAAACACCACACCCGGAGCCGCGTCGCTGGTGACTCGAACGGCAGTTCCCGGAGAAAGCTGCGCGAGCCGATGCTGCGGGAGAGCAAAGTTTACATAGATGGGATCGAGGGTTTGCAGTGCCGCGATCGGGTCGCCTTCCCGCAGAATCTGCCCGAGGTTAACCAGCCGTAAACCGAGGCGTCCGGTGAACGGCGCCTTGATGAACTTCTTCTGGATGAGAGCACGAATTCCCTCCACTTGCGCCTCAGCTTGCTTCGCCTGGGCATCAGCCGCATCGAGTTCTGCCGGCGAGTTGGTGTTGTTCTGTCGCAGATCGCGGGCGCGCTGGAGGTTGGCTTGCGCCAACGCGAGATTGGCCTCGGCCGAACGGAGCTGGGCTTGCTCGGTCGATACGTCGAGCTCGACGAGTACATCGCCCGCGTTCGCGACATCGCCCGACTCGAATCCGATCTTCACCACTTTACCAGGAACCTCCGCGCCAACCGTGACCCCTTGGACCGCAGCAAGACTTCCGGTGCTGGCAATGGTATTTTCCCAAAGCCCCGGTTTGGCCTCGGCGGCGGTGACGGTCTCCGGCGGCATCACCATATTTTCGCCGGCTGCAATCATGGCCTTGATTTGAAAAACGCGGACCACCACGAGAGGTCCCGCCACGACCACAATAATCAGGAGCAGAATGCCAATATAACGAACGGCGGAAGAAATCAGGTTCATGGGAATGCAGGCTAAGTTGGAAAATAATTCAGGCAGTCCGCGCCGTCCGGAGCCGGCGAGCTGCGGGTGCGGTTTCCGCGGATGATACAACGGCGGGGGGCAGCTCAGCCGCGCGCCCCAGCATCTTCGTTAACAGCCGCACCAGAGTCTTACGCTCCGGCTCACTCAACGGATCCATCAGCCACGCCATTTGGCGAAAATGCGCCGGTAGGATTCTGTGCAACAGCCGCTCCGCACGCGGTGTGAGGCCGACCGACATCATTCGGCGGTCATCCGGATGCTGCGTGCGCGTGACCAACCCGGAGCGCTCCAGCGTGTCAATCAAACCGGTGATCGTGGCACGCGTAACGCCGGTGTGGTCCGCGAGCTCCGCCGGGGTCAGCGACGTCGCACAACCTTCCCGCTGACACACCCCCCAGAGCGCCATCAACACGCCAAATCGCCCCTGCGTTATGTCGTATTTCGCGAGATGCATCTCGACGACGCGGAAGGCCTCATCGCCCGCGCGCAGCAAATTCAGGAATACTTCCGTCGCGGACGGATCCAGGTCCGGCAGCTCGCGCGATGCCTCGAGCAGGCATTCGTAACGCGGAAGATCCTTGAGCATGAGCAGTGGCATGAGAAGTAAGGCGGCAGATAGTTAGGGTCCTAACGAAGACTGCAAGCTGGGATTTGAGTGAATTTAAATCCTTGTTCCCGCACTTCCCCGAAGAGCACCGATTCGATTGTAACGTTTGAGTTACGGCACCCCGGACAAAGATGAATGAAGTTTCAGCGAGGAATCACAGTCGCGATCAGACGATTAGGGCATATACCGGAGATGACGTCCGGGCGACCAAAGCATCCGCGGAGCGCCTGAACGGCTTGATCCGGGCGCAAAAAAGGCGCAGCGGAGCTACGCCTTTTTTGGACGAATTAACGCCACTGATTTCGTGGTACAGCTTGATTATAGTGACTGTGCTGCCGCGACGACGGCCTCCGTCGTGATGCCGAGCTCCTTGAAGATCGTCGGAGCCGGCGCACTGAGACCGAAGCGATCAATACCGACCACTTTACCGTCAAGACCGACGTATTTATACCAGAGTGCCGTCACTCCCGCTTCGACCGCGACCCGCTGGCGACACGAAGCAGGCAGGACGCTCTCGCGATAATCGGCCGACTGCCGGTCGAAGCGGGACGTCGACGGCATCGAGACCACGCGTACGCCGGCACCCAATTCCTTGGCAGCAGCGATCGCGAGTTGGAGTTCGCTGCCGGCACCAATGAGGATATGGGTCAATGGAGCCGTTTCCTGCACGGCGATGTATCCGCCCTGCAAGGCTCCCTGGCGGCGAACCTCCACCGGAATCTCGTTGAGATTCGGCAGTGTCTGACGCGTGAGCGCCAGCAGTGTCGGGCCATCCGTACGCTCCAGGGCCGCGGCAAAGGCGCCAGCGGTCTCCTCGGGGTCGGCGGGACGAATCACATCAAGGCCGGGAATGACGCGAAGACCGGACACCGTTTCGACCGGTTGATGGGTGGGGCCATCTTCGCCCACTCCGATGGAATCGTGCGTATAAATATAAATGACCGGCAGCTTCGCGAGCGCAGCGAGGCGCATCGATGGTCGGGAATAATCCGCGAACACGAGGAACGTCGCGATGCTCGGACGGAAAAGACCGTCGTATGCCATGCCGTTCGCGATGGCCGCCATGCCGTGCTCCCGAATGCCGAAGCGGATGTTCCGACCAGCGCGATTCTCCGGATCAAAATCCTTGTCCGCCGCAATATAGTTCAAGGTGGAACCATAAAGATCGGCGCTGCCGCCGATCAGCAAGGGTACTTCTGCCGCGATGGGCTGAAGGCAGTCCCGACCGGCCGCCCGGGTCGCAAGTTTCGCATCGGCTGGGAAGACCGGGATTTTTTCGAGCAACGAAGCGGCACTTTTTTTATTTTCCGGGAGCGCGGAATCGAGCAGCGCGACCTTGTCGGGATTCGCTTCGCGCCACGCCTTGTAGAGTTTCGTCCACTTATTGCAGGTGCGAATGAGGCGGGTCTTGTGCTCGGCAAAATAATTACGGACGTCCTCGCTGACAAAGAAGTGCTGATCGGCAGGAAGTCCGAGACCGGCCCGGGCGCCTTCGGCGAATTTCGCGCCACCTTCACCGTGGCCCTTGGCGGTGCCCGCCACTTCGGGGATGCCCTTGGCGATCAGGGTCTTGGCAATGATCAGCTGAGGCTTTCCGCTCTTGCTCTTCTTCGCCTTCGTAAAGGCCTTGAGGAATGCGGGCATATCGTGGCCGTCGACGGTTTGCACGTCCCAGCCGATGGCTTTGAAGCGCTGCGTCGAATTCTCGCTCTGGGTCTTGATCGCCATGGCGTCGAGCGTCACGTCGTTCGCATCATAAATGAGGATCAGGTTGTCCAACTTTTGATGCCCGGCGAAAGAGATCGCTTCCATCGCCACGCCCTCCTGCATGCAGCCGTCGCCCGCGAGGCAAACCACGTGGTAATCGAAAATCGGATGCTCGGGCGTGTTGAAACGCGCTGCGGCCATCTGACCGGCGAGCGCCATCCCGACGGCGTTACCGACGCCCTGCCCCAATGGACCCGTGGTGCTCTCGACCCCCGGGGTCTCGTGAAACTCGGGATGCCCTGGCGTGGTGCTGTGAAGCGTGCGAAAATTCTTCAACTGCTCGAGTGGAAGATCGTAGCCACTCAGGTGAAGCCAGCTATAGATGAACATCGACCCGTGGCCGGCGGAAAGAATGAAACGGTCGCGATTGATCCATCGTGGACGATCCGGGTTGTGCACGAGAGCGTGACCGAACAGGACCGCGCCGAGATCGGCGGCGCCAAGCGGCAGACCGAGATGGCCGGACGAACAGGCGTGCACGGCGTCAATGGCAAGGCCGCGCGCCTGATTGGCAGCTTTGGCGAGGAGGTGAGTTTGCAGCGTCATGATAAAAATCGGTTTAGGCGTAAAGAGGTCGCGCGCGCCGGGAAAGCCCCAATTTCAACGCACAATCCCGAGCGGAGCGCGATGAAAGTCGACGAGCTCCCGGAACGGACCCGCGTTGCGATCCGAAGAACCGCACCGCCGGTGACTGAAAGGCAAAAAAAGAAGCGAGCCGATAGGGCTCGCTTCGGTAAAGACGCGGATTCAACCGCAGCCAGATCTCAGCTCTTTGCTTCGGCAGTGGCCGGCTCAGCGGGCTGGGCTGGCGCGGCGGAGGCCTTCGCAGCGGCTTCGCGCTTGGCGATCACGGCCAATTTCTGCGCGTGAATTTCGGCGGCGCGGTCTTTTTCCTTAATCGCAACGGCGGCCTTACCGGTACGGCGGCGTAGGTAATACAAGCGCGCCCGCATGGCCTCGGACTCGCGTTCGACCTCGATCTTGTCGATATTCGGCGAATTCACGGGAAATACGCGCTCGACGCCCTCGCCGTAGCTGAGGCGACGGACGGTAAACGTCTCGTGCATGCCTGCACCCTTGCGCGCGATTACGATCCCCGCGTAAACCTGCACGCGCTCCTTGTCGCCTTCACGCACCTTTGTGTGCACGCGTACACCATCGCCGACTTTAAACGGCGTGAGGTCTTTCTTCACCTGAAAGGCGGTGATTTCTTGGATAATCGGGTTCATGGCTGTGAGTTATTTGAGTAAATCGGGACGAACAAGTCGGGTCTTTTCCAGCTGCCGGGCGGCCCGCCATTTTTCGATTTCAGCATGATTACCCGAGAGAAGAACCTCGGGCACGGACATGCCCCGAAATTCGGCGGGACGCGTATATTGAGGAAAGTCGAGCAACTTGCTGGTGAAGGATTCGTGCGTCAATGACTTTTCCTCCCCGAGCACGCCAGGGATAAAACGCGCCAAGGCATCGATGAGGACGGCGGCCGCCAGCGTGCCATTGGTGAGCACGTAATCACCGATCGAAATTTCCTGATCAATCACCGTGTCGCGGATCCGTTGATCAATGCCTTCATAATGGCCGCTCAACAAAATCAAGTGCTGCTGTTGCGACAACTCATGGGCGAGTGCCGGCGAAAGCGGCGTGCCGTCCGGAGTTAGATAAATCCGCCGAGAACCAGGTGTTTGCAGCTGCTCGATCGCCGCGACCACGGGCTCCGGCTTCATCACCATTCCGGCGCCGCCACCAAAAGGCCGGTCATCGGCGGTGCGATGTTTGTCCACGGACCACGCGCGGACATCGTGGACGTTCACGCTGAGATGCCCTGCTGCAATGCCCTTGCCCAGAATGCTCTCCGCCAAAAAGCCGTCGAGCATCCTCGGGAAAAGCGTCAGCACATCGATCGCGAGAGGCATGCGACAGTACGTTGAAAGGAGGAGAACGCTAACCTACCCCGAAAACGCCCCAAAACAAAACCTCGGAACGATCGTTCCGAGGCTCGAGGAGAGGCGCGAGGCCTCCGATATTTTTTGGGAGCGTCTCGGGAGAGACTCAGGCGACGGCTTCAGCCTTCGCACTGGCAGCGCGACGCGCCTTCTTGATCATGGAACGCATGGTGTCGGTGGGCAGAGCGCCTTTGCTCAACCAGTAGTCAACGCGATCCAGCTTTACGTCGATGGGATTGCCCTTGTCTCCAGGGCGATAGGTGCCGAGGTTTTCGACCGCCGCGCCATCGCGGCGCGAGCGCGCCTCAGCGACAACCACGCGATAGAGCGGTTGGTGGACGGAGCCAACCTTGGTAAGACGGATTTTGAGAGCCATTTCGGATGTGTGACAGACGGATTCTTGCCTAGAAAAGCTGAGGACAAGACCGGTCTGCCCCTGCCTTGTCAAGCCCTACTCGGGATCGTTTCTAAGATGTGGAATTCGAGATTGGGAAACAGACCGTAGCTCGATTGCCGTCTGAGGGTTGGGTGCGGTCGTGAGCGCGACTCCGAGACTGGATCAAAGAGTGACTGAACACCTTAATGGATGGAGAATGAAGACCGCGCGCGGTGATTCCAGGCAGTTTCCGTCTCCATTCGGACGGATGAGACGTGCGTGGGGAAATGAATGCTCCGCGAGGCGAGCAAAGGCACGCTCGGCCTGGAAATTACCGCCCAAAAAGGCGACTGAACCAACCCGACCGCTTCTTTGTTTCTACAGGAGCCGCGACGGGCACCCGCAAATGAGGCCGGAGCAGCGCGACCGCACGCTTTTCCAACTCGGGGTTGCCGAGGACGACGAAGCGTCGCTCGATTGGCTGACCGGCGCTGATCTCCTGCTCCATCGCGGCGAGATCGTCGGCAAACCACGTCGTTGCAATCTCGACCCGCGCCACCGCATCGGAATGACGGCTGCAATGCGCGATGGCTTCAACCAAGTGCAGACCTTTTTGTCCCGGACGGAACGGCAGCACTTCCGCCAACGAGCTCTCGTCGATGTGAGCGAGCGCGTTGAGCAGCTTCTTGAAATCACCTCCGACAATCACCGCCTGCGACATGTTTTGGGCGAACACGGCAAATTCAGCCAGGGTGGACAGTTTCTCGAGTTTGCAGAACTCCAAGGTGCCCGGTTCGAGCGCCGTCAGGGCGACGGGGAAATTTTCCGGGATGTTAAGCTTGGCAAGATTCTTCAGCAGAGCGTTGTCCCGTTCACCCGCGGCCTGCGCCTGGTCCACCATTTCTCCAAATGGATTATCAAATGCCAGGGTCTCCTTGAGGATGCTGATCAGCTGGTCAATGAGGTCCGGCGGCTGGCCTTTGAGTTGCAGGAGCTCCGTCGCTTCCTCGAAATCGAGGTCGATGTACTTGGCCGGCGTCTCATCCTTGCTTCGAATCGGCCACTCCGGTCCGTCGACGTTTTGCGCCAGGCTGTTCAACGAGGTGTCGACCATGATCGAGGTCGCGAATGCGCTGCGCACCTCATCCCAATCTTTAGCGGTCGATTTCATGAGTGTTCGATAAAGCTTCTTCGACTTACGCTTGGACGTGCTGAGCGATTTCAGCCGCCAGCTTTCGATAATCGGTGATGACATTATCTCCCGACGGCCCCGCGTCCGTCGCTTCCGCGCTAACCAGCGAAACCGGCAAGCCCAGTGCGACGGCCCGCCGCACGATCATCGCATCGCGGATCTGCGTGTCGAAAATTTTCGCAGTGGGCGCGGCGCGTTTGGCGCTTTTGAATTGGTTCAAGCGAAGTTGCATGCGCATTTTCGGAACCTCGATATCGACCCCGGTCTTGATCGAGTTAAATATGATTCCCTGAATCTGTGCGGCCGGGCCCATCGTCGTCCGGCGGAAACTCGCGGAGAGCTGCTGAAACTTGTTCAACTTTTCCACCAGGAGAGTGAAGCCGATCAAACTGAGCGCATCGGGATTGGCCGGCACATAAATCTCGTTCGACGCAAACACGCCGCATTGCGATGCCCGAAGGATATTGGGGGGGCAGTCGAAGAGGATATAATCGTAATTATTCTCGATCGCGGCCAACTGCTCCGAAAAAAGAAGGTAAGGCGGCCGTTTCGGATCGCCGACATACTCACTCTCGAGATCAACCAAATTGAAGGTCGTCGGCACCAGATCGAGCCCGGGGAGCAATTTCTCACCCGACTTGCCTTCAACCACATCCTTGATCACGAGATCCTTCACCTGCATCCGCCCGGGCTCAAAGATGGAATAAATCGATCCTTCCGTCCCGCTGTTGATCTTATTCCAACGGTCGAGCTTCAAGAGCCAGATGCTCGCGTTGGACTGCGTGTCGAAATCAAACAAAAGGACCCGACGACCCGTTTTGGCCAACGCCGCCGCTGTATTGACAATGAGCGACGTTTTACCGACGCCCCCCTTGTAGTTGATGAAAGTAATTTTACGCGCCATACTTTATGCCCGTTGACAAGCGGGATCAGTCGCGAGTGAACATGCGGACCGGTCTTCAGCTGCGCCAGACAAAAACAGGCGCAGGAGGTTTTACCAAAGTTTTTGCTCAAGTGAAAAAGTCCGCACTCCGCGACGCCATTCTCCACCAACTGCGCAACGAACTGGCCACCCAGGCGAACGCCGCTGTGACTTCCCGCGATGAAGCCATCAGCGAGGAAAGCCGCGCCGAAAACAAATGGGACACGCACAGCCAGGAGGCCGCCTACCTCGCCGAGGGCCAGGCCCGGCTGGCCGCGGGAATTGCGGAAAGTATCGAACATTACACTACACTGCCCCTGCCCGATTTCGGGCCGCTGGATGGAGTCGCCGTCGGCGCTGTGGTGGAACTCGAGTCCGCCAATGGAATGCGTTCGCTTTATTTTCTTGGTCCTCGCGCCGGCGGGCTTGAACTGAACATCGAGGGAGAAAACGTCCTCGTACTCACCCCGCAATCTCCGCTCGGCCGCCAACTGCTCGGCAAACGTCTGCACGATATTGTCGCGACCCCGGGTCGCGGGCCCGCTGTCCAACAACGGATCATTGCGATAAGTTAACGGTTCTGATCGCAATCGGCAATTGCGTCCTGGAAAAGCCAGGAAATGGATGACCGTAACCGGGGTCTCGCTCGAAGCCGGCGGTTTCAAACGCACGCCGCGGTTGAGACCAAATAGCGAGCACCAAGCCACCCGCCTGCGCCGGCCCGGCCGCAACCGTAGAGTTGCATCCCGCGACCATCTCCCCTTCCTGCCGCCATGCGTTTATGGGTCGTCCTCTTTTTCGTTGCAGCGCTCCCGTCGGCGTGGGCGACCGTGCCGGCCGCCCTCGAAGCCGCCCTGAAAACCTTCCGAGCTGAACCTCCCCGCGGTTGGTCGTTCACCCAGACAACGGTGGCGGAAGGCAAGTCCACCGTGGAACGATGCGACGCCACGCGACCGGAATTTGAACGCTGGACTCTCGTTAAAAAAGATGGTCGCGATCCGACGCCCGCCGAGATCACACACTATCAAGAAATCCGATCCCGCCGTTCCCGAGGCGGCACCGCGCCCAATCTAATTGAGCAACTGGCACTCCACGACCTGGAAACCGTCGATGAGACCGCTGAGCGGATTACCTATCGTTGCCGGATCAAGCGCGCCGAGTCGGGCGACAAAACCGCCGACCATCTCCGCGCCACCATCCGCCTTCACGCCGCCACGCAGACGATCGAGTCGGTCGAACTCCGCAACACCGAAGCCTTCCGCCCGACGCTCGCTGTATATATCGACGAAATGAAAACGCAGCTCACCTATAGCTTGCCCTCCGCCGAGGCCCCGAGCCTGCCTCAACTCGTCGCCACCCGCGTCCGCGGCACTGCCTTCTGGTTCAAATCGCTCGATGCCGAGATGACCGTCACGTTCTCCGACTACGCCCCCGTTCGCCGGAGATAATCCTTTCCCGACTGGCGCCTGACGGCCGGTTCGGGTCCGGCGGTTAAGCGAGCGAACTGAGCGTCGTTCCCGGAGGCCGCCTTCGAAAGAGCCAACATCCGGAGGCTCGCTCCGACTCAGAGGCGCAAACCGGGTACAAAAAAGCAGCGCCGCCGGGCGCTGCTCTCGTTTCTCATCGGCGATTTTGAGCTCTGTGAGGTTCGCGTCAACGCGACGCTCTCCCGCTCACTGCCCGCCGCTCCACTTGAAAACGAACGCGGTCAACGGCGCGAGTTTCACCTGGATCGAGTGACTGAAGCCATCGCGTTCGACATCCTCGGTGTTGCAACCGCCGCCGTTACCGATGCCACTGCCGCCGTAGTGCTCGCTATTCGTGTTAATGACCTCGCGCCAGAAGCCGCGACGCGGCACCCCCACGCGATAGTCCCGCGTCGCTCCGCCGAAATGACACACCACCGCAAAGAGGACATCCCCCTTGGAGTCGTTACGCAGATAAGCGATCAGATTGGCATCCGCATCATGACACGTCAGCCAGCGGAACCCCTGCGGATTAAAGTCCGAACGGCTCAACGCCGGCTCGCTCGTATAGAGATGATTCAGATCGCGGACCAGCAGGCGGACCCCTTCGTGATCCACATACTGGCACAAGTGCCAGTCAAGACTGCCGTCATGCGCCCACTCGCGGGATTGCGCAAATTCGCTTCCCATAAAGAGCAGCTTCTTCCCTGGCCACATCCAGGTGTGGGTATAAAGCGAACGCAAAGTCGCGGCTTTTTCGGCAATGTGCCACGCGCCCATTTTAAAGAGCATCGATGCCTTTCCGTGCACCACCTCGTCGTGGGAAAACACCGTGACGAAATTCTCCGCATATTGATAAAGCATGCCGAAGGTGAGATCGTTCTGGTGATAACGACGAACGATCGCTTCCTTGGCGAAATAGCGGAGCGTGTCATTCATCCAGCCCATGTTCCACTTATAGTCGAAACCGAGGCCTCCCTCTTTCGTCGGCTTGCTCACACCGGCAAACGACGTGCTCTCTTCCGCGATCATCGCGACCCCGGGATGATAGTGGTGCACGAGATCGTTCACCTTTTTCAGAAAATCGATCGCCTCGATATTCTCACGACCACCGTACTTGTTCGGAATCCACTGCCCTTCCGTCCGCGAATAATCGAGATAGAGCATCGAAGCCACGGCGTCGACTCGCAGACCATCGAGATGGTAGCGTTCGAGCCAGGCGAGTGCGTTCGCGATCAGGAAACAGCGGACCTCATTGCGACCATAGTTGAATATCAGGGTTCCCCAATCCATGTGCGCGCCCTGCCGCGGATCCGCATGCTCGTACAGGTGCGTGCCGTCGAATTCCGCCAAGGCAAAACTGTCGCGCGGGAAGTGAGCTGGAACCCAATCCAAAATCACGCCGATCCCGCGGCTATGCAGATGATCCACGAACCAGGCAAAGTCCTCCGGCGATCCGAACCGATGCGTGGGCGCAAAGAATCCAGTAACCTGATACCCCCATGATCCATCGAACGGATGCTCAGCCAGCGGCATCACCTCGATGTGCGTGAAACCCATCTCCACCGCATAATCGCCGAGTTGCAGCGCGAGTTCGCGATAAGTGAGCGGACGATCAGCATCCTCCGGCTTGCGTTTCCACGAGCCAAGGTGGACTTCGTAAATCGACATGGGCCGGTCCAACTGCCCCGCCTGCTGACGCCGCCGTTCCATCCAGGACTGATCCGTCCACTGGTGCTTCCGCGCGTCGTACACAATCGCGGCGTTGCCCGGTGGGCCCTCGAAGTACGTGCCGTACGGATCGGTCTTCAAGCGGACGTGCCCGCTCTGATCGCAAATTTCGAACTTGTAGAGTTCGCCTTCCGCCAGACCGGGAATGAAAAGTTCCCACACGCCGGATGCGCCCAAGGGCCGCATCGGGTGGTAACGCCCATCCCAATGATTGAAATTGCCGACCACGGAAACGCGCGCCGCTGACGGCGCCCAAACTGCAAAGGCAACCCCCTTCACCCCGCCCAAGTCGCGCACCTGTGACCCAAGTTTCTCATAGATGCGGTGCTCGTTGCCCTCATTGAACAAATAGAGGTCCTGTTCACTCAGCGTTGGAAGAAAACAATAGGGGTCATAGAACTGCCGAAACTCACCATTCGCGTACCCAGCATGCAGCTGGTATCGGAAGCCTTGGGGCCGTTTCGCCAGAAAAACCTCGAAGACGCCATCGGGCGAGATCCGGGTCATCGGATGCGCCACCGGCGGTTGCGCATCCAGTTCGACCACTTCGCAGGTCGTCGCGCCGCTCAGAAAAGCCCGCACCACCACGCCCTCGCTTCGTTTGTGGGTCAGCGGATGCATTCCCAGCACCGAGTGCGGCGCAGAATGTTTCGCTTTGAGCAACGCCGTTAGATCAGTTTTGGAAATAAGCACGCGAAAAGGGGTTTGATTAGGTTAACAATGCTCGTTGCAGGCGGCTGCGTCTAGCCAGGAATCACGCCGGAAAAATCCAGAGGTCACGTAAAAAACAACCGTAATGCCCATTCTGAAACGATGGACACCATTGCGGGAAAACCGTGCGGCCCCGCTACCCCGTATTTTTCAACCCGCCGCTGATGCCGTTGATTGTCAGCTCCACCACTGCCCGCAGCGCCGCGGCCTCCTTCGTCGGAAGTTTTTCTCCCCGCAGGCGCCGCAACATCTCCACTTGAAGATAATTCAACGGATCGATGTACGGGTTGCGCAACTCCACCGACTTTAGCAGCACGGGATCGCGCGCCAGCAGTTGTTTCTGACCGGTGATGGCGAGGATCGCCGTTTCCGTGCGAGCATACTCGGCCTGCAGCAATCCGAAGATCCGATGACGGATCCTCTCGTCCGGCACCAGCCCGGCATACAGCGCCGCAATGCCCATGTCCGCCTTGCGCATCGTGAGTTGGGCGTTGTCGATCAGCGTTTGAAAGAAGCTCCACTCGGCGTGCATCGCCCGCAGCAGGCGACGGCCTCCAACACCCTCCCGCAACACCGCTTCCAGCGCGCTCCCCAGGCCGAACCACCCCGGGAAATTAAACCGGCTCTGCATCCACGAAAACACCCAGGGAATGGCGCGCAGATCCTCGACCGACTTCGTCGCACGGCGGAACGTCGGGCGGGAACCGAGTTTCAGGTTACTGATCTCCTCGATCGGAGTCGCTTGTTGCCAGAACACGAGAAACTCCGGGTCATCATGCACGACGTCGCGGTACGCGGCATTCCCCGCCGCGCTCATGATTTCCATCGCCTCGCGCCACTCCACGGGAATTTCGTGCGCCCGCTCCGCCGCCTGAATGCCCAGCATGACTCCGTACGTCATTTGTTCGAGGATACGATGCGCGAGATCCGGATCGTGATAACGCGTCGACAAAACTTCCCCCTGCTCCGTCACCCGGATGCCACCGTCGCGCAAGCCCGCCGGCTGCGCCAGAATCGCCTTCGCCGCCGGGCCGCCACCCCGGGCAATGCTCCCACCGCGGCCATGGAACAGCGTCAGCCGCACACCTTGCGCCGCGCAAAGTCGCCCAATGTTTTCCTGGGCCTGATGCAGCGCCCAAGTCGAGGTGATGTATCCACAATCCTTGTTCGAATCGGAATAACCGAGCATCACATGCTGGTGCGCCGGCCGGGTGCGTCCCGGTAGCGCGAAGAACGCCGCGAGGATTTCCGGGGCGCGGTTCAAATCATCCAGCGTCTCGAACAGCGGCGCGATCGGCAGGGCGGCACCCGCCGCCTTCATCAGCAACTCCACTTCAAGAAGGTCCGACACCCCATCCGTCATGCTGATGATATAAATCCCGATCGCCTCCGGGCCAAACTTCGCGGCCGCCCGCGCCGCCAGCACCAACGGATCGAGAACATTCCGGGTGGGCGCGGAAAGCTGCGCCAGCGCCGCCGCATCCAGCGGTTTCGCGCGTCTAATCGCGTCGAGCAACGCGGAGCATTTTTCATTCTCGCTCGAACGCGAATAGTCGCGGTGCGCCAGCAGCTCGGCGACGGCACTTTCGTGCTGGCTGGAATGCTGCCGCAGGTCGAGACCCGCGGTGTGCAGCCCAAACACCTCAAATCGTTGCATCGCGGCCCGCAACTCGCCGTCGGCCAAAATGGCTCCCTTCCCCGCGGTGAGGCTGTCTCGAATGGCACTCAGCGTGTCGACCACCGTCTCGCGCGGAAACGCCGGTGGCGATTTCTCCACGGCCAGCGTGTTGGGTTCCCGCACTTCGGCGACGGCCTGCGTGAGCTGCTCGCGCAGGATTCCGAGCAGCAACCGGTAAGGCTCGTGCGGATACCGCTTGCTGAGTTCGGCCACATGCGGCGAGAGCTGCGCACTATCGCGCAGGCGGGCGAGTAACGCGGGGGCAACCGTGTCGCGTCGATCGCTCACGGTCAGGGTGCGCGCCAGATCGCGCGCGGCCAGCCGCACTTTCTCGATCGCGAGCCGCCGATGCAGCAGCAACACCTCAGCGGTCACGTCCACCGTCACATTCGGATTGCCATCGCGATCTCCGCCCATCCAAGACCCAAAGCCCAGCCACCGCGTCGGCGCTTTCACCGTCGGATAATGCCGGTGCAGGGCGCGTTCGAGGTCGCCTTGCAACTGCGGCACCGTGTCGAACAGCGTCGTATCGAAATACCACAAGCCCGTCCGCGCCTCATCGGTCACTTCAGGCCGGGCGACCCGGCTGCGATCGGTGAGCCAGAGCGAGGCGATTTCACGCTCGATCGATTCCGGCGACAAGAGCGCGGCATCACTCACCCATTCCGGATGCGCCCGCTCGCGGAGCAGCTCGCCCAAACGGCGGAGTTTCGCCAGCAACGTCCGGCGTTTCGATTCGGTGGGATGCGCAGTGAACACCAACTCGATCCGCAGCCGGTCCAGCAGCGCCTGCATGGTCGGCGCATTAACGCCTTGAGCCTTCAATTCAACGACGGCCGCTTCGATGCTTTCCCGGCGGGGTGGCGTCGCCTGCGGTCGCGTCGCGCCTCCCGAGGATACTCCCCGCAGCTCCTCCGCCCGACGATGCCGGAGGAGTCGCGTCCGGAAGTTTTCCTCGGCGAGATTCACCAGCTCAAAGTACAGCGTAAATGCCATCGCCTGATCAAAGGCCGCCCGCGGGTCGAGCGCCGCAATCGTGGCGCTAAGGGTTTTCTCCGCACCGCGATCACCCGACCGGCGCGCTTTGGCAAGTTGGCGCACCCGCTCGACCGTCTCAAAGGTCGGGCGCCCTTCCAGCCGCGTGATCACGCGCCCCAGCGCACTGCCCAACCACCGTACTTCCGCTCGCAAATGCGAGATCTCACGCAGCGCCGTGGATTGGGTACCAGAGTTATTAGGCATACGGCCCGGGACCATGAGGCGGGCTTGGCCGACAAAGAAGCCAAAACGATTCGAAAGTGGCACAGACATTCCTGTCTGTCTTCCGAGAGACACAGACATTCCTGTCTGTCGCTTTGGGTACGGCGGCCGGAGCCACGGAACAGACAGGAATGTCTGTATCCCACCGATCTCTGACCTCCCATCAAACCCTTCCCCAACTCCTGCCAAGCCGCGCCGCCGACTTCATTTCCTTAATTTCATCCTGCAACGGCAGGAAAACCGGATGCTTGCTTGCGGTCGGCCGTGTTACTTTCCTCCGCGCGTGATTTGCCGCCTTGTCCTCGCCTTCGCACTCTGCACCGCCGGTGCTCTCCGTGCCCAAACGCCCGCGAACGCCGCCCAGCCGGAGATCTCGGCGGACAACTCAAGCGTCCTGCTCGAAACGGGTGAGGCGTTGCTTCAAGGCAATGCTCAACTCTCGGATGGCACGCTCTTGCTGCTGGCCGATGAGTTCAGGTTCAACCAGCAGACGGGCGTCGTCACCGCGATTGGTAAGATTGAGTTTACCCGGGAAGACCTGCGACTTCTCGCGGACCGGCTCGTGTACAATATGCAAACGGGGGCGTTCACGGCCGAGAACATCCGCCTCGGCAGCCACCCATTTTTCATCGAGGGCTTCACCGCCACCGGCACCAGCCAGGAGATCACGGTAAAACGCGCGCGAGCCAGTTACGGCGAGCCTGGCCCGTGGCAGCCGACGATCAACGCGGACACCATTATCTACGCACCCGGCCAGCAGCTTCGCTCGGAAAACGTCACCGCCGGCATCGGTCGCACACAGCCGGTTCCCATTCCGAAGTTTCAATACAGCTTAACCGCACCTCTAGTCGGCGCCGCGTCGTTGAACGGCGGTTATCGCCGCTCGCTTGGCGTCTTTGCCGAAGCGACCTTGCATGTTCCCGTGAGGCCGCGACTCTGGCTCGGAGCGGACGTCGGAATCTATACGTCACGCGGATTTATGATCGGGCCGTCCGGACGCTACGGGAGCAGCCGCGCACCCGAGACCATGCGAGGGCGTTTTAGTTCAGGTTACATTAGTGACCACGGCCAAAAAGGTATCGACTTGCTGAACGCGCCGATCCCCGAGCACCGTGCGTTTGCCGAATGGGAACACCGGCAAGTCCTCGCTCCCAATCTCACCTTGACCGCCCAGGCGAACTGGTGGCGCGACTCGGAAGTGGTCCGCGACTTCCGCCCGAATGCTTTCTTCCCGGTGCAGGAACCCGATACCTTTGCAGAGGCACTTTATAGCGGACCCAATTACTTCATCTCCGCTTTCACGCGCCTTCAGCCCAATTCTTTTCACTCCGTTCAGGAACGCCTGCCCGAAGTGCGTTTCGACCTTCTGCCCGTTGCGCTCGGCCACGGCTTTTATCACCGCTTGAACGCCAGCGCTGCAGTGCTCCGCGAGCACCCGGTCGGACCCGGCGGCAGCACGCTGAGCAGCGATCGACTCGACGGCTATTATGCTTTCTTCCGCCCGATCACGCCGCGGGAGTGGTTCACGTTTACGCCCGTCGCGGGCGGTCGGATCACCCACTATAGTAACACACGCGGCGCGGCCCGAGCCGGTGACTACACGCGCGTCCTCGGCGAAGTGGGCGTCGATGCGGCTCTTCGTTCGAGCGGCACCTTTGATTATAAGAACCCGCAATGGCGAATCGACGGGCTGCGCCATTTGTTCACTCCGCGAATCAGCTACCGCTATATTCCCCAAGGCGATCGCGGCCGCAGCCGCATTCCGCGCATCGACGACGAAGTGTTCTCGACTTACCTGCAACCCTTGGGCCTGGGCGACGTGCGCAACATCGACGACCTCCATGCCACGAACACCCTGCGTCTCTCCTTCGACAACGTCCTGCAGACCCGTGACGCGAAGGAAGGCACACGCGATCTGGTGGCGTTTAATATTGCGAATGACTTCCGCTTCAAACGCCGGCCCGGTGAACGCGATGTCTCCGCGATTCACACCGAGTTGGCCGTGATGCCCGCGCACTGGTTGCAGGTGGATGTTTATCAGAGCATCGAGCCCCGGACGATGACGCTGCGCGAATTCAACTCCGGCATCACCCTGCGAGACGGCCAAGTTTGGTCGCTCCGGTTTGCCAATAATTTCCTGCAAAACGAAATTCAGGACTACCACATCGATGGTCGATTTCGGATCAACGAACGGCTCGAGGCGCTCACCCGCTTGCGCTATGATGCGCGCAAACGCCGCTTCAACGAGCAAGCCTATGGCATCGCGCAGAACCTGGGCAACACGTGGCTGATTTCGTACACGGTGAGCCTCTATTCAGGCCGGAAGCGCGAGAGCAATTTTGGGTTTAACGTCTCGGTCGACACCGTTCGGTTCTAACGCCTCATGAGCCTCGCCGGCAGCCAGGCGCAGACGTTTCTGCGGCTCGTCGAACAACTGCGCGGTCGCTGGCGGACCGACCCCGCCCTGCCCCGGCAGATCCAGACGCTCGTCACCAGCCAGCGCGCATTCGGGTCGCGCGACCGGCGACTGTATCGAGAACTCATCTACACGACCCTGCGTTATCTGCCTTGGGTCGAACCGCTGCTCGAGACGGATACGGACGCCGCGGTCCGCCTCGTCGCCACCGTCGCAGCCGACACACCGGCCACGCGGGCGTTTCGAGCCGAGTATGCGTCTGAGGCGCCACCGCCCGGAGACAAAGCGGCACTCCTCCCCGCGTGGTTTCGCGAGCACTGCCCGGAAATTTTCGCGGGCGATGAACTCGAAACGCAGCTGCGTCGCGCGCCACTCTGGCTTCGCCTGCAAACTGACCTGGGCGGACGCGCCGCCGTGCTGGCCGAATTCGAAACGCGCGGATGGCGCTGGCAGGCCTCGGCGATTTTGCCGGAAGCGATTCAGATGCTGGACGAAGTCGACGTCACGCAAACGGACGCGGGGCAGTCGGGACGCATCGAAGTGCAGGATCTCGGTTCGCAACTGGTCTTGGAAACCATCGGCATTCACCGCGGCGAGCGCTGGCTCGATGCCTGCGCCGGTGCCGGTGGCAAATCCCTCCAACTCGCCCGCCTGCTTGGTCCCGAAGGACTCGTCGATGCGTACGACATCCGCGCGGCGGCTCTGGAAGAACTCGCGTGGCGGGCCCGCCGGGCTGACATCAGAACGATTCGCATCGTCACCGAGCCGCCGTCGGGCGCCTATGCCGGAGTGCTCGTCGATGCACCCTGCAGTGGCTCGGGTACGTGGCGGCGTTCGCCTCATCTCAAGTGGACCACCACGCCCGCGCTCGTCGCAGGCCGGGCGGCGCTCCAGCTCCGACTCCTAACCCAGTTCTCCAAGTGCGTGAAGCCGGGCGGAAATCTCGTTTATGCGACCTGTTCGCTCAGTCATCGGGAGAACGAAGACGTCGTGGCGGCGTTCCTGCAGCAGCACCGAGACTTTGAACCGGCGCCCTTTGTCCGCACGTTTGGGCTGGCGCAACGCGGGGCGGGATTGCTGATTTTGCCTTCCCGTTATGATACGGATGGCTTCTTCGTCGCATCGCTGCGTCGGTCAGGACCAGGAGCATCCTTGTCGTAAGGCGTAAGTCCGGGTCGATCGGTCGGTTACCGGCGATATTCGGCCGGCGTCATCGCCGGACGGGATTTTCCCTTGCGACGCTCCGGGCGCGCTCAACCATGCGGGCAACGTGGTTCCCGACTCCGACTATCGTATCAAGCTGCAGGTCTTCGAAGGCCCGCTCGATCTCCTGCTTTTTCTGATCCGCAAGAACGAGCTCGATATCTACGACATTCCGATCGAATCGGTGACGCGACAGTACATCGACGCCCTCCACGCCATGCAGCAGATGGACTTGGACGTGGCCGGTGAGTTTTTCGTGATGGCCGCCACGCTGATGGAAATCAAGAGCCGCATGCTCCTGCCGAAAGGCCAGCACGCCATCGATCCCAATGCGGACGACGAAGAAGTCGATCCGCGCTGGGAACTGGTGCATCAGCTTCTTCAATACAAGAAGTTCAAGGAAGCGGCCGTGAGCCTCGCTCAGCTGGTGGAGACACGCCAGAACCTGATGGCGCGCCACGTCTCGGAACTCACCACCGAGCTGCTCGATCGACCGCTGAAGAGCGTCGATCGGATCGAGCTCTGGAACGCGTTCAACATCGTGCTCCGTCGCCTCGCGGAGAAACTCGTGGTGGGCGAGATTCACGACGAAGTCGTCACCGTTTCCGACCAGATGGAATGGCTGCTGGAGCGAAGCGAGGGAGAAAAGTCGTTCGTGTTCTCCCAGTTGTTTCCCGAGGGCGTCACGCTGCGTCGGCT
>JBBQEG010000002.1:0-45582 GCA_038320495.1 Opitutales bacterium | reverse complement strand
TTGGAGGAAACGGTGGGTGAGCGCACGGAGCTGCTGCGCGCCTCGATCGGCGAGCTCGAAGCATTTTCCTACAGTCTCGTCCACGACCTTCGCGCCCCCGTTCGGGCGATCCATGGCTTCACCCAGATCGTGCTGGAAATGTCCCGCGAAGAAGTTGGACCCTTGGCTGCCGAGCTTCTCCACCGTGTCGTCAAAGCGGCAAACCGCATGGACAGTTTGATCCAGGACGTGCTGAGCCTCGCGCACACCATCCGGCGGCCCATCAAGCTCGAGTCGATCGATGTCGATGCGCTCGTGCGAGCACTGGTCACCGAACGCCCGGAACTGTCGCCCCCCGCGGCCGAGATCACGATCGAAGGCACGCTGCCACCCCTGCTGGGCCACGAAGCCTCGTTGAGCCAGTGCCTGACGAACCTGCTCGGCAATGCGGTCAAGTTCGTTAAACCGGGAGTGGTGCCGCAGGTTCGCATCTGGTCGGAGGAACTGCCTGCCCTGAGTTTACCCGACGCGACGGCTTCAGGCGAATCGCTCCGCAACCCGACAATGCGGCTTTGGGTTGAAGACCAAGGCATCGGGATCCCGGACAATGCCTTGGAATCGATCTTTGAAATGTTCCGCCGCGGCCACAACAGCCCCGCCTATGAAGGCTCAGGGATCGGACTCGCCATTACTAGCAAAGCGCTGGCGCGCATGGGAGGACGGCTCGGAGTCGAATCGGAGCTAGGCAAGGGCAGCCGTTTCTGGCTGGAATTGCCCAAAGCGTGAACGGAGCGATCCAGCTAATTTGTTTCACGCCAGAGTGTGATATAGTTCGGCTAGGAATCGATCGACACACCCTCCGCTCGAAGCCGCTGCAACTTGTAAGTGAGCGCCCGCCGACTGATCGCGAGTTCTTGCGCGGTGTCCGTTCGGTTGAAGTTGTTTTTCCGGAGCGCCTTTAGAATCGCGTCCCGCTCGATTTGTTCGAGTCGCTGGGCATCATGCGTCGGGGCACCCGCCCCGGCCGCAACCGTCGCCGCGAGCACGCGGGCCGGCAGATGTTCCGGCAGCACGATCTCGCCGCGCGAGAGCAGCGCGGCCCGTTCCATCGCATTGCGCAGTTCGCGAACGTTCCCCGGCCAGCGGTAGTTCATCAACGCGGCGGAGACCGTCACCGAGAAGCGCGACTTCTGGCGCGAAAACTGGCCGATGAAGTACGTGGCGAGGGGCAGGATGTCCTCCGTTCGCTCGCGCAGCGGCGGTAGGTGAACTTCCATTACGTTGAGCCGGTAAAAAAGATCCTCGCGAAAAAGCCCCTGGGCGATCTGCGCTTCCAAGTCGCGGTTGGTGGCCGCGAGCACACGCGCATCCGTCTGCAAATCCCGGGCCGAACCGATGCGGCGAAACGTGCCATCGTTGATCACGCGCAGCAGTTTCGCCTGCAATGGCAGCGGCAGCTCGCCAATCTCATCGAGAAAAATCGTGCCTCCATTCGCCTCCTCGAAGCGACCGATCCGTTGCTGCACCGCCCCGGTGAAGGCGCCCTTCTCGTGACCAAAGAGCTCGCTCTCCAGCAGATTCTCAGGAATCGCCGCACAATTGATTTTCACCAGTGGCCCCGCGGCACGACGGCTCCAGGCGTGGATCGCGTCGGCCACCACCTCCTTGCCGACCCCACTCTCGCCGGTGACCAACACGCGCGTTTCCGACGGCGCGATCACGGCCACGTCCCGAAACACCGCTCGCATGAGCGGACTCTGCGTGAAGACCCCAGCCGGCAGCTCCGGCTCACGCGTATCCACCCGCGCGGGCACGCTTCCGCCCAGCGCCAGGCGCACCGAGGCCATGAGTTCGTCGAGGTCGACGGGCTTTGCCAGGTAGTTCACCGCGCCGTCGCGCATCGCCCCCACTGCGCTTCGGATATCGGCAAAGGCAGTCACGAGCAAAACCGGCAGCGAAAGATTTCGCTCACGCACCCGGCGCAGGGTCTCGATCCCCGACATACCCGGCATGCGGACATCGCTGATCATTAGCGAAAACACTTCCTCAGTGAGCAGCTGCAACGCGGCCTCACCGGACGCAGCCGACTGCGTCCGAAATCCATTCGCCTGAAGGAATGTCTCCAGAAGACTGCGCTGCCCATGGTCATCATCCACGATCAGAATTCGGGCGGCCTTCACGTCGGATTTCATCATTTGAATATCCGTAATCAAGCCATGGAATCCGAACAGAAAGCAACCAAGCCAGCGAAGCATCGCGATTTCACCTGTGGAAACATCTGAGCACGTCTTGGTTTTTCACTTCGATCTGGTACGCGCAGCGTTCGGCCCGCGCTGCGCAGGTTTCCGTGACGGAAAGCGGCCGAGGCTCAGAACGAACTTCAGAAAAGGTGCGGAAACGTTCGTGTCCAAAAGGCGTGGTGAGAACCCACTCACAGCATCTCGGAGGGCCTAAACGCCGCTTGCTTGCCCAATGCGCATCGCCAACATTAATGAAGTGAATGTCACTGACCTGCCCATTGTAATTAACCGCGAACGGCTCGCGGCATTTTGCCGTGCCCGAGGCATCCGCAAGCTAAGCCTTTTCGGATCGGTGCTGCGCGACGATTTTGACCCGGAGCGAAGTGACGTCGATGTTTTGGTAGAGATGGACCCGACGGCCAGGACTGGATTCCGCTTTTTCGGGTACGGCGACGAACTCGCTGAAATCATCGGCCATAAAGTGGACCTGAGCACCCCCGCCATGTTAAGTCGGTATTTTCGCGACGAAGTCCTTCACGACGCGCTCAAGCTGTATGAGCAAACGTGACCCTCGAGTCACTTTACGTCAAATTCTGGAGCACGCGGGGCGGGTGCAGGAACTGTCGACGGCAACGCTGCCCATAATCCTGAACGATTGGAAACTGTCATCTGCGTTCGAGCGCGAGATGGAAATCCTTGGCGAGGCGGTCAAGCGATTGCCGACTGACCTTGTAGCGCGCTACCCCGAAATCCCGTGGAAGCAGATTGCCGGGACGCGCGACCGCATCAGTCACGGATACGACGAAACGGACTACACCGTACTTTGGGATGCGGCCTGCAACGATGTGCCTGCGCTCATCACGACGGTCGAGCAATGCTGCGAGATCTCGAAGCGCCACCTGCGGTGTAAGGTTCAGTGCGCGCGTGACGCTCACGCAAAGCGTGGAGCGACTCAAAGCGCGGGGGCAGACCAATCGCGAGATCGCGCGGCGGCTCGGGATTGACGAGAAGGCCGTGCGCAAGCGGCTGCGCCGTATTGAATGGAAGGATACGTACGCCGGGCGCTCCATGCGGAAAGAATTTTATGCCAGATCACCCGGGGGGAGTGAGTGAGTGGATTTCCGCGGTTCGAAAACGCACCACTCCCCGTCCCGGGCGGCTCCCGCCTCAAGTAATGGCCGATGCCGTAAAAGTACCATCGTCGTTTTCCAGGTTGGAAGCGGTGGCGGAGGCAGGCGCGCATCGTAATGGAACAGAAGGTAACGAAGAAAACGAAGGTGTGCGCCCGGAAGATTAGAATACAGCGCCGGTGGCAGGGGACGTAACGGAGGTTCATTTTCTTGCAGGAGTGGCGGCCTTGCCCGGCTGCTTCCGCTCCCGGAAGGCCTGTGCCTCCTCCATCGTGAGCACGCCGTCCTTGTTCGTGTCGGCTTCGGGATTCCGCGCGAGCATCGACGCCAGTCTGGCTGCCATGTCCGCCGGAGCCTTCGCCCCTCCCTTCGGCGCCGCGGCCGGTCCGGCCGCGCGGGCGGAGGCGATGCGCGATCCAGCATCCATGAATCCGTGCGCCCGCAGAAACTCATCCGTGCGGGCGAGCGTTTTATTGATCCATTCGGGCTTCCAGAAAAAGCCATGCTCGGCGCCTTCGGCCAGGTACAATTCCACCGGTGCGCCCGCAGCATTCCATTTCGTGGCAAAATCACGGACCGCGGCAAGGGGCGGCTCCTCGCTGCCCACCAAAACGAGCGTGGGTGGGCAGTCCTTCCGCCAATGTCGCGCCGGGGAAACCCGCGCGCCCAGTTCCCGGTCCCCGTTTAACACCACGAGAAACGCCTCTGACATGCTGCCGACTTCGAGCCAGTCGACCAGCGGTGAATTAAGGATGATTCCATCGGGTCGCGCAGAAACCGCGGGAGATTGCGCGTCGGGATACCGGTCCTCAAAGGCGAACAAACTCGCCGCGAGATACGCCCCCGAGGAACCGCCTGCCGCCACCACGCGACCTGGATCGATTCCAAGACGATCGGAGTTTCGTCGCACCCATCGCATTGCGCTCATCGCATCCGCAATGTCTTCGCCAGGAAGCACACCGTCGCGTCCCCGGGTTCGATATTCAACGCGCAGCACGACCAGCCCGCGCTTTGCCAGGTCATCGCAAAAGGGGGCGTGCATTTTTCCCGGACCGCCGTTTACAACGGGGAGCCCCAACGTGGCGCGTTCGGCCGCGAGGGGAGGAAGTTTCCCGTCAGCGTCCGCCTGGACCCGGTGCCCACCGGAGAAAAACAGCATGGCGGTGCGACGGTCCGATGGCTTCCAACCGACCGGGTAATGCGCTGCCAGCTGCAATTCGCGTTCGCCGATCTTCTGATATAGGTAGGTTGTGGGCGGTTCCGCCGCCGGGGTCTGCGATGGCATCCCCTGTTCTCCGTCGGTGCCGAGGAAGCCGATCGATTTCAGAAAGACCTCCATCCGGGGGAGCGTTTCCGCGACAAATTTCGCGTTCAACGAATACACGTGCCCGCCTGCGCCCGTTACCAGCTCCATGTGCTGGCCCGCCGCCTTCCATTTTTCGGCAAAGTCGGAGAGCGACTGGAACACGGGCTCCTTCGTACCCGTGAACAGCAGGGTCGGCGGCATATCCTTCCGCCAGTGGCGGGCCGGTGAAAGGCGCAAACCGAGCTCACGATCGTTGTTGAGGGCGGCGAGAAACGGCATCGTGCGCGTTCCTCCTTCCATGAAATCCATCATCGGCGAATGCAGGATCAGCGCATTGGGCCGGCGCGATACGGTGAGATCCTCACCCGGCGCGTCGAACTCGGAGAGCGCCGCGAGCCCCGCGCCGAGGTGGCCCCCCGACGACGCACCACACACCACGATGCGCGCGGGATCAATGCCGAGCATGGCGGCGTTCTGCCGGATCCAGCGCAGCGCGCTGCACGCATCCTCGAACGCCTTGTCGGGAAGAACTCCATCACTCCGACGCTTTCGATAATCCACCCGCAGAGCCACCATCCCACGCGCCGTGAAGTAGTCCGCGACCGGGATCATGCCCCCGCCCAAGCCACCCTCGACCACGGCACGGCCCGCAGGATCGCGCGCCGACTCCGACGCGTCGCGTGCCTCGGGTCGATCGTTGGGATTGAATCCTCCGCCGCTGAAGAGCACGAGCGCCGGTCGCGCATCTCCTTTTTTCCAGCCCGACGGAGTGTGTACCACCGTCTTGAGACTGCGCTCACCCACCGTCTTGTAGACAAACACCTCCACCGACTGCGGGGCCGCAGGTCCCGGTGTGGGTTTCGAAACCGGCGGTGTGACCGCTACTGGCTTCGCGGTTTGCGCGGCGACCTTCCGCTCCGCTTTCAGCTTCTCATGCCGTTCGAGCCAGCGCGCTTGATTGGCCAGCACCTTTTCGTCCAGTCCGGGAGGTTTCTGTTTCGACGGCAGCGGGACCGACGGAGTGGCGCCGAGAAAGCCCAACTCGCGCAGTCGTGCGTCGACGCGCGCGGTCGTTCTTTCCAGCCACGGCGTGAACTTGAATGCGCCGTGCAACCCGTCGTCCTCGACAAACGCTTCGATCGGCAGTCCGGCCTGCCTTGTCTGCGCGAGAAAATCCTCCGCCGCGGCTCGCAGCGCATCTCGGGCACCATAGAAATAGATCGTCGGCGGAAAATTTTGCGCGGTCGGCGCATTCCCGCGTGCGAGCAGCCGCTGCATCATCGCCGGTTCGAGGACATCGAGATCGGCATCGAACATGAAGAGGGCGCCCGGCAGCGGAGAAATGGACGCATCGTCACCTTTCGCGCCCACGTCCTCCACCTGCACCATCGCCGCCGCCAGGTGAATGCTGCCCGAACCGGCCGCGGCCGCGATGCGTGCGGGATCGAGGCCGAGCGTCGCCGCATGCGCGCGCAGCCAGCGCACGGCACTATGGATGTCCTCGATCGCGGCAACCGAGGTGACGCCGCCACGTCCCTTTTCGCGATAATCCGCCTGCGCCACAATCATCCCGCGCGCCGCGAAATACTGCGCCTGCTCGTTGAACTGCGGCTTGGTATTGGCCGGGTCCTGCCAGCCGCCATTATAGAAGAAGAGAAAACCCGGCCTCCGGTCAGCCGCCGTCCAGCCCGGAGGCTTGACGATCGTCATCGCCAGATCGCGGTCGGAATTCTGTTTGTAAATGTGCCGCTCGGCGGCAGACGCCGGCCCGGTTCCAAACAGCACGAACATTGCGCCAAGGAGCGCTAGCGGAGACGGAGGGATTAATTGCATGGAACGAGTTGGGATGGGTGATTCGGTTTCGGCAGCTCGAAATTGAGCTTGCCCTGGAGCCGGTAGCTTTCGGTTTCAACGATGCGAATGACGTTCAACTTCGAATCGTCCCACGTTGTAGGAGTCGGGAGGAATCAACGCATTGAAAAAGTTTCTCGTACGCGAAGCCGCTTGTTCTTTCTCCGTGGTCGAGCCGAGATCATCGACGAACTCGCGAGTGTAGACGTCCCGATTATGCCGGCTCATCAACATCAGTTCACCCTGGCGGTTCTTCGCGAAGAACGAAACTCCCGGCATCAGGTCGAACAGCGGGAAAAACAAGTGCGAAGGATCGATTCGCTTCAGCCATGCATCCCGTTGCGCGAGCAATTTGCGCTCCTCCTGCGGGGACAGCGCACCCGACGGGCGTCGGCGGGCTTGTGAACTCAACAATGTCGCTTTTTGCATAGAGTTTGACGCAGCGTGCATAGAATCCATGTCCCTGACGAGTACACTCCACCCGTTGCGGAATAGATTGCGTGCCATTGCCGGCGGCAATCTCCCTGCTGCTTCATACCGATGAATACGACCGTCTGGAAAATGCTTTCCCCGCTCGGCATTGCACTCGCACTGACCGCCGCAACCGCTGCCGCCCCGGCACAAAAACCCAATGTGCTCTTCATCGCCATCGACGATCTGCGCGACTGGGTTGGACACCTGAACAAGCATCCGCAGGCTCGGACGCCCAACATCGACCGGCTCGCCCGGATGGGCGTTACGTTTACCCGCAACTACGCCGCGGCGGCGTCCTGCAACCCCTCGCGCGCCGCACTCATGTCCGGCCTCCGGCCTTCCACGACCGGTGTCTACGAAAACAACGCCGACTGGCGGCCGGTGATTCCAGAAGACCGGATGTTGACGACCACGTTTCGGCGAGCCGGCTATTTCGTCTGCGGCGCCGGGAAAATTTACCACGAGCGCTTCACCCGCCCGGGCGAGTGGGACGACTATCTACCCAATCCGCCCGAGGCTCCGGCAGTACCCGCAGGCCAAAGCGACGGCGTGGGCGCCATCAAGTTCGCGCCGCTCGACTGCCGTGATGAGGACATCCCGGACTGGGCAATTACGAACTACGGCATTACCCAGTTGCTCCGCCCGCAAGAGCAACCGTTCTTCCTCGCGGTTGGGCTTATAAAGCCGCACATGCCGTGGAATGTACCGCGGAAATACTTTGATCGGTTTCCGCTGGATACGATCGTGCTGCCGCCGTATCTGGAATCCGATCTGGATGACATCCCGCCTGCCGGTGTGCGAATGGGCCAGGCGGAATTATTTCACACGCCCATCGTGAAGTCGGGTCGCTGGAAGGAGGCAGTGCAGGCTTATCTCGCAACCATCGCTTATCTCGACATGAATGTTGGCCGGCTGCTCGACGCGTTCGAGCGATCTCCGCACCGCGACAACACGATCATCGTCTTCTGGAGCGACCACGGCTGGCACCTCGGCGAGAAACACCACTGGCGAAAGTTCGCGCTGTGGGAGGAAGGCACACGTGCGCCGCTCATCTGGGTCGTACCCGGTCTTACGCGTCCAGGCGGAATCTGCGAACGCACCGTGGACTTGATGTCAGTTTACCCGACGCTCACCGAACTGTGCGGCCTTCCGACCCCGCGCCACGTCGAGGGCCCCAGCATCCGGAAGCTGTTGGCGAATCCACACGCGGAGTGGTCCCAGCCGGCACTGATGAATCACAAGTTCGGCAACCACAGCGTCCGCACCGAAGACTGGCGCTATATACGATACGTCAATGGTGACGAGGAACTCTACGACGAGAAGAACGACCCCAACGAGTGGACCAATCTCGCGCGGAATCCCGCCCACGCGCAGCGGAAAGTAGAACTCGCGCGTTTCCTGCCCACGCGCAACGAACCGGACAGCCGTGGGCCCGCATCTGAGCGCGCGACAACAACCACGAAGCAGAAATGAAGGCTTCCTCAGGCCCTTTTTTCGTGGCGAGTTACCAACTCAGGCTCATATCAACGTCACCATGATATACCCCACCTTACGTTTCCTTTCGCTGCGCGGCGCCTGCCGGTTGCTGTTCGCGTTGACCATACTTTCCGTCGCGCGAGTGTGGGCCGCCGCGAATGCCATTCCCGATGACCATCGCATCGGCGGTTTCGCGGTCGGCACACAGGCGTTCAGTTTCAAGATGTACACCGTCTTCGAGGCGATCGAGAAAACCGCGCAGACTGGCGCGAAGGTCATCGAGTTTTCCGGGAGACAGAAGCTGCTGGCCGAGCGGCCCGATGTGGTTTTCAATCACAACTCGCCCGATGATGTCATCGCGGCGGTGCAGGCGAAACTTCGCGAGCATGGCATCCGGGCGGTGAACTACGGTGTCGTGCCCATCCCGACGGACGAAGCCGGCGCCCGCAAGGTCTTCGAATTCGCGAAACGGATGGGGCTCTATGCCATCACCACGGAATCCGAAGGCTCGATCGACATGATCGAGAAGATGGTCCGTGAATACGACATCCGCGTGGGTTTTCACAACCACTCGAAAAAGCCGAAAGATCCGAACTACAAACTTTGGGATCCAAAGCACGTGCGCACCCTTGTGCAAAACCGTGACAAGCGCATTGGCGCGTGCGCCGACATCGGGCACTGGCAGACCACCGGCCTCACGGCGCTCGAGGGTCTGCGCATCCTCGAAGGACGGATCGTCAGCCTCCATTTCAAGGATCGCGCCGCCCTCGGCCCCGGCCAGCACGATGTGATTTTCGGCACGGGGATCACGGACATCGGCGCGGTGCTTGCCGAATTGCGACGACAGAAATTCGAGGGCAACGTCGCGATCGAATACGAGTACAACTGGACCGGGTCGGTGCCCGACATCGCGCAATGCATCGGTTTCATTCGCGGCTGGGCGGCGGCCCAGCCACGCTGACGTCCGCTCGTCATGGTTACCGCGATTTTCCTGTTCCTCCTGCTCGGCACGAGCGCCCTCCACGCCGCGGACGCTCCCGTGGCCGCCACGAAGCCGAACGTGCTCCTCATTCTCGCCGACGACTTGGGCTGGTCGGATCTGGGCTGCTACGGGGGGGACCTCCATGAGACGCCCCACCTCGACCGCCTCGCGCGCGAGGGCGTCCGGTTCACGCAGGCTTACGCAATGTCCGTTTGTTCGCCCACCCGTGCGATGCTCCTCACGGGACGGCACGCTGCGCGGATCGGGATCACCGTCTGGATCGAGGCGTCGCTCCGGCAGAACACCAATCGCCTATTGCTCGACGCGCCCTCGCGCCACAATCTGCCGCACACGGAAACCACGCTCGCCACGCGACTGCGCGACGCCGGTTGGTTCACCGCCTTGGTCGGCAAGTGGCATCTCGGCGATGCCAGCCACTTCCCGGAAACGCATGGCTTCGATGTGAACATCGCCGGCAATCATTGGGGCGCGCCTCAGACCTTCTGGTGGCCGTATCGCGGCAGCGGGCAGTTCGGTCCGGAGTATCGTTATCTGCCGGGTTTGGATTTGGGACGGCCCGGCGAATATCTCACCGATCGACTGACCGACGAGGCGATTCGCGTGGCGGATTATGCCTTGGAGAAAAAGCAGCCGTTCTTTCTGATGCTCTCGCATTTCGCGCCGCACACGCCGATCGAAGGCAAGCCGGAGGAGGTGAAACATTTCACCGCGAAACTCCGGCCCGGGTTTCGCCACCAGAATCCGGTTTTTGCCGCGATGGTGAAATCGCTCGACGACAGCGTCGGTCGTGTGCTCGCCCATCTGCGCACGCGCGGCGTCGAAGACAACACGATCGTGATCTTTGCGAGCGACAACGGCGGCTATATCGGCATCGATCGCAAGTCGGGCCAGACCGTTCCCGCCACGAACAACGCGCCGCTGCGTTCGGGCAAGGGCTCCCTCTACGAAGGCGGTGTTCGCGTGCCGTTGCTCGTGCGCTGGCCGGGGCTGACGCCACGCGGCGGCGAGTGCGCCGAACCCGTGTCGCTCGCGGATTTGTTTCCGACACTGACCGGCGCGCTGGCGCCGCGCGCCGCGCCGGGCGGCATCGCGATCGATGGCATTGACCTCACGCCGGTGCTCAAGAACCCGTCGGCGAAGCTCGCGCGCGCCGCGTTGTTTTTCCACTACCCGCACTATTACGCGACCACCACGCCCGCCAGCGCGGTGCGTGCGAGGGACTGGAAGTTAATCGAGTATTTCGAGGACCGTCGGGTGGAGTTGTTCAACCTCCGCAACGATCCGGAGGAGAAATCCGATGTCGCCGCGCATGAACCCGCGCGGGTCGCCGAACTGCGCGCCACGCTCGAACACTGGCGCGGAGAGGTCGGCGCGCAGGTGCCCCGGCTGAATCCCGGCTTCAAGGGGAAGAAAAAATGATCAACGTTGCAATCCACTGAAAAGCCTTGAGCCCCGAATCCCGGCCCTGAAACGCTCGCGCGCGTCACCCTGCACCGTCGGCGTTACCACCCCCACCGCTCCACCCACCATGCCCACCATGAACATCACTCGGACCGCCTGGAGTTCCGCCTCGTCCGACCGCGCGAAATGGCCGCGGTGGCTCGGCGCCCTCGTCGTCAGCGTGGCTCTGCTCGCGGTGCCAAACTTTGCCTACGCCCAAAACCGGAACCAGGCTGGCGTAACCGAAGAAGCATTACAGAAGCGGCTGAAAAGATTTCCGGCGGCCGATGCCAACGGAGATGGAGTTCTGACTGAGGAAGAGGCGCGGGCCGCCAGGAAAGCGGGCAGGAGCGGAAAATCCGCCGACACCCCTGCGACCGCCGCAGCGCCGAGGCATGCCAACGTTTCGTATGGGCCGCACGAGCGCAATGTCCTCGACTTCTGGCCGGCG
This sequence comes from Opitutales bacterium, assembly GCA_038320495.1. Lineage (GTDB taxonomy): Bacteria > Verrucomicrobiota > Verrucomicrobiia > Opitutales > Opitutaceae > ER46. The sequence continues at coordinate 34,232 of JBBQEG010000002.1, read as the reverse complement.
GCGTCGAAGGGACCGGCTCCCGTATTCGTTTTCTTTCACGGAGGCTCCTTCAAAGGCGGAGACAAGGAGGCGGTGCGGACGCGCCCGATTTTTAAGGAGTGTCTCGACGCCGGCATCTCCATCATTTCGGTGAACTATCGATTTAGCACCGACGGCCCGTTTCCCGCGCCGATGCACGATGGCGCGCGTGCCGTGCAATTCGTCCGTTTCAAGGCGAAGGAATGGAATATCGATCCCGCGCGCGTTGCGTTGAGCGGCAGCTCGGCCGGTGCCACCCTGGCGCTGTGGATCGCATTGCACGACGATCTCGCCGACCCCACCAGCGCCGATCCGGTGGCACGGCTGTCGAGCCGCGTGACTTGCGCAAGTCCGCACAGCGGGACGGCGGGTTTGTCGTCGGATTACTTTCGAGAGCATGCCGGCGTCACGAAACTCGGTGGGGCGCTGTGGCAGCTCTTCGGCGCCCGGTCGCAAGCCGAGTTCGAATCGGCGGAGAATCGCCGGCTGCAGCGGGATGCCTCCCCGCTGTTTCATGTCACCCGCGACGATCCTCCGTTGTTTCTCACCTACGCGGGCGAGCCGTCGGAAGCACCTTTCGCGGCGGATGCAGCACAGCGGGATTGGATTCATCATGTCAGCCTCGGCCTTCCGCTGAAGGCGCGCTACGACGCTCTCGGTCTCGAGTGCGAAATCAAACATCGCGGCACGCCGTCTGCCCCCGGCGCGGAGATCGCTTTTCTACAGCGGCACCTGCTCGACCAGAGACGCGATCCCCGCCCGTAGAACTCCCGGAGTGCGGACACACGGAGGCCCGTAGTGCCTCCGGGGTCCAACGTTCAACGTTCCATCGCTCTTCCTTGAGGACGCGAGTTTCGTGGCGCGGCAATCCTGTTCGAGCACCGGCAAACTGAATGTGGTTAGCGTTTATATATAAGAAAACGAACCCACCCACCTCCCGGGCATCTCCCGCCTCACGTAACGGCCGATGCCGTCCTCAGATGGCTGATACGAAACACCGCGCCGCGCGGCGAGTTCGCGAGGCAGGCAAGATCCCACCGGTGCGCCGCCACGATTTGCTGCACAATCGCCAGCCCCAGCCCCGCCCCCTTCGGCCGCATCGTCACATACGGCTTGAAGATGTTTGTCCGGTCAGCCTCCGGCACCCCCGGTCCATCATCGCAGATCTCCAGCACTGCCTCGCCAGGCGTTTCCGATGTCCACCGAATTTCGATCCGACCACCTTGGTCCACGGCCTGCACCGCATTCAACAGCAGATTGAACAACGCCTGCCGGAGAAGCTGCTCATCCGCCTGCACCGTGAGTGGAGAAGCGGTGGGCTCCAGCGCGATCTGCTTGTCCTCGATGTCGACGCGCAAGGTTCGCACCACGTCGGCAACCAGCCGCGAAACTTCCACCGGCGCGAAATGCGCCTGCCGCGGTTTCGAGTAGTCGATGAATTCGTTCAACTGCACCGTCACTCGATCCGCCTCTTCGATGATCGTGGACGCGTTTTCCTTCAGCTTCGGCGAACCTTGCGCCTGCATCGCGATCATCTGCGCCAGCCCGCGGATCAGGTTGAGCGGATTACGGGTCTCATGCGCCAGGCCCGCGGCCGCAAAATTCATCTGCGCGAGGTGGCTGTTCATCTCGCCCGCTTTCACCAACCGGATCTGCAACTCGGAATTGCGCGAAAAATTTCGCCACGCGAGCGCGGAGATCAGCGCCGCGCCGCACGCCATCAGGCTCACCAGCGAACGCAGTAAAAGGTCACCGCGGACCGCCCGTCGCATCTCGGTCGTCGAGAGCGCGATCACCAGGCTGTGCACCCCTTGCTTGGACGTTAACGCTTCATAATCCTCAGCGCTCAACCACGGCGGACGGCTGAACGGAAATCGCCGCCACGGCAACGGACTCGCCGTCGCCCCTTCGTCACCCGCTACGTCCGGAGATGGGACCGGTCTTCCTTCGCCCATCCGTTGGCCGGGCGAACGCGGTCGGAAAACGCGCGGGCTATTCACCACGAAAGCCGCCGGCCGAGCCGTCTCTCCCGCTTCGGCGCCGCCAAGATCCATCAGATTCATCAGCGTCAATTCGTCCCCGTGCCAATACGCTCCGCGCGCCCCCATCATCTCCGGCGTCAGTTCGATCGCGCTACCCGCACTCGCAATCGTCTCCCCCGTCGCTCCGAGAATGGCGAGCGACTCAAGTTCTCCTGGATGAATCAGGCCCTTCAAGGCGGATTCCAAACGATCCTTCGCCACCAGGTTTCCATATTGGCGCTGTGAACTCACGACGATGCCGAGCGTCGACGTGATGTCGCGACCGCGATTGATCAGGGCCTCCGCGGCGGTCCCCTTGAAACGCTGGTGCTCACCCCACTGCCAGCCACACACCCCCAAACCGAGCAGGAAAAGGGCGAGGTAAACTCCGAGTGTCCGTTTTGCGTTCGGCCAGCGCATGAATCGACAGTAATGCAATCGCTACTCCCGTCCGGCTTTCCAAGCCTCAACTAGGGTTTACCAATATAACGTTCCAGGTCGCCCCGGGGAAATGCCTTCGGCGCGAGTTCCAGATTATCGAGTTCACTCGCGGCCGTCCGCGAGAGATCGCCCGGAGTCTGCACCACGTGCGGAGTCAAAAAGATCAGCAGCTCCGTCTTCACGTTACTCTTCTGCTTCCGCTTAAACGCGTAACCAAGCAACGGAATGTCGCCGAGTAGCGGCACTTTGCGTTCGCTCTCCTGCACTTCCGTCGAGATCAACCCGCCAATCACGACCGTCATGTCACTCGGCGTAACGACGACCGTATCGGCCGAGCGCTTGTCGATCACCGGCGAGCTCACCGTGTTCGAAATCGGCACCGTGGTCGCACTCAGCGACGAAATTTCCGGCGAGACGATCATCTCGACCAATCCGTCTTCCGTGATGAACGGTGTAACCCGAAGGATGATACCAATGTCCTGATACTGCACCGTGTTGATGGTCGTGTTTGTCGTATCGCTCACCCGCGAGTTGGTGATGATCGGAACGGACTGGCCGACCATGATCGTCGCCTGCTGGTTGTTGCGCGTCAGAATGGATGGCCGCGAAAGGATCTCGGTTTTCGTAACCGCGGCGAGGGCACTCAAGGTCGCGTTAAGATCCTGTCCGAGAATCCGGTAGAACGCACCGTAAGAGGTTGGGTCGCCTGCGGCCGCCGCGAGGCCGAACTTCGTCAATGCCGACGTCGGTGGATTCCCGCTCGCCACCGACAGGTTGCCGTTGAAGGTCGCCTCCGCGCCAAGATCGAGGCCCTTGTCATGCGTCACTTGGACGAAGACCACGTTGATCAACACCTGCGGCTTCGGTTTATCGAGGCTCGCGATGATGGTGCGGATGTTTTCGTTGGTGTCGTCATCGGTCACAACGATGAGCCGGCGCGTCTCGAGGTCACTCGTGACGAGCGCTTCGCCCACCATGGTGGAATTCATGTATTGCCGATTGGCGCCGGCCGAGCTCCCGCCCCCGCCGCCACCGCCTTGCGCGGTCGTGCCGCGGTTGGCGTTGTTGGTCGGCGTGCGGGCGCCGGTGTTGCCGGCGCGGGCGCCTTGCCCCTGAGCGTGCGCCTCGACCGCGGCCGACAGAGTGAGCGCGAGCGCGGTCAGGCGGAAAAACGTGGAAAGCTGAAAGGAAAACGTCATGGAAATACTGGAGTTGAAAACTGGATACGGCGGGGCTCAGCGCCCGCCGTTGGTGCCAAGGGTGATATTGGAACTCGTGGCCTGACTGTTGCTGGACGCACGGGTCGTGAGCGGGTCCACCTGCTGTTGAGAGGTGGTCGTGCGCGTGCTGCTCGGGAAGAGGTTGCGCAGAATCGATTCCACCTGCTTCACGTCGCCGTTCTCCATCGTATAAACGAAGACCTTCTGCTTCCGCGCCGTGCTCGCATCGAGTTGCGCGACGATTTCACCCACATCAACCAGGGCTTCTTTTGAACCGGTCACGATGACCGAGTACGTTCGCGGATCCGCCACGGCCATCACCGGCGTTCCCCGGCTGGTCGCACCGCGACCGCCGCGAGACGTGCTGGCCGCCCCGCGTCCACCACGCGCAGCCGCGATGGCCGCCGCCGCACCCGGGCCTCCCCGCCCGCCGAACTGCCCGGGCACGATCGCTGGGGCGGCGCCACTGCTCGCGGCCGCGGGTTGTTGAAACAGGTTCGTGATCAACTGCGCCATCTCAACCGGGTCGGCATTCTTCAACTGAAACACTTTTATCGCCGAGACCGAACCCGCCGAACCGTCGAGCGCTGAAATCAGCTCCACAATATGTCGGATGTTGCTTTGCGTATCCGTCACGACCAGCGAGTTGCTGTCCTGATTCGCGGTGATGGTGGCGCTGCTTGGAAGCAACGTCGCGAGATCGGCGGCCGCTTGCGTCGCATCAATACGTTCGAGCGGGATGATCTGCATCACCATTTCAGCATTGTCTGGAATATCGCGCGGATCATTGCCCGTACGAATGGGGATGTTCCCCTTCCGGGCCTCCTCCTTGGAGCTGACGATCAAGTTGCGGCCCTGCACCTTTGCCGTGTAACCGTTTTTATTAAGCGCGAGGTTCAACAATTGAATCGCCTCCTGGCGGGTGACCGGCTGCGCGCTCCACATGTCGATCGTGCCGCGCACCGGCGTATCCAAAACAATGATATACCCGGCGGCTTCGCTCAGATAGTTCAGCACCGTCTCGAGGGAAGCCCCGCGAAAGTTGAACCGCAGCGTCGCCGGCTCGCCTCGTCCCGGGCGGCCTGAAGGCGCGGCCTCGAGCGCGGCGGGCGTCGGCTGGTTTGTCGCGTCCTGCGCGCGCACGCCACTGGAAATGAGCGCGAGTCCGAGGCAAAGGGGGGTAACGATCGTAGTCTTCATCAATTCAATTGTTTCTCTCGTTTCTTCATGAGGCGTTTTAAAACATCGGACGCACCCGCGGGAATTTCCGCGGGCGCACCGGGCTCGACCGCCCGTCGGCCGGCAGTCAGTCCCTTTCCCTGGTCAGCTTCGGTAGCCGAGGTATCCAACGTCCAATCACTGCCTTCGACGCGCCGGAGTCGCTGCGCGACCATCAACGCCAGCGGAGTGTCACCCCGGGCAAGGTCCACGCTGCCACTCGTGATGCGCTCGACCTTGAAGTCGGCGATGGACTCGCCCACGCGCACGGTTTTCTGAAAGCTGGAATCGGCGCTCTCGAAGAACGCCAGCAAGCCTTGGTCGGACGTCATTGTGCCCACCAAGGCGATCTCATCCACCCGGAGAGGTCTCACTTCCGGCGCCGGCGCGGTGCGCACCGCACGGTTCGGGTTGAAGATATTTCGCTCCACGATCAGCCCGAACGCCTCGAAGCTGTTCGGCGGGGCGGCCGCCGCCGCCGATCCGGCGCTCGACGGCGCGGGGCTGGACGAATTGCGGCGTTTATCATTCGCCGCGGATGCGGTGCTCGCACCCCACAGCAGGGCGGCCCCCACCACGACGAAACGGATCAGGACAATACGGTTCATTTTTTCCCCTCCAACGGTGTGAGACGCAGGCCGCTCACCAGCAGGGCCAGCGTCAGTTTCTGTCCGGTGTCATCGCGGGACGTGAGCTCGACGGAATCGACCCGGAGCGCGAGCGTGGATTTCTCCACTTCATAAAGGAATCGGCTCAGCGTCGCCATCGATCCAGTGGCATCCACTCTGCATTCAAGTTGTGAATACCGATTGGTCTGCCCGCGTTTCCATTGAGGTTTGATGGAGCCGAGTTCCACATTGCTCGACCGGCCCCAGCGATCGAAGGCCGAGATCAGATCCTGCTCCGCCTTCGCCGCATCCTTGGGCAAGGCCTTCTCCTGCATCTCCGCCCAGAGGATCTCCATCCGCTCCGCCCGGTCGATGAGTGCATGGCCTTCCGTCACGGATTTTTCCAGACGCGCAATCTCCGCGGTTCGGCTCTGCCACGCGCTCGTCAGTGGCGTCAGAATCGCGCTGTCAAACACGAGCAGCAGCACCGCCGCGCCCGCGAGAATCATCAATAAACGCTGCCGTTGTGCAGGAGTAATTTTCATGTGCCCGAGGCTCCGACCCAGCGGAATGTAAAGGTGAACTGCGCGGGCGTCTTGCCCCGGATCTGATCGATCTTGAGCCCTTGAACTTCCTTCGCCTGCCGCAGTTGATCGAGCGTGCGCAGCAGCGAGGCGTTGTCGCGCGCGGTGCCCGTCACGCTCACCATCGCCGGGGAGTGAATTTCAAATGTTTTCGCCGTCACACTCCCGTTCTCCGGGAAGCATTCGACGACTCGTTTCATGATCGTGAGATTGCGAAACGAGGTATCATACCACGGTCGAAATTCACGGATGCTACCTTGGATCCCCTCGAGCGCCGTGACCCGCGCCGCCATCGCCTGCCATTCGGTTCGCAACGACCACCGCCGGTATTCCTGCCACCCAAAACCCACTGCCATGAGAACGACCACCGCCGCCGCGGCAAAACCCGCGGTCGCGAGGCGCTTGGAATTGTAGCGGGCCATCAACACGGCAAACCGGCCCGGCCGCGGGGGGAGAAACTCCAGCTCCGGGCCGCCCGCCGTGAGGTGACGCTCCGCAATGCGCTCGACGATTTGCTCCGTCACCGACTTCCCTGCGACGCCACCGCGATCGATCGTCAGGCCGGAGTCAGCCGCCCACTCCGCCAACATTCCGGCCAGCTGGGCGACCATCTTCTCGTCGCCGCGCAAGGCGAGATGCTTGATCTCCTGCCGCAGGTCCGCGGGCACTTGCTCGAACGAAACCCGCAACTCCCGGGCAAGGACGCGGCCGTTCACCACGTTCTCGCCGGCCTCGGAATCTATCGTGGCCTCAAAGGTGCGAAGCGCCGCGATGCCTCCGCCCGCCGATACGAGCAGCGTCGCGCCTTTCGCCCCAAGAACGAGCGTCATTCGACCTTCGCCGGCCGCGGCCATCGCTCCCGAAAGCGCGGCCAGGCCAAGGCAGAAGCTCACAGGCTTCAGCCCTGCGCTTTGCAGCACCGAAGACAAACGCGCGAGTTGTTCCTGCCGCACGGCAAGCTGCGTCACGTAGCTGACGTTGGCCGAACGATGCGGTGAGCGCGCGATCTGCAGTTCGTCCGGATCACAGGGAAATCCTTTTTCCGCCTCAATCTGGAGCAGGCTGGCCGTGTCGTCCGCAGACAGCTCCGGCACCTGCGTAGGCTGGCTCATGATCCACTCGGGCGGCAGCGCCACCACGCAGTGCCGTTCCCGGATGTTGGCCGCTTCAAGATGATTCTTGATCTCGCGTCCCACCAACTCGACCTCGGGATGCAGCAGGTCCAGCGAGAGCGGCGCTTGCGTCGAGCGCAACGTCGCGATCGCGGCCTTGGCGCGCGCGACTTGCGTTACCCAGAGCTGCCCGTCGACGACGGAAAGGCCGATCACCGATTGCAGGCGTGTTTTAGCGGTCCATTTCATGTGCGTCTTTCCCTCGCGTCCCGCACGATCTGTCGCACCTGGAATCCCAGCGCCCAGCCGTAGGCCGTGAGATCCTGATGATAGACGATCCGCGGGGTTCCTTGAATCAGATCAAAAACTGTCTTCTCCCGGCAATAGCCACGGCCCGAGATTCCGACTGCGGCAACGTCCGCCGAAAACTGATACGAACGGTCCGTGAGGTATTGCCCCGCCCGAATGAGCGACAAGGGAGGCAGCACCTCGGTAAGCCAGAAAAACGATCCCTGCAGGTCGGGATTCGCGAGGCGGTAAGCGACGATCGCCGCGGCGTTCTCGAAGCCAATCCCCGGAATACACGCGAGCACCGTCTCGCTCGCGGTATTGACGTTGATCAACCCCTGAATGGTCGCCCCGTTGCTGGTGGTGATCTCACCGCGAATCTGCGACCACTCGTCTGCCGTCAGTCGGCCCCGGACCATGAACTCGGCGATGCTATTGATCTCCTGCGGGCCGATCGCGAGCAGGATCTGGTCACCGCGAGCCTGGCCGAAGCGCTGCCGCAAGGCCGGCCGCACTTGCTCCCGATTCGCCGCGGTGGAGACATTGACGCGGCGGCCACCGCTCGCACGGGTGTTGGGCTCGCGGCTGTAAATGGTGACGTACTCCAGGATTCCCGGCTGCAACAACCCGTCACCGTTGTCGCGCGGCGCGGATTGCTCGCTGTCGTTTTCGTTGTCATCCAGCGCGCCGTTGCGATTGGTGTCCTCGCCGAACAGCAGGTCGAGCGTCGCACCGTAAACCAGCCGAAGTTCATCGACGGACTCGAAGGGCGCACCTTTATTAATCCGCGGTGGATCGAGCCGCCCGTCCGTGCTGTCGCCCGCACCCGCCGCGTTGCGCGAGCGCCAGCTGATGATCGCCTCCACCAACTCCGGAGTGATATTCGGCAGCGCTTCGAGCATCGTCCGCGAGACCGTGTTGAGGTTCAACTTCGACGCTTCATCGACGAGGCCAAACACGGGCTCACTCCCCGCGACCTGACCCGGATCCCGTCCAATAAACCACACGCTCGCTGCACCAATCGGGAGCGCTTCAGATTCGTAATCGTTCAGGTTGGGAACCGCCCCCTCCGTCGCGAACTGGCGCAGCACATACGCCGCATAACGGGTGCCGCCGGCGACCGCTTGACGCGCCGTGATCTCGGCCGCGCGATTATCCGCTGCGCGCAATTCGGACGTCATCGAGTCCGCAAAATAAAGCGTGAGCGCCACGAGTCCGAGACAGATCCAGATCACGATCACCAGCACGGAGCCGCGCTCGGATGTCACCGGATCGCCGTGCAACGAACGGCGCGCCTCGGCCTTCCGTCCTCCTTGGGAAAAGGTGCGGAATGCGCTCATAACGCGGCCTCCTCGAGCGCCTGCGATTGCGTGGCGGTCGTGGTGGCCATCACCGGAACGACCAACTCCATGGGAGCGAGCGGACGCTGGGCGCCATCCGGCGAAGCGAGCGTGAGGCTGAACTTCAACGCCGTGGGCAAGGTTGAGGTCGCCTCGGAATCCCACCCATCCGTCCAGCCAAAGCCGTCATAAAACAACACGCTCGCTTCCACGACGCCGCGCAGAAGAACCTGCTCTTCCGGGATCATTTCCTGCACGGGAAGCAGATTGCGGTTCACGAGTCGGACAAGGTTCTTGAGACCATTGCTGCCTTCCGAGGGCGCGAGGTAATAGGCGACCTTCTGCGCCTCGGCGAACGGCGACCAACCATCGATCTTCCCCGAGTTGGTTACAAAATCCGGACTTACGCGCTCCCCGGAAAATCCGGTCATGGTCGAGGAGAAATTCGTCGTCTGAAGATGACCGGTCAACGTGCCGCCGGGAAGCATGAGCCCCGCGAGATCGCGCCGCACAATCCCGAGCGCACGTTCCACTTCGAGCCCGGAATCAATCCGCGCGTGGGTGGTGTTGTGCAGGCGCAGCGCACCGAAGAATGTCGTCTGTATCACCACCAGCACCACGGCGCCCACGGCGATGCCCAACAGCAATTCGATCAGCGTGAAACCGCGGCGCGCGTACACCCTGGCAGCGTCTCGGTGCATCATGGCGTCGCCGCGATCGAGGAGGCGGGCGCGATCAACGTGCTCGCACTGACCTCGTAATTATTTCCCTGCACCACAAACGACACGGTCACCCTCAACTGGGTCATCGCAGCCACCGGCCACGACTCCGAACTCATGGTCCATGGATACTCCATTTCACCGTCCGCGATGGTGCCGCCGCTTGAGGACTGCGCGGTTTGGTTTTCAACGACGACCTCGTTAAGCACCCGCTCGGCAATACGCATGGCCGTGGCTTTCCTCACTCCAAGCACGCCCGCACGACTTGCTGTCGTCATGCCTTCCATCGCGACCGGAATGATGATCGCCATCATCAACAGCGCCGCGAGCACTTCGACGAGCGTGAAAGCGCGTACTCGCGAGCGCGAGAGAGCACCAGCGACCGCCCGTGGGATGAAACGATGGCGTTCAGTTCGCATGGCGTTGGGGGAGAATCTCGTAACCGAGACGATTGGCCGTGGGCACGAGTTCCAGCGCACCCTCATCGCCCTGCCGGATGACGATCCTGCTCACGCTCACTTCATCAAAAAAACCATCCGGATTGAAGCGGATCGCCGGCAGATTACTATTAAAACCCAGGGTCTCGTCGCCACTTTCCGACTCAACGATGTCCGTCGCGGCCGGCACTTCGAGGCGAAGCGTTGGCTCGGCGAAAAACACCGGGGCACGATCATCCCCACCCGTGTGGCCACCTTGCACTTCGATGCCATAGGATGAGTTTGCCGCATCGATCCAGAGCAAAACGGGCACGCCCTCGCCAATCGCCCGGCTCTGCGCGTAATTGACGAGCGAGAGCATCCGCCGCGCCTCGCTCGTGAGCACCCGCCCGCGAAAAAACGACGACATGCGCGGCGCGACCAGGGACGCCACGGTGATCAAAAGCACCATGACGAAGATCAACTCGATCAGGGTGAATCCGGCCCGCGCGTTCCGGGTAGGGCGGGTCTGTGACCCGCCTTTCGGCATCGCGGCGCGACAGAAGTCGCCACGACGCCGGATGAGCGGGACACAGACCCGCCCTACCCCGAGGTGCGATTTCAAAAGCAACGCCATGAACAAAATCCTTAGCGGGACGAAATCCGCGCGTTGACGACGTCATCCGCGGAATTGGCCTGGCCATCGGGGCCCATGGAGCGGATGTCGTAGCCCGTGGGATTCACGCGACCGGGAAACTCGTAGATATAGGGGTTGCCCCAGGGATCGTTGGGGATGTCGCTCTTCAAATACGGCCCGCGCCAGCTGGTCACATCCGACGGCTGGGAGATGAGCTGGGCCAATCCATCCTGGCCGCGGGGATAACTGCCGGTGTCCACTTCGAAGGCGTCGAGCGCGGTGCCGAAGGTCGAAATCTGAGTCGTGGCCGCGGTGGTGCGCGCCTGTTCAGTGCGGCCGGTGAATTTCGGCAGCACGAGAGCGGCGAGAATGCCAAGGATGACGAGCACCAGCAGCAGTTCGACGAGCGTGAAACCGCCTTCGCGACGAAGGACACGGACGCGAGAAGGATGGAGAAGGGAGCGAGGATTCAGGGCTTTCATGAGAGAATTATTTGATGTGGTCCTGCAGGGAGAAGATCGGAATCACCATCCCGATGAAGATGGTGCCGACGAGCGCCGCGATGAGGAACAGCATCAGCGGCTCCGCGAGGGCGACGACGGTCTTTAACTGCCGGTCGAGATCGCCCTCCGTGACGGTCGCGATGCGGAGCAGCTCTGTATCCAGTTTTCCACTCTCTTCCGCGACGGAGATCATCTCGACGACGGCGCCGGGAAACAATGAGCTGTTTTGCGCGAGACTCTTGCCGAGCGCCTTGCCCTCCTTGACGCGGTCGATCGAATCCGAAACCGCGTCGACAAGCACCTGGTTACCGATCGAACGGCGCGCGACGTTGAGCGCGTTGATCAACGGGACACCGGCGCCGAGCAAGGTGCCGAGCATGCGACAAAACCGCGCCATCGCGAACTGTGCCAGCAGCGGCCCGATGGTTGGGATTCTCAATATCAAACCCTCCCACGACCGCCGGCCCTTTTCCGATTTGAACCAGTTTCGCAAGGTGACAATCGCCACGATGACGCCGGCCGCGAGGAACAACCCGTAATGCCGCACGCTCTCGCTCGCCGCCACAATCACCTGCGTAAGCAGCGGCAACTCCGCGTTGAATCCCTGGAAAACCAGCTGGAACCGCGGAATGAAAAATACGAGCAGGAACACCAGCACACCCATCGCGAGAAACAACAGGATGGCCGGATACATCAACGCGGTGACGACCTTCCCCTGCAGATCCTTTTCGCGGGCCTGAAAGTCAGCAATCTGCGCCAGCACCACGTCAAGGAACCCGCCCGCCTCGCCTGCCTCGACCATCGCAATATAGACCCGCGGAAACGTCTCGGGTGAACGCGCCATCGCATCCGACAACGGCATGCCGTCGATGACCAGGTCGTGAATCTCCTTCCACTTCGCCTTCGCCACCGGTGAGGCCGCCTCGCGGTGAATAATGACCAGGGCGCGGCTGAAGGGCACACCCGCCGCGAGCAAGCTCGACAGCAGGCGGGTAAAGTTTTCCAGCATGCGCGCCGTGATCTTCTTCGACCCGCCGATTTGAATCCCACCCGGAAGCGATTTCTCCCCCGCTCCGGCCTGGCCCCCCGCCGCGGATTTCGAACCCGATTTGCCGGCGGCGCCGCCCGCCGCTTCCGCCAGTCGGATCGGTTTCAAGCCGCGCACTTCCACCTGCCGCATCGCTTCCTGGCGATTGCTCGCTTCGAGACTGCCTTCGACAAGCGCACCGTCGAGCTGCATGGCTTTGTACGCGAAATGGGGCATGGGGTGTAAGCGCGAACCGGATACCGCTTACGACGCCGGCTCAGTCGCCGACGTTGCCGGCGCGATCGGGGGCGGTGACTCGTGCACCGTGGTCACGCTCAAAATCTCCTCGATTGTCGTGAGGCCTTCCTGCACCAGCCGGCGGCCATCCTGCGCCAGGGTCGTCATGCCGGCACGGCAGGCGGCGTCGCGTATCACATCCGTGGATGCATTTTTTAAAATCAACTGGCGGATCTCGCTGCTGCTATCCATCCACTCGAAAATCGCGCGACGTCCGTGGAATCCGGTGTTGCGGCACTCCCGGCAGCCGACGGCCCGGTAGATGGTTGCGTTCGCCGGAATGCCGATCCGCGCCTTGTACGTCTGCGCGGCCGGGGAGGTATCAACGGCCTTGCACAACGGACACAGCACGCGCACCAGCCGTTGCGCGAGCACGGCCTCGAGGGAGGAGGCCACGAGATACGGCTCCACGCCCATGTCGACGAGTCGCGTCAGCGCGCCCGCCGCATCATTGGTGTGCAGCGTCGAGAAAACCAAATGGCCGGTGAGCGAAGCCTGTACCGCGATCTGGGCCGTTTCCTGGTCGCGGATTTCTCCGATGAGAATGACGTCCGGATCGTGACGGAGAATTGAACGCAGCCCGCGGGCAAACGTCAGTCCTGACTTTTCGGATACCTGGATCTGGTTGACGCCCTTCAGCTGGTATTCGATCGGATCCTCAATCGTGACGATCTTGCGCTCGGAGTCGTTGATCTCGTGCAGCGCCGTGTAGAGAGTCGACGTTTTGCCGCTCCCGGTGGGGCCCGTCACGAGCACGATTCCGTGCGGCAGTTGCAACACGCGTTCGAGGCAGGCCAGCTCGCGCGCATTCATGCCGAGTTCGCGGGCGCCTTTGAGCGAACTGTTTTGCCGGAGCAGACGCATCACGACCGCTTCACCGTGGAGCATCGGAATGATGGATACGCGAATATCGACCTCGGCGACATCGATGCGCACCTTGATGCGGCCGTCCTGCGGCAGTCGTTTCTCGGCGATGTTGAGGTGACTGAGAATTTTGACGCGTGCGACAATCGCAGGCTGGAAACGTTTGATCTGCGCCGGCACGGGCACTTCCTGCAACACGCCGTCGATGCGGTAGCGGATGCGCAGTTCATCCTCGAACGGCTCGAGGTGGATGTCGGAGGCGCGGAGGTCGATCGCATCCTTCAAGACCTGGTTGACGAACCGGATGATCGACGCGTCCTCGGCGGCTTCATCGAGATTGTTGCCTCCCTGCCCGCCATTCTCATCGACCACCTGCAGGGCGGTTTCCTCGTCGAGCGTGTCGATTGTATCGGCACCGACGCCGAGACGCTTCTTCATCTCGCGCTGAATCACGTCGGACGGCGCAAGCACGGGCTGAAGGCGAAGGCCCGTCAGCGCTTTGAGGCCGTCGATTCCCTGCGTGGCGAAGAGGCGGCTGGTCGCGATTTCAATCTGGTTATCGACGCGACGCAGCGGCAGCAGTTCGTCGCGCAGGAGCAACCGGGCGGGAAACAAGGAGAGCACCTGCTTGTCCGGCTCGAGTTCATCGAGTTTGGCAAACGGGATGCCGTATTCCGCGGCCAGCCAACGCAACACTCGCTCCTCGGTGAGCGCGTCGGTGCCGGCGTTTTGCTTAACGTAGGAGCGCGCGTCGGTCGTCGTGAGTTGTCGGCCCGCAATCATGCGGACGAGCAAATCAGGAAGCACGCCGGGAGCGCCGATGACCGTCGAAGTATCCGTGAGCACGGGCGGAATCAGGGCAGAAGGCCGAACACCACCGCCACGGCTTCCTGACGGACCGTGAGGACCGCACGCAAGTCTTCCTGCGCCTTGGCGAGCTTCGTTTCGTCGTTCTTGCGCGTCTCGCGCAACTTGGTCAGCCGCGCCTTGAGTTCCGCTTCGGGAAGCTTGTCGCGCACTGCGGCTTGCAGCGCACCCAATTCAGATGTCGGAGCCGCGACGCGGCCACTGCGCGGGCCACCGCGATTCGCGCCATCGGCCCCACCACCTGGCCCACCGCCGGCTGGGCCGCCACGACCTCCGAATGCCATTGCTCCCATGCCACCGCCCGGGCCACCCGCGGCGCGCCGGAGCTCCGTTACCTTCGTGATGCGTTCGGAGACGAGTTTCCATTCCTCGTCATCGGTGATCTCCAGACGTTCCCGCATCGCCGTCGCCATGCGGGCTTGCATGTCTTCAGGACTCATGGCGCGTCGCCCTGACTGGTCTTCAGCCCCGCCCGTGGCGGGTCGCCGACGGCGGTTCGCATCATCGGCATCTTGAGCCTGAACCGAGGTCGTCACGACAAGAGTGGCGGCGAGCAACAAAGCGGAACCGAAACGAACGGACACCTTGGCGAGGGGGCGCGACTGAAACAGGGACGGTGCCCCGGCGCTGGAGGCAGGGAAATGTGAAGTGATCATAGGGCGACCGCTGCAGTGCAGTATACATGCCATGGGGCGTTCCCCCGGGGGAACGTTAATTTCATCCTGAAGAAATGCGCAGAGCTTGCGCAAAACCGAGGAGGCGTGCGCAAAAATTGCGCAGCCTCACAGCGATCTGCGAATCGAAGTGTTGGCGGAGTAGACTCGCCGTCCGGCTTCCGGTCACTTTCATTTCAGATTCCCCGATGCATTCGTTCAGCCGCTTCTTTGCCATTCTGGTTCTCACGGTCGTACCGATCTTGTCTGCGGCTGAGTCCGCCGCTCCAATTTCCGCGCTGCCCACACCCGGGCTGTCGCTGTGGTATGACCAGCCGTCCGCTCGCTGGACAGACGCCGTGCCGCTCGGAAACGGCCGGTTGGGCGCGATGGTGTTTGGCGGTATCGAGCGCGAACGACTGCAACTCAACGAAGACACGCTCTGGTCCGGCGAGCCGCCGGCCGATCTGCGCACGATCGATATCCGGAAGGATTTCGATCACGTGATGGCGTTGCTGCGAGCCGGTCAAAACGCTGAAGCCGATGTCTATATCACGCGAAACTGGCTGGGGCGAAACCAGCAGTGTTACCAACCACTCGGCGATTTTTTCCTCGAGTTCGACGGCGCGGGCGCGGTCTCCGACTATCGTCGCTGGCTTGACCTCTCGACGGCGACTGCCGGCGTCCGCTTCAAACGTGACGGCGTCACGTTTACCCGGGAAATTTTCACGAGCCATCCCGACCAAGTCATCGCGGTGCGGCTCCGCGCGGATCAACCGGGCGCGCTGCGGTTCAAAGCCCGTTTCGCGTCGCTGCATCCCACGGCCCGCTCCCGGGTCGCCAACAACGAACTAATCCTGCGCGGCCAGGTTCCCGGCTACGTTGGCCGACGTTCTCTCGAGACGATCGAACTGTGGGGCGATCAACTGCGGTATCCAGAACTCTACGACAAAAACGGCCGGCGCCTGTCGCACGCCCGCAACTTCACTGGCGGCGGCACAGGCACGGTGCTTTACGGCGACGAGATTGATCACAAGGGGATGTTCTTCGAAGCGCGGCTGGCGATTAAGACGAACGGCACCGTAATCGCGGAAGACGGTGCGCTGCGAATCGAAGGCGCCTCCGAGGCGGTCTTGATCATTGCGGCGGGCAGCAGCTTCAATGGCTTCGATCGCAGCCCCAGCCGTCAAGGCATCGATCCGGCCGAGCGCGCCATGCGGGACCTGCGGGCGGCGATCAAACAACCGTTCGAAACGCTGCAGGAACGTCAACTGAAAGATTATCGTGCGCTCTTTGATCGCACGACCCTGCAACTCGAGGGCGATCCGGCGAAAGAAACCCTCCCGACGGACCAGCGCATTGCGGCCTTCCGCGCGACGGGTGATCCGGCGCTGGCCGCGCTTTGTTTTCAGTATGGCCGTTACCTGATGATCGCCGGTTCCCGGGCCGGAAGCCAGCCGCTCAATCTCCAAGGGATCTGGAACGATCAGGTCATTCCGCCGTGGGCCTCCGCCTATACCGTCAACATCAATTCCGAAATGAATTACTGGCCGGCCGAGGTCACGAACCTCTCCGAGTTGCACGAGCCACTTTTTCGCATGGTGAAGGAAGTCGCGCAAAACGGCCGGATCGCCGCGCGCGAGATGTATCAGGCACGCGGCTGGGTACTCCACCATAACACCACGATCTGGCGCGATGCGTTTCCCGTCGACGGCAACGCCAAAGCCGCCTTCTGGAATATGTCGGCGGGCTGGTTGGCGAGTCACTTCTGGGAGCGCTATCTCTTCACCGGAAACCGGACGTTCCTCGCGCAAGAGGCCTATCCGATCATGAAGGGCGCGGCGGAATTTTATGCGGACTGGCTGGTCGAAGCGGAGAACGGCGAACTCGTCACGCCCATCAGTACCTCCCCGGAAAACGCCTTCATCGATCCGCAAGGGAAACCCGCGGCCACGGCGAGCGGCAGCACGATGGATCTGGCGATCATCCGCGAACTCTTTACTCGCACCATCGAAGCTGCCGAATTGCTCGGGCGCGATCCGGCATTGCTCCATGAGCTGCGCGGCAAACTCGCGAAGCTTGCACCCTATCGCATCGGCGCCAAGGGGCAGCTCCAGGAATGGCGCACGGATTACAAGGAGAACGACCCGCGGCACCGGCATCTGTCGCATCTCTACGCGCTGCATCCGGGCAACCAAATCACACCGGATGCGACGCCCGAACTTTTTCGCGCGGCCGCTCGCACGCTCGAACTGCGCGGCGATGCGGCGACCGGCTGGTCGATGGGTTGGAAAATCAATTTCTGGGCCCGAATGCTCGACGGCGATCACGCCTACGCCATCGTGCGCAACCTCTTCACCCTCGTCGGCACGTCGGAGGAAAGCATGCGCGGCGGCGGCCTGTATCCAAACCTGTTGGACGCCCATCCGCCGTTTCAGATCGATGGCAATTTCGGATACACCGCGGGCATCGCGGAGATGCTGGTGCAAAGTCACGGCGGGGTGCTGCACCTTTTGCCGGCGTTACCCTCCGCCTGGCCGACCGGGAGCGTAAAGGGCTTGAAGGCGCGCGGTGGCTTCGAGGTCGATATCGCTTGGGCGGCGGGTCGACTCATCGACGCCACCGTGCGCTCGGCCCTCGGGGGAAACCTGCGGCTGCGGACGTACAACCCGGTCGCGATTACGGGCGGGTCGGCGAAGGTTCAGGTCGCCAGCGGAGCCAACCCGAATCCGTTCTATCGCATCGTCGACGCCGGGAAACCCCTCCTCGCTCCGGGTGCCACGGTGCCGGAGTTAACGCTTCGGCCCACGCATACGATCGATGTGATGACGACTGTAG
The DNA here is from genome assembly GCA_038320495.1 of Opitutales bacterium. Classification (GTDB taxonomy): domain Bacteria; phylum Verrucomicrobiota; class Verrucomicrobiia; order Opitutales; family Opitutaceae; genus ER46. The sequence goes on along the minus strand of JBBQEG010000002.1, from coordinate 16,561 downwards.
ACGGGACTTACCTAATCAGTCCTACGACCGGACTCTAACCTTCGAATCTCCGGGCATGCTGGACAATTCCCTGAATATCCGTCGGGCGCGGGTGGCCGCCGCCCTACCCCTGGATGATGCGCTGCTGGTGGTCGGCGCCGGCGAGCCGGTCGCGCTGCCGGAAGGCAGCGATCAGACGTATCCGTTTCGTTCCCACGCCGATTACCTTTACCTGACCGGATGCGAGTGTGCCGGCGCGGTGATCGTCTTTGATCCGTCCAGGGCGAAACCGGGCGGTGAATCCGGTTGGATCTCTTTTGTGCCGGTCGTGACCGAAGCCGAACGGATCTGGGAAGGACGCACGCAGCTGCCCGGCACGCCGCTCGAACAGTTCCCGGGTTGGCTCGAACGACGCCGCGGACGCCGGATCGCGCAGTTGGGCGCGATGCCACGAGGGATCGAGCTGACGTCCGATCCTGCCCTTTCGGCGACGATCCGCAGCGTCTTCCAACACGCCCGGAGACCCAAAGACATCAGAGAACTCGGCACGTTGCGCCGAGCGGCGGAGGCGACCGCGCATGGGTTTCGCGCGGTTCTGGATCTGCTGCGACCGGGCGTGACGGAACGCCAACTCCAGATTGAGCTCGAAGCGGCTTTTTTCCGCGGTGGCGGCACCCGTACCGGCTACGGCACGATCGTGGGCAGCGGGCCCAATGCGGCCATCCTCCACTTCGAACCGGGCGCACGTGCGTTTCGCGCCGGCGAGTTTGTGTTGATCGACGCTGGAGCGGAGGTTGATCGCTACACGGCGGACGCGACGCGCACCTTTGTGGTCGGCCAGCCCACGGCCTTTCAGCGCGACCTGTACGACGTGGTGCTCAGCGCCGAGGAACGCGCGATTAGCCGCTGCGTTCCCGGAGCGGAATGGAAAGACCTTCACCTGGCGGCTGCCGTCGAGCTTGTCGCCGGGTTGGTGGCGATGGGCGTGATGCGAGGGCAGCCCGAGTCGCTGGTCGAGCAGGAGGCGCACACGCTTTTCTTCCCGCATGGTTTGGGGCACATGGTGGGACTCGGAGTCCGGGATGCGAGTGGACTTCAGCCGGGTCGCACCCGGGACCCGCGGCCCAGTTTGCGGACCTTGCGGATGGATCTGCCACTTGCGGCCAACTATGTCGTCACGGTAGAGCCAGGCCTCTATTTCATTCCCGCGCTCCTGAACGACCCGCTCCGTCGGGAACGTTACCGCGATGCGGTAAACTGGAAGGTGGTGGACCAGCACATCGCCATCGGCGGCGTCCGAATCGAGGACAACGTGAGAGTGACGGACGGTTCGCCCGAAGTGCTGACGCAGAGCATTCCAAAACAGCTGTAAACCGATTCCGAACGTTCCCAACTTTCCGACCTCCGCTTTTCTTCTTTCTACTTTCCTCCGTTTCTACTTTTCCGCTTTTCCCCTTTCCCACCTTCTCGCTTTTCCGATTTCCCAATTTTCCGATTTTCCGATTTTCCGACCTCCGCTTTTCTTCTTTCTACTTTCCCTCATTTCTACTTTCCGTTTTTCCGCTTTTCCGATTTTCCGCGATGGACAACCACCGGGTTGTCCGTCTTTGCTCCGTGACATGTCTCAGCCTGAACAGAGGTTCACCACGCCGGTAAGTCTGGTCGTCGATGCGATCCTGGTTATCCTGTTTTTCATCGGGATCTACTGGATGGTTTCGTCGCACGTCCCCTCGACCGACAAAACCATGATCATGCTTTGGGGCGGACTGACCTCCGCATGCATGAGCTCCGTTTTCTGGCTCTGCATTCAGATGTTCCGCGTCGTGCTCCGCGCCCAACTCGCCGAACGCCGCAAGTAAGGGTCGAAAGCCGGTCGCCGAAGTCGACCGTCCGAAAAAACGGATCGACGACCCGCCTCGTGCCCCATCAATGGGGCACTTTTTATTTTTCGTGCATTCGCGGAGTTGCCTCCGGCACAACTTAGGCTTACGATCCGCGACCATGGATACCGACCTCCCATCGGATTCGTTCTTTTTTTCCCCAAGTCGCTTTGCTCTGGGCAAGGTCGGTCTTTTGCTGGCCACCGGTCTTACCTTCGCCGGCTGCACGACGACTCACACGGTCAAGGTCGACTCCCTGGCCAAGCCGAAAGCGGAGGAATCCATCTCCTACGAGATCAAGAATCGCAACCCGCTCGTGGCCGACGACTCTCTTCGCTTCAAAGAGGCCGCCAGTCTCGTGAAGACCGCCCTTTCAGGCAAGGGGTTGTATGAGGCTCCGCCGAATACGAAACCCGACATGGTGGTCGATCTCGACTACGGCGTCGGCCCGCCGCAAATGCGTCGGGAGACGGTGTCGGAACCGGTTTATATCACGATTCCCGGACAGATCCGCACGGAACGTGTCCAAGTCGGCACCGACTCGCAGGGGCGTCCGATCTATCAAACGATCACCGTCCAAGACCCACCGACAACTGAGTTTGCCGGTTTCCGCGAGTATCAGATCACGGTCATCGTCTACGAAAAATACCTGAAGCTCTCCGCCCGCGAAAACAGTGTGCCGCAGGAAGGCCGCCCCCAGCAGGAGGTCTGGACCGTCGACGTGACCAGCGAAGGCGAGAGTCGCGACATCCGGCGCAATCTTCCGGTGCTGGTGGCAGCAAGCATTGATTATATCGGCGCGGACACGCAGGGTCAGAAGACGATCCGAATCAAGGATACGCACTCCGACATCGCCTTTGTGAAAAAAGGCATGTGAAGGCGCCGAAAAGCGGCATCGCGAATGCGCGGGTCGGTCACGGTTGGTTCTTCAAGAAGGATTTAACCTCATCATGCGTCCCGCAGAAGTGGAAAACGAGGGCCTGTCCTCCAACAAAAAATCCCACGCCAATGGCGGACAAAGGCAAGAGCGAAGTCTGAACCGACCTCGCTTGAATTACAGTGGATATGGAGGTGCGGGACGGAATCGGTCCCTACCGAGACGCGCCGCCGAGCATTCCCCGCCTGACTAAGGAGAACGCAACCCGTCAGGTATCTTAGAACCGAGGCGCCGCCGACCGTCGCTTCTCGATGCGCGCCGAGGCAATGAGGGCGATCTCGAAGAGTGCGTAGAGCGGAATGGCAAAGATCGTTTGCGTCACAGGATCAGGCGTTGGCGTAATGACGGCGGCGATGATGAAAATCGCGACGATCGCATGACGCCGGTATTTCCGAAGGAAATCCGTTGAGAGAATGCCCAGCCAAACGAGCAGCACGATCACGAGCGGAAACTGAAATGCCGCGCCGACTCCGAGCACGAGCCAGGAAAGCGTGCCGTAGTAGTCACCCGCGGTCCACCGCAGTTCGAGATTGAACATCATGTTCAGCTTTACCGCGACCTCGATGGTCTTCGGCATGAGCAGAAAGAATCCAAACGAGGCTCCAGCGAAAAACAGCAACATGGCCGATACACACATCGGCAACACCGCCTTCATTTCCTTCTCGGTGAGCGCCGGGGAAACGAACTGTGCGATGAAGAACAGGATGAACGGTGCCGCCATCACAAAGCCCCCGAGCACGCACATTTGAATGAGCATGCTGAAGACCTCCATGACCTTGATCGTGCCCAGATCGATGGCGAGGGTCGGATAATCCTTCTGCACATCGAGCAACGGCCAGCGGAGAACGGTGTTGAACTCCTGGATGAAGTAGCCGATCAGCGCCGCGCAGACGACGAAGGCGATCACGCTCTTGATGATGACGCCTCGCAGCTCTTCAAGGTGCTCCCAAAACCCCATGGGCTTCTCGCGCACCGGCCGCGGTGGCAGTGCATCAGCAGGGACGAGGGCGTGGTCGGAGGGTTCGTCGGGAGGGCTCACGGAAGATTGGAATGCGAGAGAGTGGGAAGTTTTTATGAAAACGGAAGCGCGATATGGCACCTGATTTCCGCGCCTGGCACCCTCCCCTGTTTCGCATCGCGACAGCCTGAGAATAACCGCCCCGCGCGCAAACCACGCCTGCGCCGTTGACAGCACCGGTCCGCACCCTATTGCCTCTCGCCTTTCGCGCCCCGCCGCACCCTCACCTTTTTTTCCAACTAAACCACCCTCACATGGCCGTAAAATCCAAAGCCGCTAAATCCGCCGCGAAGGTCTCTTCCTCCGCTCCCAAATCCGCCTCGAAGTCGACGAAGTACGTCTACACTTGGGGCAATGGCCGCGCCGATGGCGACGGTTCCATGAAGCCCCTCCTCGGTGGCAAAGGCGCGAATCTCGCTGAGATGACGCGTATCAACCTCCCCGTGCCTCCCGGCTTCACGATCACGACCGACGTCTGCACCTACTTCTACGCGAACAAGCGCACCTACCCGGCCGCGCTGCAGGGCCAGATGGAAGCGGGCGTGACGAACATGGAAAAGATCATGGGTACGAAGTTCGGTGCCACCAGTGGCATGCCGCTCCTCGTCGCCGTTCGCTCCGGCGCGCGTGATTCCATGCCAGGCATGATGGACACGATTCTCAATCTGGGTCTCAACGACCAGACGGTTCTCGCCCTCGAGAATGCCACCAGCAACCCCCGCTTCGCCTGGGATTGCTACCGCCGTTTCATCCAAATGTACGGCGACGTCGTCATGGGCGTGCAGAAGCGCGAAGGCGAAGAGCATGAGCCATTCGAGACGGTCATCCATACGTTCAAGCACGAGAAGTATCATGCGGACATGGAGGACTCGAAGCTCACCACCGAAGACAACCAGGAGTTGGTCAAGCGCTTCAAGGCGCTGGTGAAAGACCGCACCGGGAAACAATTCCCCAACAGCCCTTGGGACCAACTGCGGGGCGCCGCCGGAGCCGTCTTCGGTTCCTGGATGAATGACCGCGCGATGGTCTATCGCCGCAAATACAACATTCCTTCCGAATGGGGCACCGCGGTCAATGTGCAGGCAATGGTCTTCGGCAACACGGGTGAGACGTCCGGTTCCGGTGTCGCGTTCACCCGCAATCCCGCCAATGGCGTCAATGAGTTCTACGGCGAATTCCTGATCAACGCTCAAGGTGAAGACGTCGTCGCCGGCGTGCGCACGCCTGAGCCCGTGATCAAGCTCAAGGATCAGATGCCGAAGTCCTACGCCGAGCTCCTCAAGGTTCGCAAGACCCTCGAGGCGCACTTCAAGGATGTTCAGGACATCGAGTTCACCATCCAGGAAGGCAAGCTGTTCATGCTGCAAACGCGTAACGGCAAGCGGACCGCCGCCGCCGCATTGAAGTTCTCCATCGATATGGTGAAGGAGAAGCTCATCGACTGGCAGACCGCGATCCAGCGCAACCCCGCCGACCAACTCGAGCAGTTGCTCGCCCCGATCTTCGATCTCGCGGAAGTGAAGAAGGCCAAGGTCATCGCCACCGGTCTCCCGGCCGGCCCTGGCGCCGCCACCGGCAAGATCTACTTCAACGCCGAACGCTCCGTGCAGGCCGCCGAAAAGGGCGAGAAGGTCCTGCTCGTGCGCGTTGAGACGTCCCCGGAAGATCTCCGCGGCATGATCGCCGCTGAAGGCATTCTCACCGCTCGCGGTGGGGTGTCCTCCCACGCCGCTCTCGTTGCCCGCCAAATGGGCAAAGTGTGCGTGTGCGGCGCTGCGGGCGTCGTGATCGATTACGATAAGAAGACCGCCACAATCTCCGGACACACTTTCGGCGAAGGCGACTTCCTCTCGATCGACGGCACGTCCGGCACGGTCTACGCCGGCCAGATCAAGACCGCTCCTTCCGAGATCATCTCCGGCCTCCTGAACGGCGACAAAGCCGCCCAGGCCACCGAGAAATTCAAGAGCTTCAACCAGCTCATGAAGTGGTGCTCGCAAATCACCAAGATGCAGGTCCGCACCAATGCCGACACCCCGGAGCAGACCGCCAACGCGATCGCTTTTGGCGCCGTCGGCATCGGTCTCACCCGCACCGAGCACATGTTCTTCGAAGGCGATCGCATCGACGCCATGCGCGAGATGATTCTCGCCGGCTCCCTCGAAGCCCGCCAGACCGCGCTCGCCAAGCTCCTTCCGTATCAGCGCGAAGACTTCTTCGGAATCTTCAAGGCGCTCAAGGGATACCCAGCAACCATCCGCTTCCTCGATCCGCCATTGCACGAGTTCCTTCCTCACTCGAAGGAGCAGCAGATGGATCTCTCCCGCAAACTCGGCATCGACGTCGAAAAGATCATGGCGCGCGTGCACGAGCTGCACGAGTTCAACCCCATGCTCGGATTCCGCGGCTGCCGTCTCGGCATCCGGTTCCCGGAGATCACCGCCATGCAGGCGCGCGCTGTGTTCGAGGCCGCCGCCGATGCGAACAAGGCCGGCTTCAAGGCCAAGCCTGAGATCATGATCCCGCTCGTCGGCTTCAAGAAGGAACTCGATCTCCAGGTCGAGCTCGTTCACCAGATCGCCAAGCAGGTCCAAAGCGAGCGCAAGACGAAGATCAGCTACAGCGTTGGCACGATGATCGAAGTTCCACGCGGTGCCCTCACCGCCGACGAGATCGCCGAGACCGCCGAGTTCTTCAGCTTCGGCACAAACGATCTCACCCAGACGACCCTCGGCATGAGCCGCGATGACTCCGGCTCTTTCCTCCCGGCTTACGCCGAGAGCGAGATCGTGAAGAAGAACCCCTTCGCCTCGATCGACCAGAGCGGCGTGGGCCAGCTGATGCAGCTCGCGATCACCAAGGGCCGTCAAACTCGCCCCGACATCAAACTCGGCATCTGCGGCGAACACGGTGGCGATCCCGATTCCGTCAAGTTCTGTCACAAGCTCGGCCTGAGCTATGTGTCCTGCTCGCCTTACCGCGTGCCGGTCGCCCGCCTCGCCGCCGCCCAAGCTGCGGTCAGTGATCTGCAAGCGGCCTCCAAGTCGAAGGCCCCAGCAAAGAAGAAGAAATAATCCCTCGGCGCCTCATCGCGCCTGTCGTGGCGACGGTTCGGTCGCCGTGTCCCAAAGCCCTACGCCTGCTTCAGGCGTGGGGCTTTTTTTCGCACCGATTGACTGACGGCGCCGCGTTTCGGCTGCGAGCGAGTCGGAGCCCCCGCCTCTACGGACGTTCGACGTTAGGCACGGCTCAGGATCGGGTTGTCGTCGGATCCACGCCTCCGATCCACGACTCCGTTAAACAGCCGATCGCGAAAGCAGAAATGAGAACGTACGAGTCCCGAGGGCGCCACGAGTGAGTCCGACGCCGGCTGGCCGACCGAGACAGACCCCGGGCGTGGGCGGTGAGTGAAGAATATAAACGCCCCCGTCTGAATTCAATTTGTGTTACTCGGCCCCGTTTCGCGGGTTCGTCGTGGTTTCCACGGACACCCGTTCCACGAGCATCGTCGCCGTGATCGATGCTGTCATCGCGTCGCGCAATTGCTGCCCGATTCGCAACACCACCTCGCAGACCCGCTCGCGCACAATCTGATCATCCGCCTTCACGACACATCCGCGGCGTTCACCTTCCAGCCACGTTTCATCCTGGATAATCTTTCGGATTACCGGGATCTCGCGCAATATAATGGTATCATGAGGAGTCATCGCCACGGTGGTGCTTGCTGATTCTGTCTTTGATTTGCGACCAGGGGCCAACGTTCCCCAGTAAGCACGGGGTATCTATCCTAGGTAAAACGCCGGATGCGACGTAAAAATTCCGCAGCGGAGCCCGACGAGCCGACTGTCCTGAAGCCGCTCCGAGCGGCCGTCTGAATCGCGATGGAGGAAGCCCGCCGCCAGCAATAATCCTGGGCGCCAATCGGGACGCAAACGGTCGCGCTGACTGAACCGGTTTCGGCTAGGGCGGTCCCCGGGCGAAGCCAGCGGCTGTCCACTCGCTTTACGCCGTTGAACCCGCACTTCTTATGGAACCGTCGCGATGTGCCCGCACCTCGGCAGCATCGTGCACTGGAACGGTGACGAAAAAATCTGGGAGTGCCCGGTCCACGGCTCGCGTTTCGATCGCTTTGGCAAAGTAGTAAATGGCCCCTCCATTTCGGACCTTGCGCCCGTCCACCACGAAGCCAAAGCGACGCGCGGAACCCACGGCTAATCCCGCAGACACCGCAACCCGCCACGCTACGGCGCGGTCAACGATGGCGGAGAGCTCTGCCCGCGTGCACCAGGGAAGATCGCCTCTGCATTAAGATTCTCGGGGTCAAACCAGCCAAAATTAAGTTCTGTAGATACCCGAATCAACCCGGGCATACCGCTCTGTCTCGTTGCCATCGGCGTGGCACTGGGCGTTGCCGGTATTTATATCGCGAATACCGAGGACGCACCCGGCGCCGCGCAGTTTTTGCCAATTCGATGTTGGATGTTGCAGCCAGCGCGTGGCCGGCGAACCGTTCCCTTCAGTGCACACCATCCTCACGCAAAATGGGCAGTCGACAGGTTTGCGCTCACGCCTTTCCGGATTACTTTAACACAATCTATGCAACACATAATCACCCGTGAATCAGCGTTATCCCTGGACCAAGTTTGTGCCCGGCTGCCGGAGATCGCGACCAAACACAAGTTCGGCGTTCTCGGAACGCATGATCTTAAGGAAAAGATGCTGAGCAAGGGCGTCGCTTTCGACCGCGAGTGCCGCGTCTTCGAGGTCTGCAATCCGCAGCAGGCCCAAACCATTCTGCAACGATCGATTCACGTGGCCAGCGCCCTGCCCTGTCGAATCAGCGCCTACACGGAAAACGGCCGAACCGTCCTCGGCACCATTAAACCCTCCGCTCTCCTCGGGCTCTTCGGTGGCACCGATGCCGAGGAAATCGCCCGCGAGGTCGAAACCTCGCTCGTGCGAATCATGGAAGAAGCCTGCGCCCCCTCCGAAAAGTGAAACAGACATTCCTGTCTGTCCGCATCGAATCATAAAAAAACCTAGGCATAAATGTCTGGGTTTTTTCACGTCAGAAAACGCCAAGCCGGAACATATCACACTCTGGCGTGAACGCTCTACACGCTGCTAGGTCTATTATTACCTTGTCAGTGCGAGGAACGCAGTAACGAAGCGATCCAGCTATCAATCTTCTCGAAAGTCCGTGCATTCTCAGCTATCCGACACGACCTACGTGGCCAGACCGTATATACGCACGAACTTAGGCAAAGATTGATAGCTGGATCGCCACGCCCTCGTTCCTCGGGCTCGCGATGACAAACCTGGGTGTGAAATATTCCGGCTAGGTCTTCTTCACCGGCCGGGCACAGGTGCTCAGCCCGAACGGCCAGTACGCCGGGCAGAACCGGAAAATGGCGGTGAGAATCGGCCCCAGCCCGACCAAGCCCCACCACGATTGGTAATAATAACCCGCGCCGAGAACGGCGAGACCAACAATTATACGGACGACACGATCAAGGCTGCCTACATTGGGATTCATAATAAGCGATATCTGGTTGGAGCGCGGAAAAATAGAGGAGACTATTACCGACGGCGGCCTGCGGCCTTGGGGCGAACCACTGGCCAACCGGAAGCTTCCCAGTCCGCGAAGCTTCCCGCATTGGCCGCGCGAAACCCTTCATTCGTGAGCACGCGTGCGGCCATGCCGGACCGCACCCCGGCGCCACAGTAAAGGAAGAGCTCTTTCTGACCGACCGTCGCCAGAAACGGCTGCCAATGCGTGCGCGCGCCAGCGAGGTCACTGAGCGGAAGCAGCATCGCCCCTTCCGCCACCGCCTCCGATCGCTCATTCGCCTCGCGCACATCGATCAGGCACGCCTGCCCGGACCGGATACGAGGAGCACCCTCGAGCGGGTATACGCGCGGTGCAGACGTGAACAGGCCTTTAAGCATTTTGAACAGGTTCATGGACAATCGCAGCAGGGTTCTTCGGGTCCGCTTTACTGACCTTATCCAGATGTTGTCCGGCATGCGTCATATAATAGATTAGCGGCACCGCGAGCGGACTAATGATGAGCGAGGCAACCGCGCCAAACAGCAGCGAGATCGCAAGACCCTGAAAGATCGGATCCGCGAGAATAACAAGCCCGCCGACCACCACTGCGAGTGCCGTTAACATCATCGGACGGAAGCGAACTGCCCCCGATTCAATACAGGCGTCACGCAGCGAGCGGCCGTGGCTGAGACGGAGCTCGATGAAATCAACCAGAATGATCGAGTTGCGAACCACGATACCGCCACCCGCCATAAACCCGATCATCGAGGTCGCGGTGAAAAACGCCCCCATGGCCGCATGGGCCGGTAGGATGCCGACCAGTGAGAACGGAATCACGGTCATCACAATCAGTGGCGTTGTATACGTTTTAAACCAGCCGACCATCAGCATGTAGATCAAGATCAGCACCGCGCCGAACGCCAGGCCAAGGTCGCGGAAGACCTCGATGGTTACCTGCCATTCGCCGTCCCATTTGACTGAGGGCTCGCGGTCATCGCGGGGCATCGTTGCGTTGTAGATTCTGACGGGGCGGGCCGCCGCCGGGGCTCCACCCGTATCCGCGGCGACCGTACTGCCACCAAAGTCCCGCGCATCAAGCTGGGCGAGCGCCCGGTACAACTCACCGAGCAGCGGTTTCACGATGACCTGAGCAACGTCGCTTCCGAGATGGTCTCGCACCAGTCGCCTCACGTCGCGTTCTAGCTGCAATTGTAGTGCGGGCGGATTGGTGGCTTGGAGCTGGACGTACGACAGCTGAAGGTCTTCGCCGGTTGGCGGGATGATCTCATTGAAATGACACGGCACCACTTCTAAAGGCCCCGACCTCCCCAGCTCTTTAACCCAACGCAGGACGCTTTCAGATCCGGCTTTCAGATCCAGTGCGGCCAGGATCTTTAAGCTTCGTCCTGTCCAACTCCAGTCGCGAAACGGTCCGGGATGCCGCAAAACCAGCGTCGACACCGGCGAGGATTGCGCCAGTTGCTCCGAGAAGCTATCCGGCGTCCAGCGATCAATCGGGCCGCCCGATTTCGACGCGACCACAATTAAATCGGGCCGTTCGGCGCGGATAACATCCAGAAGAGCATCAACCGGCGAATCGCCCTCGAGCAGCACTGACTCTGCGGCCGCCCCACTTGCAACCAAACGCTCCACCTCGGTTTGCAGACGGGTCTTAAGCCACGCCAAAACTTCGCGGTCGCGCGAACCCGTCACACGCACCAGGAGCAACGGTTCGGAACGTCCGGCCGCCAATCTCGCTGCCGCATCCGCGGCATGGCTGGCACGAGCGGAAAAATCAGTCGCGCATTCGACCACGGGCCGATTCGAGCTCATGCGTTTCCTCCGGTTGTAGCGCCTGCTCCTTGCGGAGAATGGCGGCGGTGGTTTTGAGAACGGTGTCGGGATTAAGGGATATACTATCGATGCCGTGCTCCACCAGGAACTCGGCGAACTCGGGATAATCACTCGGCGCCTGCCCGCAGATGCCGATTTTGCGCCCGCGTGCCCGGCAGGCCGCGATGACCTGCGCGATCATCTTTTTCACCGCCGGATTTCGTTCGTCGAAAATGGGAGCGACGATTTCCGAATCACGGTCCACCCCGAGAATCAACTGGGTGAGATCGTTTGATCCGATGCTAAACCCATCGAAAATCTCCGCGAACTCATCCGCGAGAATGACATTACTCGGAATCTCGCACATCATATAAATTTCGAGCCCGTTTGCTTTCCGAATGACGCCGTGCCGCGCCATTTCCTGTTCCACTTTTCTGCCTTCTTCAACGGTGCGGCAGAATGGGATCATCACCTTGAGATTGGTCAGCCCCATCTCTTCCCGGACCTTTCTCACCGCCTGACACTCCAACGCAAACCCGGCCCGATAACGCGGGTGATAATAGCGGGACGCTCCCCGGAAACCGATCATCGGATTCTCCTCGTCCGGCTCATACGCACGTCCCCCGATGAGGTTCGCGTACTCGTTGGTTTTGAAATCACTCAACCGGAGAATCACGTCCTTGGGATAGAATGCGGCCGCGATCATCGCCGCACCCTGCGCCAGCTTATCAACAAAGAACTGCGGCTTGTCGGCATAGCCAATCGTGAGTTCATCGATCTGCTGTTTGACCTTGGGATCGGAGAGCGTCGCATAGTCCACCAGCGCGAGCGGGTGCACCTTGATGAAAGTGGTAATAATAAATTCCTCCCGCGCGAGGCCGACGCCATCATTCGGAATAAAGGAAAGCGCAAACGCCTCCTCGGGATTGCCCACATTCATCATGATCTTGGTCTTCTGCCGACCCAACGACTTGAGGTTCGTCCGCTGCACGTCAAACGCCAGCTGCCCCTCATAGACGAATCCCGTGTCTCCTTCCGCGCACGAGATCGTGACCATCTGGCCGTCGCGCAGTTTTTCGGTCCCGTGCTCCGTCCCAACGATGGCCGGCACTCCGAGCTCGCGGCTGACAATTGCCGCGTGACACGTCCGCCCGCCGCGATTCGTTACAATCCCGGAGGCGATTTTCATGATCGGCTCCCAGTCGGGATCGGTTTTATCGGTGACGAGGATTTCACCTTCCCGAAATTGTCCCAAATATTGCGCATTCTTGATCACCCGCACCGGGCCTGACGCGATCTTCTCTCCGATGCTACGCCCCGTCACGAGCACCGGCCCGCGTTGCTTTAATGTGAGCGTCTCAATGACCTCGGCGTCCTTGCGCGACTGCACGGTTTCAGGTCGCGCCTGAACAATATACAACTCTCCGGTGAGCCCGTCCTTGGCCCATTCAATATCCATCGGAGTCGGACTCCCTTTCCGCTGGCTATAGTGATCCTCAATGCGGCAGGCCCAGCGGGCTAGCTTGAGAATCTCCTCCTCTGATAAAGTAAACCTCTCCCGATCACCCGGCGGCACCGGGACATTCTTCACCATTTTCCCGCCGCCCAGATCAAAGATCAGCTTGGTTTCCTTCGTGCCGAGACGTTTCTGGAGAATCGGCTTAAACCCCAGTTTCAGCGTTGGCTTGAACACACAAAACTCATCCGGATTCACCGTCCCCTGTACGACGTTTTCGCCAAGGCCGTAGGCGGCGTTGATGAGTACGGCGTCGCGAAATCCCGTCTCGGTATCGATCGTAAAAATCACGCCGGACGACGCGAGATCCGAGCGCACCATGTGTTGCACGCCAATCGACAGCGCCACTTTGAAATGATCGAAGTTTTTATCGACGCGGTACGAGATGGCGCGGTCCTTGAACAACGATGCGAAGCAGCGCTTGCACGCATCGAGCAGCGGATAAATGCCTTGAACATTCAGATAGGTTTCCTGCTGTCGGGCGAAACTCGCATCCGGCAAATCCTCCGCCGTCGCACTGCTCCGGACGGCTACGGACGCCAGGTGAGGCGGCTTGCCACTGAGCTCCTCGTAAGCTCGCGTGATTTCGGCGACGAGCGCATCGGGCAGTCGCGCCGCCAGAATCGCATGCCGGATCTCGGAGCCCCGCCGACGCAGATCCTCGATGTCACGGGTATCCATTCCACCGAGCAGGTCGGCAATCGTCTTTTCGAGTCCGGCTTCGTGGAGGAAAAAGCGGTAGGCATCTGCGGTAATCGCAAATCCATCCGGCACGAGAATCTTCTCAGCCGCGAGTTCGCGATAGAGCTCGCCCAACGAAGCATTCTTTCCGCCGACAACCGGGATGTCGTCGATTCCGATCTCGGAAAACCGTCGGATGTAAGGGTTCATAGATGGAACATCTCCTTTGAGCCGAATGTGCCACACGTTCTCGTCGCTCGCTCCGCACTTTGGGAAAAACAGTACGCATAATTTGCGAATGCGGTCCGATTTTACCGTGGAAAACCTTCGGGGCTCGGCATCTTTGCGCTTCAACCCGCGGGTTTCATCGGCATTACTGCCCCTATGCCCACCCCTCGCATTCTCGGAATAACGCTCTTCGCTGCGGTCGCAGCTCTGGTTTCGCCCCTCGCAGCCGCTGACCTGTTCGATGGCAAAACGCTGTCAGGCTGGGAAGGCGATCTAAAGTGGTGGCGGGTCCAGAATGGTGCGCTTACCGGCGGATCTCTCACGGAAAAGATCCCGCATAATTACTTCCTCGCAACCACGCGTTCGTTTCAAAACTTCGACCTCACGCTCAAGCTGAAACTCACCGGTGTGCCCAACACCGGGATGATCAACGGCGGGGTCCAAATCCGCAGTGTCCGCGTACCCGGCAGCACGGAGATGAGCGGCTATCAGGTCGACGCCGGCGACGGCTGGTGGGGAAAACTCTATGATGAGTCCCGCCGCAACAAGGTCATCGCCGAGCCCGCCAACCTCCCGGCCGTAACCGCCGCGGTGAAGAAGGACGATTGGAACGAGTATCGCATTCTCACCGACGGCCCGCGGATTCGAACCTGGTTCAACGGCGTTCCTGCGCTCGATTACACTGAGACCGACCCGAACATTGCGCTCGACGGTCACATCGGCCTGCAAATCCACAGTGGCGGCATGGCGCTGGTGCAGATCAAGGAGATCACGCTCAAAGAACTCCCGCCCACGCCCGGTGCTCCCACGTGGGCGAAGCTCGGCCCACCCCCGCCGCGCAAGGCCAAGACAAAAGCCAAGGCGAAGGCTAATTGACGCCCGCTTCGCGGCGTCCCGGCCGCTTTTCCGCGGTAGTGACTTTTCCTTCCGGCGCTCAAGAGATCGGAGTGAAACAGACATTCCTCTCTGTTCCGAGATCGAGAAAGCGACCCGCAGTGAGATCAGACAAACAGACAGGAATGTCTGTATCACCTCGAGCCGCTTACTCCGGTCCGGCTCTGGGCTGTGCGGTAGCGACTTTCCTTTCTGGTTAATTTGAACTGCCGAATTTAGGATAAACTGGCCAACATCTACGACCTCAACTAAGCTCACCCCGGATTCTCCCAAGCCATTCCCACGTCTTACCTCGTCGTCTTCATGAAATCTTACCTCCTCTGCTTGTTATCCGTCGGCCTCCTCTTCACGGCCAACCTGATTTCGGCTCAGCCGACACCCGAACTCCGCAGCGTCAACGGCGCCTGGCGCTCCGCGAGCCATGTCACCCGCACCATGATCATCATGGACGGATATTTCGCACAGGCGGATTTTGATGCCACCCAGAAAACCTTCGCCGGCACGTTCGGCGGGCCGTTCACCTGGTCAAACGGTGTCGTGCAGGGACGAATCGACTTCAACTCACTCGACCCGTCGCAGGTTGGAAATGACTTCAAGGTTTCGATGACCCTGGAAGACAACAAACTCGTGATCGCGACGGATGACGGAAGAGATACGTGGACCCGACTCGATGACGGTCAGTCGAAGGTCGCCGGCACCTGGCGCGTCTCCGCTCGTGAAAATAAAGGCGAGTTAACCGAGGTACCACCCGCCCCTCGGCGGATGCTCAAATTTGTCTCCGGCGCCCGTTTTCAGTGGGTTAATATCAACACCACCACTGGCGAGTTCTTTGGCACCGGTGGCGGTCAGTATACTCTCAACGATGGAACCTATACAGAGCAGATCGAATTTTTCTCCGGAATCACTTCGCGCGTCGGCGTGAGCCTGGTTTCCACCGCCGAGATCAAGGACGGCAAATGGCATCACCGCGGCAAAAGCTCCGGCGGCGAACCGATTTTCCAAGTGTGGTCACGACTGTAAACAAACGTGGGAAGACGATGGCCTCGTCGCGACTTTGCCTTTTGGCTCTCACCGTCGTCGTTGGATTAGGCGGGTCCATCTTCGCCGCCACGGCGCCCGCTCGGCCAGTGTCCCCGCTCGCTCCCGGCTCGGGCGAATTACGTGGCATGTTGATTCTCAATGAGGACAACAGCCACTTCTTCAGTTCCCGCCCACCGGAGGCGATGACGCGGGAGGGATTACATGCGCTCGTCGACGGCTACGCCGGGTCGGCCGTGACGCATCTCTTTCTTTCGCCGAACTCGATGGCGCGCGAGTTTCCGCATCGCCTGTTCACGCGAGACGCTACGGCTCGGCGAAAACGAACTGATCGTTCGCCAACGCGGTGACGGTCCGTCGCAACAAATCGTCTGGATCGAGATCCGCTTTGATTAGCGCATCCGGTCGCCGGCAGTTCAAGTCCCGCACCCGAACTCGGCATACCCTAACGACTCGCCACCGGACGAGCGCGACCTCCCTCACGGCATGATCCCGCTATGCAGCGCTTCCGAGTGTTTCTCGAGCGCAGCGCGATCCATGATCTGCTCCACCGAGCCGTGCCAGAAGGCGATCCGCTCTCGCTTCCACGTATAAACCACGGCCACTCCCCGCGGCGTGGCCACGAGCGAAGGGTACGAGTACTCACCCGGCCCTGTTTCGATATCCAAGGAATGAGGCCACGTCTGCCCGTTATCAAACGACACGCTCAGCCGGAGCGGCGTGCGCGCCCCCCAGTTTTCCGCCACCGGATTCGACGCCAGCACCAACGCTCCTTCGTGCAACCGGCACACAGCGATGCCACTGTTGTTACTCGGCAATTCGGTGCGAACCAGCGGTGACCACGTCCGACCCGAGTCCGACGAGTCGCTGCGATACAGCGCACCGTTGCTACTCCGCGCCAGCAGATGAACACAATCGGAAGTCGATTGCCACAGCGCGGGCTGAATGACGCCACAACCCGAAAAATCCAGCGTGTCCTTCAAGTGCAGCACGCCGTCGCCCACCG
>JBBQEG010000001.1:0-134419 GCA_038320495.1 Opitutales bacterium | reverse complement strand
GAGGAGTTGAAATTACAGATGACTCCATTGTGCAGCTCAAAGGTCGCGTAAGCGGAATCGTCCGCCGTGGCCTTGTACGACTTGCCGGCTTCATCCCAACGCTCAGCCACATGGGTGGCGCCTACGCAGGTGAGAGACTTCACCTCGCCGAAGAGGTTTTGGATGACGTACTGCCAGTGACAGAGCATATCGACGATGATGCCGCCGTCGTCTTCCTTCCGATAATTCCAGGAGGGGCGCTGCAACTTCTCGTGTTCTCCGGTGAACACCCAGTAACCAAACTCCCCGCGCACGGAGAGGATCTTGCCGAAGAAGCCGGTATCAATGAGGTACTTCAGCTTCAGCAAACCAGGGAGCCAGAGTTTGTCCTGCACCACTCCGTTCTTCAGGCCCGCCGCGGTGACTTCCTGCGCGAGCGCCAAGGCTTCCGCCGAACTGGTCGCCGTCGGCTTCTCGCAATAAATGTGTTTTCCCGCCGCAATCGCCTTGCGCACGCCCACCGGGCGCTGACCCGTCAAGGTCGCGTCGAAATACACCGTGTTCGCCGCGTCGGCCAACGCCGCGTCCAGATTCGTCGTGTAACGCTTCACGCCGGCGCGCGCCGCCAGGGCAGCCAGCTTGGATTCGCTGCGGCCGACAAGAATCGGGTCCGGCATGATGACTTCGGAGTCACCGAGCTTGATGCCGCCTTGATCAATGATCGCCTTGATCGAGCGCAACAAATGCTGATTGGTGCCCATGCGTCCGGTGACGCCGTTCATGATGATGCCGACTTTATGAGTGGTCATTGTGAGAAAATAGAGGGTTGAGTGAGGGGCTCAGTGTAGGCGCCAATGGATTCTTGCGTTAGGACAGTTCCGACTTTTGCTAGCACGAATCCGACAACATGCTCGCCTGGAGTCCCGTTCTAGTTCAAAAAATCGAGATCCACGCGCTGGGCTTTGTCCTGCGGAAACTCCAGCTGAACCAGCATCGGGAGGCCGAGGTGGCGCCCCACCACCACGACTGGGCCCAACTCATTCTGTATCTCTCCGGGGAAGGCGCGCAACGCGTGGGCGAGCGCACGCGCACCGCGCGCACCGGCGATCTCTTTGTAATTCCCGCCGGCGTGCCGCATGGTTTCACCCTGCGCGGGCGCAGCCGGCCCCTTTGCCTGGTGCTCGATTATCAGCTCCAAGGCGCCACCCGGCTCCGCGCCAGCCACCGGCGGCTCGCGCCGGACACCCTCAACGAACTTCACAGCGTCCTCGCCCGAGTCCCCGCCAAGGGGCGGCTGCACCTCGCCGACTACTCCGCGATTCTCGCCGTCGTGGCCCGCTTGTTGGACCACTCGCCGGCCGCCGCCGCCGGTGCGGCGAAAGGCGTTTTCTCGCAAGTCCGCGAACTGCTCCGCACCCCAGGCTCGCTCACCAAAGTGGCGCGGAGCGCCGGCTATCACCCGGATCACCTGACGCGAAAGCTTAAACACGAAGCCGGCCTCGGCCTACGCGCCTTGCGCGATCGGGTACGCCTTGAGGCGGCCCAGGCGGCACTCCACGCCTCACCCACCGTCGCCGAAGCCGCCGGGCAGTGCGGCTTCGACGACCCGAATTACTTCGCTCGCTGGTACCGCCAACAAACCGGACAAACACCCAGCGCGTGGAAGCGAAAACAGAATCGTTCCGAGGCGTGAGGGTTCCCGGGCCCGATGACAGTAACCTCGCAGCGGCGATACCGGGAGCTTAGGCGCCCGGCTTTTTCGTGCACTGCGGAGCCGCCCCACCCGGAAGCGGAGGGATGGCGCCGACCCCGGCCGGCGGAAGCGTACCCTCCAGCTCTTGCCGCCAGTGCGCGACGTCTCCGCCTGGGCAGTAAATATACATCTTCCCCCCGGTTTTTCTCAGGACGTGTCATTCTGTCTTTCTCCCTCTGTCAGCGCCACCGACATCGCAACTGAACTTCTCCCCAAATGCCTGAATTCAGCCTGAAAAAGCGGCCCCCTGGTATCCGTAAACTGGTATCCAAAATTCCGCCATCAGCCCCGCAAAATCCTCCGTGACGACCTCTGATTAACGGCGGATTTCTAAAATTTTGGAGCCAAAAAAAATTATCCGACGCGAGCCGCGCGAACATCTGTCACCCGCCCCTTTGAGATCGCGCCGAGTAGAGCTAACGACGCCAGGCAGCGAAACTGGCGTGAGTGGGGGCGCAAACGACGCCGCGCGAAGCGGCACCGGCTGCGTAGGCCAAGCTTCCTCGCCAGCAAGCGGCGAACGCGACACCGGTCGCTCTTTGACCGGAAACAGTGGCATGTCCGTTTCCCGCTCGAAGACAAATACATGACCAAATTTCGGCGTCTGCGCCACCGCATCGATAGCGCGTCGTCTCCCCGCACCGTCGTCAGCACCGGCGGCGAGGGCAGGTCCCGATCTCAAAGATCGGGGTGCACGAACTGAAAATGCCAGAGCCGCTTACCTGTCCTCGCGTCTAGCGCGAGCAAGCAGTTCGCGAAGAGATTGGTGCCATGTCGCGCCCCACCCCAAAAATCCGGTGCGGCGGACCCCGTCGGTACAAACTCAATTCCGCGCTCGACGGCCATGCGCGCCCACGAGTTTGCTTCACCGACATCAACGTAACAGTGCGCCTCCGGCGGCAGGTCTCGTAACCATACTCACCCGGTCCCGGCAGCGTGCGAACCACCCAAGCCAGCGCGCCCGTCCGCACGTTGAACGCCTAGATTGATGATGAGATCGCCAAACAACGCGCACGGTGTCGTGGAAATCAAATACTTCTCCGCCTCCGCAGCCCGAGCCCCCCTTCAATCTCGTTTTTGCGTCCGCGCCATAATTTGACTCTGGCCGGCCCGTGCGTGCATCCAACGCGCGCAGCCACGATCCCGCCGAAAACAGGATCCAGCGATCGTCACCACTTTTCTAATACGTCAGTCTGCGTAAAATCCAGGTAGCGTCGACATCACACGAGCCAAGCCCGGCCGTCAGTACCTACGGCAAGTTGAGGTTGCACCACATTCGGGATTTCCGTCCGCGACGCCGGGGCTTGCGCGAGAACGGTGGTGGCGAGAGCGGCTGCCGCTGCGGTCAGGAAATAGCGAAACAAGGTCATGAGATCGAAATGAGAGGAGTTTTAGCGAATAGTGGCGGCGAAATTGGGGAATGCAGGTTGAATCTGCCCGTTAAAGCGGCCAGACGATCGGCACAAGCAGCAGGCTCAAGCCCAAGATCAGCACGGTGAGGAATGAGCCGAGCTTGAAGAAGTCCGCGAACGTGTATCTGCCGGGTCCATACACCATCAGACACGCGGGCTCCAGCGGCGTCAGGTACGAGCAGCTTGCCGCCACGGCGATCATCATAGCGAAGGTCCGCGGATTCAGGTCCGCGTGCATCGCGGTCTGGATGGCAATGGGCAGGATAACGATGGCCGCAGCCTGATTGGACATGGGCTGGGTGAGAAACACGGTCATCACAAAGAATCCCGCTAGCAGCCAATAGGGCCGGTCCGGACCGAAGGCGGAGACGATCTGCTCCGCCAGATAGCTGGCCATTCCGGTATGCTCCATCGCCGGGCCCAAACTGAGCATACATCCGATCAGGATAATAACCTTCCAGGCCACACTGGCGTACGCCTCTTCCGGGGTCAGGCACCCGGTGACAAATACCAGGAACACCCCGAGCATGGCAGCCAGCGGCAGGGACAGGATTTGAAACCCGACCAGCCCAATGACACCGAGAAATATACCAAGCGCGATGATCGCGCGTTGGCGTCGGGGCTGCTTCTCGGCGACCAGTTCCACCGGCCCTAGCACGCTCGCCACATTGCCCTCGTGCAGACGGGCGATGTTTTCTCTCCGTCCCTGGATCAAGAGCACGTCGCCCAACCGCAGAACGACCTCGCTTAGCTGACGGACAACATTAGTGCCGTGTCGGTTTATTCCGAGCACCTGCAAAGCATACCGCTCGCGGAAACGTTGCCGCTGCAGCGAACGCCCAATGAGTGGCGATCCAGGGAGAATCACGGCCTCTGCCAGCGCGGTTTCCCCGGTCGCCAGATCGGGATCCGAAAGCTTAGCGTCGGCGACAATCTCCACCCCCACCGTTTCCTTTACCTTGAGCAAATCCTGCTGTCGTCCCATCACGAGCAGGGCGTCGTTTGCTTCGATGGTGGTGGATGCCCGCGGCGTGATGTCCGATATCCGGGTATTGGTACGACGGATGATTCGAAGCACTTCGAGGCCAAGCTCACGATTCAAATCGGCCTCTGCAAGTGTCCGGCCCACCCAGGGTGAGTCGGGTTGCACGACGATCTCGCTCAAATACGGTCGCACTCCAAACTGTTCAGTCAGTTCCGAAGAGGCTTGCCGGTCCGGAAGAAATCGGCGGGTGAAATAAAGGTACGTAATTCCGACGAGGACAATCGGGAGGCCAACCGGCGCGAGTTCGAACATCCCCATGGGGGCGAGTCCATGCCGGGTCAGCTCGCCACTCACCACGACATTGGTCGACGTGCTGATGAGCGTGACGGAACTCGCGAGGATCGAGGTAAACGCGAGAGGAAGGAGGAGTTTTGAAGCACTGACTTTGGCTTTCGCGGCGATCCCGAAAACGATCGGAAGAAAGAACGCCGTAGCCGCCGTATTGCTCATGAACGCGCTGATGCCTGCCACCGCAATCATCACGCCCAGGAGGAGTCGATTCGGGTCGCCGCTGGCATGACGCAGCAGGGCGCGTCCCACCAGATCGATGACACCCGTGCGGTCGAGGGCGGCGGTCAGAATGAGAAGGCCGAGAATCATGATGACCGAGTCGCTCCCGAAACCCGCAAACGCTTCCTTGGCGGGGATGAGCCCGGTGAAGGCGAGAACGAGGAGCAGTCCAATCGCGACCGCCTCCGAGGGAATTCGCTCCCACCAGAACATCAGCATGGCGACGACGAGCAGCCCGAGGAGCAGAAACATCTGGGGTGTCATGGCAAAGAGCGATCGCGGATCCGCCGGGTCCCAGCGCGAGCGTGCCTCCACCTTGCCGCTTTGTTTCCGGGCACCGAAGGGAATTCAGCGGAAGCGGGTCCGGCTATTGATAAGCGCATTTGAGCGAGAGACTGAACCGGAGCGCCTATATAGGTTCCTCACCCGTATGGACGTTAGCATTACAGCATTCCGCATCAGCTGGTTTGGGAAATCATCGCAGTGCGGAACGGGCTCCCTTTTCAGCTGGAATAACCCGCAACTCGGCTCCAGCCATCATGACCGGAGAATCGCAGACGGCCCGCTAGGTTATTCCTTGCTCACGAGTCTGGGGTCGACTCCGCTAGAACACTACGTCCATCCGCGCCGGCGATCACCATGTCCCAAACTCCTGCTGATTTCCCCGTGCCAGTGGCGACGTCCGTCGCAATTTCCGTCGAGCTCGGTGCGCTCTCCGAACGATATCGCGAACGGCCTGTTCCCCTGGGCGACGTCCTCGACACGCTGGGCCCGCGGGCGTCGGCCTTGTTGATCGTGATTTGCGCGCTCCCTTTCTCGACGCCCATTAGCATTCCCGGACTTTCCACGCCCTTCGGTCTCGTGATCCTGCTGCTGGCCACGCGCTATCTACTCGGCCTCCAGCCTTGGCTTCCCGGTCGACTGCGTCGCGTGATTCTTCCCGGAGCCTTTTTTACCCGCATGCTCGCGGCGAGCAGCAAACTGGTGGGATGGCTCGAGCGTCGCCTGGAAGCCCGGCTTCATTTTCTCGCCGATGCCCATTGGAAGCTTCGTCTGCACACGAGCATCGTGATGGTCGCCGCGTTGTTGCTCATGCTTCCGTTGCCCCCACTCCCCCCTTTCACCAACACCCTCCCGGCGCTCGTCGCCGTGGTGATGACGTTCAGCATTCTCAAACGCGACGGCGCGGCCATCCTCGTGGGTTACGGATTATTTGCGTTCACCATTGGCTATTTTGTTTTTTGGGGTGCGGTCGTCATTGAAACCTTTGACCGCTACGGCGGGCAAATTCTTGCCTTAGTGGGTTTGGCCAACTGAGTTCACTGTGCGACGCGAACACGCCGTCGCATTCCCTCTATAAGTGGCCGGCTCAGGGTGCAAGGTTGAGGACCTTCACGCTATATAAATCCGCCGTTCACCCCACGCTAGCTCGACCGTTATCAAGCATGGCTTCGCGCTAAGCCATAGCTCGCTCTGCAAATCGGGCAGTCCAACCGCGAGCTTTCTTTTCACCTCACGGATGACTTTGCCGAATGCGGCAGTTTCATGAGCAGCACCTTGTCGACGCGATGCCGATCCATGTCGATCACTTCAAAGCGCCAATCATTCCAAGTGAAGTGTTCTCCCGCAGCCGGGATGTGTCCGAAGCGATCCAACACAAATCCGCCGAGCGTTTCGAAGTCGCCATCGTCTTCGCCCGGCAGCACACCGAAGTTGAAACGGGTTTTCAGATCGGCGAGATCCAAGCCGACATCCACCAGCCACGATCCGTCTTCGCGTTGCGCAGCCTCCGGCTCGCGACGATCTCCCGGCTCGGGCAAATCGCCCACGATCGCTTCCATGACATCAATCAGTGAAACGACACCCTGAATACTACCATACTCGTCAGTGACGAGAGCGATGTGTTTCCCGGTTTTCTTAAACGTATCCAGAATCTGAATCACCGTGACCGAGCGCGGCACGAACAAGGGCTTGATCAAATGATCCCGCAGGCGGCTTTGCACTCCAGCGGCACTGTTGGCCCAAAGCGCCTTGACGGAAACCATACCCAGCACGTGATCGCACGAGCCGTCGTAGACGGGGAACTGGGAATGGCCACTCGCGACGATCTTACGCCAGTTTGCTTCATCAGGATCGGACACGTTGAGAAAAACAATCTTGCTGCGGCGGGTCATGATCTCCGTCACCGGGGTTTCATCCAGCCGCAGGACGCCTTCAACCATCGCACGCTCGCCTTGGTGGAACACGCCCGCGGCGGCGCCCTGTTCGATCAGATGCGAAACCTCTTCCTCCGAAGGCGGAGCATCTTTTTCCTTACCGAGGCCGAGCACCTTCAAGACGAGTTCGGTCGAGGTCATGAGCACCCAGACAAACGGCGCCGCCAAGCGCGACAACGCGTTCATCGGGCCCGCCACCAACATCGCATTCTTCTCCGGATTGTTGAGACCAATCTGCTTGGGGACGAGTTCGCCAATGATCAATGATGCATAGGTGATTCCGCCGACGACAATGGCAATGGCGATGGCCCCGCTGTAGGGCTCCAGCGCGGGAACCCTTGCGACCCAGACCGCGACCTTCTCCGAAATGATCGCGCCACCAAACGCGCCTGCGAGGATTCCCACCAGAGTAATGCCGATCTGGACCGTGGAAAGAAATCGGCTCGGCGCTTGAACGAGCGCCAATGCCTTGGCGGCAGAGAGCGAACCCTCATCCGCCAGCTTTTACAGACGCCCTTTGCGGGAGGACACCACCGATATCTCCGCCATCGCAAACACTCCGTTGGCGAGCAGGAGGCAAAACACGCTGACGATTTCCCACAGAATACTGTCCATAAATTAAGAGTGAGTGAGCTTACGCCACGATGAGTCGAAACGGCGACAACCGGGTGAATCGAAACGTCGCTGCCTCAACTCAACGAGCGCAATTTCAGCCGCCTTCGATTGCGGAAATTCATCCAGAACATTTCTTACCTTAATTTCCCTGCAGGAAAAAGCCGTTTTTAGATAAGCACTCTGCGGCAGAGCCTCATCCAAGCGGAAATGGCAATGGGGCACGAAACTGACGTCCTCACCGCGCTTGTGCGTATGACGTAGTCGGGGACTGCATCGCGTCGAACGGGCCGACCCACCTGATGAGCCTCCTGCTGTGGTCCGTCAACCGAAAGAGGCACGGCTTCACACGTATCCGCCGACGTTCGCCCGTTTGCACAAGGGCTGTCACAGAACTGGCAAGCATTGGATACGCGAGTAGCCGGTGGTTTACTAAAGGAGTCGCCATTGGTATCTCTGATTGGCAGCGCCGGGGGAAGCAATGGACTCCGCGAAGGAGCATTGGAACCGAGAAGTATTTTTCCTCCGGGAGTATAAACCCTTGCGAAGCAACTGTGATAGAATGCCGTCGCCACCCGGACCCGATCACGAGCCGCCGGGTGGCGAGCTTTGAGATAGACTTTCCCCAGCGCCAAGTGCCTTCCTAGAACGAACGGCTTTACCTTCACGCTACGACATTTCTTTATATAATGAACCCATGGTTTGGATTAGGCATTGGTTTAGTCGCACTCTATTTTGGAGCGGAAGCTCTGGTTAAGGGAGGCGCCGGTCTCGCCCTGCGCTTGGGGCTTACCCCGTTGGTTGTGGGGCTAACGGTGATCGCCTTCGGCACCAGCAGTCCCGAAATGGTGGTTAGCGTGCAGGCGTCACTTTCCGGCAATGGTCCAATCGCGATCGGTAACATTGTCGGTTCGAACATCTGCAACATCGCCTTAATTCTCGGTCTCTGCGCCATGATCTCCCCGCTGAAGGCAGATCTGCAGATCATTCGCCGCGAGGTGCCAATCATGATTGGCGCCGCAATTCTCGCCCTGTTCGTGCTGGCCGACGGACACGTCGCACGCTGGGAAGGTGCAATCCTAGCGGCAGGTTTGTTGGTCTACACCTGGCTGACCGTCCGCCAAGCGAGGGCCGCAACTGCGGCGACGCCGAACACCAATTTTTCCGACGAACTCGGCCAGAAACGCCCCTGGGGCCTGGGTTTCAGCATCGCCGGCGTACTCGGCGGATTGGGTATTCTGGTAGTCGGATCTCACTTCTTCGTCGAAGGCGCCGTCACCCTGGCAAAGGGCTGGGGGATGAGCCAGTTGGCCATCGGGCTTACCATCGTTGCCGTCGGCACCAGTCTCCCTGAGTTCGCCACTTCGCTTGTTGCTTCCGTGAAACGCCAAGGCGATGTCGCGATCGGCAATATCGTCGGTTCAAATATCTTCAACGTCCTGGGAATCTTGGGAGTCGCTGCGCTCGTCCAACCCATTCACGCTCCCGAACTCGCCTGGGCCGATCTAGCGGTGATGCTTTTTGTCTCCCTTGCACTGCTTCCCGTCGTGCGCAGTGGCGGTCGGATTAACCGTTGGGAGGGCGCTGGGCTGCTGTTGGTTTACGTCGGCTACACGTTCTGGCTACTCCGGCAGACGAGCTGATTCTGTCCTCCCTTTGCCTCCGCTCAAGCCCCCCCCGGGGGCCAAGCAATAAAACCTTTTCTTCGGGTCTGCCGAATCGTATCAACCGGCTGGTAGAGATTAATTCGCTATGTTGAACTGGGCTGACGCGCCGACCCCGGCGTCCGCGTCAGCCATCTGGTTTTCAGCCGGTCGATTTATGCTGGAAGCGGCTTTCCCTTGGTCTCCGGCGCCAGCCACACAATCACCAAGCCCACGGCGTAAACCAACGTGATGACCGCTCCTGCTTGAGCATAGCTGCCGTTAAAGGTTTGCATCAATACACCCATCTGCACCGCGCCCACCGCGGCGAGGATACGTCCGGCGTTAAATGATAATCCCTGTCCCGTGGCCCGGACCCGCGTGGGAAACAATTCGGGTAAATAAAGCGGCAGCCAACCATAGAACGCGGCGGTAACTCCACCGACTATAAACGTCATTGCGAGGAAGGCTGGACCATAAGAATCAAAGCCGCGGAACAACACACCGCAGGCGAGCAACGAGCCCAGCGACAGCAGGAAATACGACATACGGCGCGTCAGGAATCCACCAACCCAAGCTCCGAGCAAGCAGCCGATGACCGCGCCAAAAGCCGACGCCGCCTGGGTGTAAGCTTTTGCGGTGGGATCAGCCGCCCCAGCCATCTTGTCCGCCCACAGCGGCAGCCATTGCACCGAACCCCAGGTTCCAATCAACGCCACCGATGAAAGAGCGGTCGCGAGGAGCGTGTACTTCAGCAAAGGAGGGCTTAATATTTCTGTCAGGGGTCGCGACTTCTTCCCGGTACTCTTCACCGCGGCGTGCCATTTCTCCGATTCCGGCACAAAGATGCGGATCACGAAGGTCAGGAGCGCCGGCGCCGCTCCCACGAGCGCCACCCAACGCCACGAATCGACTGTTACTTTAAAGAACATACCGATGACGGCGATGAGCGCGAAACCGACGTTGGCCGCCGCCCCGATGACACCGGCCATCAGCGGGCGATGCTTCTCCGGCCAAACCTCCATCACGAGCGCAACTCCAAGCGACCATTCGCCACCCATTCCGAGAGCGGCCACAAAACGGGTTGCGGCCAGATGCCAGGGCTCCGTCGCAAAATAAACCAGTCCCGTAAACAACGAATAACAGAGGATGCTCGCCGCCATGGCCCGGACCCGCCCGATTTTATCGCCCAGCCAGCCGAACACCACTCCTCCCAACGCAGCGCCGAGCAAAAAGGCCGCGGTGACGTAACCCATCCACTGCCCCACAAACTCGTCCGTGAGGGCGAGTCCTTGTGCGGATTGCATCTGCAGCAGCGCGGGCCGTGCGATCAGCGGGAAGATCCCCATCTCCAGCCCATCGAACATCCAGCCAAGAAACGCGGCGACAAGAACGGCCATGAGCCGCTTCTTACTCGCGGGTGTATCGCCCGGCGGCGAAGTAACGCCGGACGTGGGAGTTTGAAAGACAGACATGAGGATTGGGGTATGGGTGGCAACCGGGCAGATTCTGCAGTGATTTTAACCGTCGTGGAACGAACATCGGGACATATAATGGATGGCGAGGGAATTTAGCACCGCTTTGGAGACCCGCTTTCAGCCATTTACTTATAGCATATAAATCAGGACTCCAAACGCCGCGCTTTTTCTCCTCCTCCGACACGGGCGTTCATACAGGAAGCCGGAATGGATGACATTAAATCTTGAATTCCACCGGAAGCAGCGACGCGAAAATAAACCCATCGCAATTCCGTCACACGTCGAGATTGACGTCGTTCTATCAAATTCCAAGTCTGCGGTTGTGGTCGCCACGGTTTCAAACTTCGCCCGTTCGCTCGCAGTCCTGCTGGCCATCAGCTTGGCCTGCGTGGTTCCGACGTATGAGGCGGCGGCGAGTCCGACCGCAGGACCGGTGTTTTCCAAGGCCGACACCAGCGCCGAGCTGGTTCTGGCCGCACCGGAACGTGGAGCCGACTTTGCCGTCAGCATCAGACTTGGAAAAGATCGGCCGGTCTGGTTTGACCGGGCAATTTCGACGTCCCTGGTCGATACGAATTTTGCGGCCACGCCTCACGCTTCCGGGCGAGTGGCGTCCACGTTGTTCAGGGCGCCCTCTTTGGTCGGGATCGTGGAACTCAGGATTTGAGCTGAACGGGTGAGTGGAAAATGAAGCAAACGCGCCGGTTCATCCCGGCGGTTTCGCTCGTTTGTAATGCCTGCGGCCCTACGCCGCACCTCAACCCATCGCGCCAACCTCGCTCGAGGTGACGCACCTCTGCACTCATGAATTACCAAGTAGAATCCAAAAAGAATAAACCGGAAGACGTCTCCGCTTTCACCGGCTGGGGCTTAATTGGCGGCGCGGCCCTTGGCCTCGCTGTCGGACTCTTCACCCAACATTGGCTGGCGTGGACCAGTGGTGTCGCAATCGTCGGCTGGATTGTCGGAGCGCTCATCGATCGCTCCCGACTAAAATAACCACCCGGGAGGAAGCGTCGATCCCAGCGACAGCTTCCTCCCTTTCGTTGGCGCCGGCCCGCACCGTCGCGCCCGCTTTTCTTACCATCCCCTTTATCCTTCTCGTTGTGACTTCGAATAATCTCACGATCCCTCAACCACGCCCACAGCATTATCCCATCCGGATTATCGGATGGACGTTGATTGCTCTCCTTGGTGCTACATCCATCGCGGTTCTCGCGTGGTCGCGCGGTGAACCCGTGAACGCCCTCTGGATGGTGGTCGCCTCGCTCTGCGTCTTCGCCATCAGCTACCGGTTCCACTCCGCCTGGCTGATGGCGAAGGTGCTCACCGTTGATGATCTTCGCGCGACTCCCGCTCAGGTGCAGGGAGACGGTCGCGACTTTGTGAAGACCAACAAATGGGTCGTCTTTGGCCATCACTTCGCCGCGATTGCCGGACCCGGACCGCTGGTCGGCCCCGTCCTCGCCGCGCAATTTGGTTACCTTCCCGGCATGCTCTGGATGCTGGTCGGCGCTACCCTCGGCGGCGCCGTCCATGACTCGGTCGTCTTGTTCTGCTCCACGCGTCGGGGCGGGATCTCGCTAGGGAAAATGATTCGCAATGAAGTCGGCCCCTTCGCCGGCGGCGTGGCCCTGATCAGCATCGTAGCCATCATGATCATCCTGCTGGCCGTGTTGGCTTTGGTAGTCGTCAAGGCACTCGCGGAAAGTCCGTGGGGACTCTTCACGATCGCCGCCACGATGCCCATTGCGATTGTGATGGGGCTGGCGATGAAGGCGACGGGCCATCAGGGCCGCGCGCTCGTTTGGATTAGTCTATTCGGCGTTGTCTCCCTGCTGGCATCGGTGTGGGCGGGACAGTTTCTCCACGGTACGGCGCTCGAACAGTGGCTCACGCTCAAAGGCAGCACCCTAGCGTGGTGGATTATGGGATACGGCTTCCTCGCCTCCGTCCTGCCGGTGTGGCTCCTCCTCGCCCCCCGCGATTATCTTAGCACATTCATGAAGATCGGCACCGTTTTCGCTCTGGGCGTTGCGGTTATTCTGCTCGCCCCTACGCTGAAGATGCCGGCGCTCACCCCGTTCATTGATGGCAGCGGGCCGGTATTCGCCGGCCCGGTGTTCCCGTTCTGTTTCATCACCATAGCGTGCGCGGCAATCTCGGGATTCCACTCTCTGGTTTCATCTGGAACGACCCCCAAACTCCTTTCACGAGAATCCCACATCCGGGTGGTGGGATATGGCGCGATGGTGACCGAAATGTGCGTCGGCATCATGGCCCTGATTGCGGCCTGTACCATGGAGCCGGGACAGTATTTTGCGATTAATATGGCCGGGACGCCGGAGATGGTAACGGCCAAGGTTACGGCCCTCGGCTTTCCGGTCAGCACGTCCGAAATGCAGCTGCTGGCTGAAAGTGTCGGCGAAAAAACCATGGTCGGTCGCACCGGGGGAGCGCCGACGTTCGCCATCGGCATGGCGCAAATGTTTTCCGGAGTGGTCGGCAGTAAGGCGGCCATGGCGCTATGGTATCACTTCGCCATCATGTTCGAGGCGCTGTTTATTCTTACCACCATCGACGCTGGCACCCGGGTCGGTCGCTTTATTGTCCAAGACGTCCTCGGCTCCGCTTACGCGCCGTTGGGCGATACCCGCTCCGTTTTGGGGGGCCTTCTCGCGACCGCGCTGTTTGTCGGCGCCTGGGGATGGTTTCTCTATCAAGGCGTCGTCGACCCATTGGGAGGGATCAACTCGCTCTGGCCCATTTTCGGTATTGCCAACCAACTGCTCGCAGTAATCGCACTTTCGCTGGGAACCACCGTATTGATTAAGATGGGACGCGTGCGCTACCTTTGGGTCACGGCTTTGCCCCTCGGCTGGCTGCTCTGTGTCACCACCACGGCAGGCCTAATGAAAATCTTTAGCCCCGCTCCGCTGGGATTCCTGGCGCTGGCAGACGGGCTCAAGGCCAGGCTCGCTGCAGGCGGCACCACTCTGGAAGTCGCAGCGTGGAAGCAGCAGATGCTCAATAATCAGGTCGATGCCGCGGTCACCGCACTCTTTCTGATTCTGGTCGCCGTCGTCGTAATCGCCAATGCCCACGTCTGGTGGCAGCTGCTCGCCGGCAAGCGCACGATCCGATTGCAGGAAGCGCCCTATATACTGGCCCCCGCAACCACCTCTACCTAGCGTCGGGGCTTTATAGAGCGCAGCCCGACGAGCCCACCAGCCTTGCCGGCCCGTGTAATGTTGCCGTCGGTTGTTTTAATCCCGGCGCGTCGTCGATGGTGCATCAGCCGGGCTTGGCGCAGGAGCCGGTGAGGCGAGTGTCGGAACCGCCCCATGACGGCGGTTACTGATCGCCACCATCACCAGCAGTGCGACGCCGCTCAAATCTTGGATCGGAAGCTTCACCCCCATGAACACTACAGTATAACCAGGCACCAGTAATAGAGCTGCGGATACAAAAAGCAGGGTTCGAGGCAGCGCCTTCACCGGGTAAAAAAGATAGCCCGAGATGCCGGCGGCAAATGCCACGATTCCGGCTACGGCGACGAGCAGCGCGCTGACGAGTGCGGGTATGTTGTAACCTTCGCCGGCGAGTGGGGTGAGCAGAAGCAACTCGGGTCGATAAACAAAAATAAAGGGTAGCGTGAAGCCCACGAGCGCGAAACGAAACGCGGCGAAGCTACATTTCATCACATCGGCCCCGGCGATTGATGCCGCGGCGTAGGCCGCGAGGGCGACGGGCGGCGTGACCATCGACATCATTCCGAAATAGAAGATGAACAAGTGGGCAGCGAGGGGGACGACGCCGAGTTGATTCAGCACGGGTCCCATCAGCGTGGCCATCAGCAGATAGCACACGGACGAAGGAAGGCCCATGCCGAGGACGATGGAGCAGGTCATGATCAGCCCGAGCGCGGCGAGCAGATTGCCATCCGCCAAGGGCATGATGAGGGCGGGCAGCCGCGTGCCAATTCCCGTGAGAGTAACCACACCGAGGACGATGCCCACGCAGGCGGAGGCGCAGATCAGGGTGACGACGTCTTTCGCCGCAATGTTAAGGGTACTGAACAGCTTCCCCAGACCGACACGCGTCCTCGGGTTGAAGAACGCCACAAGGTACGCCGCCGCCATTGCGAGAGTCACCGCGCGGAACGGTGTATAGCCGACGAGGAGAAAGACGAGGAGGATGACGAGGGCGCCCGCGAACACGAAGCCTTCAAAAACGTTCACCACCGGGGCCGCTGCACCCGGAATTTGAATGGGGCGAGAATCGACTCGTTTCGCGTAGAAGTGAACGATGAAAAACAGGGAGAGGTAATAGAGGATGCCGGGAATCAACGCCGCTCGGATGATCTCGAGATACGTCACCGTCGGACTAATCATTTCCAGCATCATGTAGGCTCCCGCGCCCATAACCGGTGGAACCAGGGCTCCGCCCGTGCTGGCCGCGGCCTCGACCGCACCCGCGATATGCGGCGGAAAACCGCTGGCCCGCATCATCGGGATTGTGAAGGTGCCGGTGGTCACGGTATTGGCGACGGCACTACCGGAGAGCGAGCCCATGAGGCCGCTGCTGACCACGGAGACCTTGGCGGGGGCGCCCGGGCTGTTGCGGAAGAGCCGCTGCGCAAAGTTGATGATAAACTCGGTTGCTCCCGTCACCTGGAGCAAGGCTCCGAAAATGACGAAGAGAAACACATACATAAACATCACGCTCAGGGCGATACCGAACACCCCCTGGCTTTGCAGGAAGGTCTGTGAGACGATTCGGCTGATGCTGTAGCCGCGATGGGGAAACATCCAATCCGGGAAATGCGAACCGAGGATCGCGTAGCCGAGAAACACGAGGGAGAGAATCGGTAGGGCCCAGCCCAATACGCGTCGCGTGGTTTCGAGGACGAGCACAATCCCTGTCACCCCCACCATGATGTCGATCAATGTCTCTCGACCGGCGCGGTTGCCGAGAGACAAATCGTTGAGGCGGAAGTCCGCCAGACTGCGCTCGGTTTGAGTAACGAGGAAGACGCCGCAGCCGACAGCGGCAACGATGAGAAAAAGATCCACTCCCTTCCCGAGGATTCGCGCCTTGCCGGCGAGTGCGAGGGGACGGTACAGCAGGCAGAGAATGATCCCGAACGTGGCAAACACCACCAGCTGGGAATGGGGCGTCAGCAGCGGTCGGTTGACCTCGATGATCGTGAAAACGGAAAGCGCAACGCCGAGGACGCCGGCAAGTTTGGATGAACGGGGGGACATGATGGTTTATGATGCGAATCGCACGAACGGAGAGTCGCTGGACTTTCAGGCGGGTGTCGGGGCCTGGATACCGGTTCGCCTCACTTGGCGGTGACGTTCCAGGGGTGGTCGCCCTTCTTTTCATTAAGGACTTCCGCGAGGGCACCGCCGACGACAAAGAACGCGCCTCCGGGAGGCACTGTGCCGACGCTGCCAAAGCGCTGCGCGCCTGATTTCCCGCCGCCGCGATCCGAGCAGCCGAGGGCGGTGAGCAAGCAGAAGGAGGTGACGAGGAGACGGAGCGATGATGTCATGGGACGTTTACGGGATGATCATCGAACGGGGCGAAGAGGCGCCCCGATCGTGCGGGTGTATGACGGATGAGTTCAAGCGGCGATTCGGTTTTAATCGCCGCATCTCGTTTCAGGACTTCCGCGCGTTCGTTCTCGGCAGAACTGCAGTAACGCGTTTTAGTATGAAAGGTCGTACCGGGGCGGCGGTGGCAAGAGCCCCCCGCAACCGCAGGGAGATGAGCTACCGTGCGGCAAAAGCTCTTCGCCGGGGCCTTTCCGATCTACTCGTATATATAGACGCTGCGACCTTTCATGCGCTTAACGGCGGCGCGCAACAGGTCGAGCGGTTCGTCTCCGCCGCGCAGTTCGTGCTTCCCAGTGACCCTTCTCTTTCACACGCTTGCGGGCTCTGTCACATGACTGAGCACCACTTGCCCCGCCCCGCTCAAGAGACCGTCCACTCGCTAAAGGAGGCGATTGAACAGCCGTCCGATTACGGGTTCCGGCAGTGGTCGGGCTGGATCATCGGCCCGGCGCTGCTCCTGATCACGTGCTTCACCGCGCCTCCGGAAGGATTGAGCGTTGAGGGATGGCGCACCGCCGGGGCGGCGTCGCTCATGGCCGTGTTGTGGATGACGGAGGCCATTCCGATTCCGGTCACGGCGTTGCTGCCGCTGGTGCTTTTCCCGGCGCTGCACTTGAGCGATGTGCGTGAGGCGGCGGTGCCGTACGCCAACCCGATCATCTTCCTCTTTCTCGGCGGGTTCATCATCGCCCTCGCGATGCTGCGCTGGAACCTCCACCGCCGCGTGGCAATTTCGCTGATCAGCCGAATGGGAACGCAGCCGAACCGCATCATCGGGGGCTTCCTGCTGGCGTCGGCGGCGATTAGCATGTGGGTCAGTAACACGGCGACGACGCTCATGATGCTGCCGATTGCCATCTCGGTCATGCAACTCTTGCCCGAGACGTCGAAGCGCGATCCTGCAATTAAGGCCTTTGGCACCGCGCTCATGCTCTCCGTAGCGTTTGGGGCGACGACCGGCGGAATGGGTACGCTCATCGGCACGCCGCCGAACGCGCTGCTCGCCGCCTACGTCGACAGTGTTTACGGGTTCAAGATAGGGTTCGGCCAGTGGATGCTGCTTGGCGTGCCGGTGGTGCTGGTGACGCTGCCTGTAGTCTACTTCGTGCTCACCCGGATTTCCTTCCGGATTCGCGGTGGCGAGGTGCCGGGAATGGCCGCGCTGCTTGCCACGGAGAGGGCAAGGCTCGGACCGTTCGGCCGCGGCGAGGCGGCGGTGGCAGTCGTGTTCGCACTCACCGCTCTGGGCTGGGTTTTCCAGCCGCTGATAGCGCGCGTGATGCCACTCGCAACGGACACCACGATCGCGCTCACCGGTGCGATTGCGCTGTTTCTTATCCCAATCAGCGTCCGCCGCGGCGAGTTTGTCATGACATGGAGCGCCACCAAGAACCTGCCATGGGAGGTGCTGCTGCTCTTTGGGGGCGGCCTAAGCCTGGCGGGCAACATCGAGCGGCACGGTCTTTCGAAATATCTCGGATATCTGTGCAGCGGATTAGACGGCCTCCCATTGATTCTTGTTGTGGCCATTGTCTGTTTCGGGATTCTGATGCTGACGGAGCTCACGAGCAATACAGCGACGGCGGCCACCTTCCTCCCGATTGCGGCCTCGATCGGGCTTAGTATGGGGCAGAATCCCCTGCTGTTCGTGATTCCCACGGCCCTAGCGGCAAACTGCTCCTACATGCTTCCGGTCGGCACGCCGCCGAACGCCATTGTGTTCGGGAGCGGGCTCATCCGGCTACCCGAAATGGCAAAGGCTGGAATGATACTCAACATCCTGCTCGTGCCGATTGTTGTCGGCTTGTTGTGGCTGCTGGGGCCGCGGATATTCGGGATAGAGCTGGGCGTCGTTCCCCCTTGGGCCGGGAAGTAGGTTTGGCGGCGCGGGCTGAAAGGAAACTGGATTTTCAAGGGTGATCGGATCAGAGAGGGATTTCGCGACGTGGCCCTCCTCGCGTGGAATCCATGTTTACCTGCTCAAACGCGGCGGCCCGCAGGAAGAACGTCCAAGTGACGTGATCAGGAGTCGGACCTGAGTCACGGGTGATTTCCAGCACAAGCCCATGGTCGTTGGAGTCACGAGTGGCTGTCGCGATCGGGTGCCACCGGCCGTCCGTGTGCGGCACCCTGTGATTGGGAATTCGGATCCACGGCACCGCGTGCCTGTTTCCGGTCCCGGAACGGCACCCTGAGAGCGTCATGAATGAAAAATCGCGCGACGGGCACGCCCAGCAGCATGCCCCAGAGGCCAAAGGCGTGAAAGCCGACATAAAGTATGATTAAGGTCAGTACCGGATTCAGCTTCAGATGCCGTCCGTAGATCAGGGGATTTAGCAAATATGCCTCGAATGCGTGAATCACGATGACAAGCGCGATCACGGCCAGCGAGAGCACCAGACCACCCGAGTTCAACGCCACCAGCACGATTGGAGTCGTGGAAATGAAGACACCAAGCACGGGAACGAACGAACACACAAACACGATCACGGAGAGCATCGTGATGGACGGCAAACCGAGGAAGAGCATCCCGATCAACGTGAGAATCGTATTGGCGACCGCTATCACAGCCTGCGCCTCGATGGCCCGGCCGACCAGCTTGGCAAAACGTACGATCGGCCGGGCGGCTTCGCGATAGAAGTCGCCTACACGGGAAGTCTCCAACCGGGAGACCCCCGCCTTGATCCGGTTCAGATCGAGCAGAACCATAAAGCTGAACAACAGGGCCAGCATCACGGTTGTAATCGCGCGATAGAGCGCATTGATGGCCGCCGGCAGCCGATCCCGAGCCCGCTCAAATTGGTCCGCGACGAGGGCTTTCAGATGAATCCGGTCCTGACTTTCGAAATACTCCCCGAGATTGCCGGAGTATGCCCTTGGAGCCGTGTCAGCGTCGGCCACATCCTGCTCGGTCAGCCCCAACCGTTCCCGTTCGCGGGCGAGCTGCGTGTCGACAACGGTGATCGCCTCCCCTGCCATCACACTGCGCAGGAACCCCGCCAACGGCTGCCTGAGGGACGGATACTGGCTGACAACCCGGTTCTTGGCCTCAATCAAACGAAGCTCCGTCTCAGGCAGGTTATTGATCATCCTGTTTGCCTCTGCCGCGACGCTCGGCACCACGAACCGGACAACAAAACCCAGCATCACTAAGAACAGCAGGTACACCACGGACAAGGACAGCCAATGGGGCAACCGCAGCCGCCTCTTGCCGAATTCCGAGACGGGCGCGGCCACGACCGCCAGCACGAACGCAAGAAAGACAATCGCGAAGAAGTCCCGCAGCAGCCAGAGTAGGCCGAAGAGGATTGCCCAGATAACGATCCGGCGGTTGCGCTGGTAAAACTCCTCGAACTTGAAGGTGGCCACGGGAAGGGCCACGGTGCCCAGTAACACTTTCGATGGCAAACAATTCGTCCGCGCCCGCGCGCGTGTCACCGCAGACCAGGACGCGATCGATTAAACTGATCAGGCTCCACATTTGTGAATAGACACGTATAATGTAGATGAATACTCGTGGTTGCACTTGTCGGATGGTTACTTTCCCACGAGGAATGTAAGCCAAAATCTCGACTGCGACCGGACAGCTTCGGGAACGCCATGCATATTCAGCTACCGACGCCCCGCACGATACGACCTGCAGCCAGAGTCCGCCAAACCCCAAAGGATAGAAGCTGAGGAAGACGACCGATTACGCCGCCCTTCGCGTCGTGGACTGGGGGAACAAATCCGCGAGCCTGTATCTGCCGGGCCCATACACCATGAGGCACGCGGGCTCCAGCGAGGTCAGGTATGAGCAGCTTGCCACCACTGCGATCATCATTGCAAAGGTCCGCGGATTTAGGTCCGCATGGATCGCGGTCTGGATGGCAATAGGCCGCATGACGATCCCTGAACAGCTGACCGCTGAAGCGGTGGGAAATGGACACCAGTTGGGGATTTGACCAGCGTATCGCCAGGAGTGGAAAAGTTCCGTGAAGCGCCAGACACCGATCGTCGACAGCTCGTCTGTGCTCCAATTGGCAAACCGGGAGTCGAGGCGTTCGTTTCTCGACAGAACTGCAGTCACGCGTTTTGATATGAATGGTTGTTCCGGGGCGGCGGGTGACTCGAGCACGGGCTTGGGCGCAAACCGCAGGAAGTAAAGGTCGGCGTCAGCTTCCAGCGGGCTCCGACGGCAATCGATGCTTCCCTGTCGGTCGATTTTTTCTAGCGCTGCCAGCCGCTGGGTTCCCTCATTATACGCCGGTCACGGTCGTGCCTGCGGCCTCCACCCCGCACAAGGCCCGCCGCTTCCCCATTGTTGTCCCCCAGGCGGGACAGCTTCGGCGCTCCGGACAGCGCTTTGACTTTCGGCGTGCGAGGGAATCGCCCTCAGCCGGCAGAGGTCGGTCAGGTGCATCCTGCACACACGAGCCCTGGACCTCCCCTGATCGCGTATATGCATATACGCGCGGTATCCTCGAAACGCACCCCATGCAGGAGGTCTTTTAACGCGGTCGATCCTCTGGCGCACTCCAATCGGTTGCGGGGAACAGAGATCCATGATGGCGTACCATGAGGGGCACGAATGCCTTTCCGACAGGAGACAATCTGTTCCTCTGCCTCCGATGGACTACCTTTCAGAATTCGAACTGGAGGTAACACGGCGAGCAGACCGCTCAGTTTTGCCAGTTCGGTTAGCATACCGCGCGCACGTTTCCCGTTTCCCGGTGGCTCCGACATCGGATACCCAGATTTTCGAGCACACGCTCGGCAAGAAAACATCAAATCATATCAACATGTCCGCCGATACCTTCCACGGTCTCTTCATCGAAGAACTCAAAGATATTTATAATGCTGAGAATCAGTTGGTGAAAGCACTGCCTAAAATGGCGAAGGCCGCCTCCACCGAAGAGCTGAAAGCAGGCTTCCTCGCGCATCTGGAGGAAACCAAAACGCACGTCGAACGTCTCGAAAAAGTGTTCAGTCAACTTGGCGAGAAAGCGAAAGGGAAGACGTGTAAGGCGATGCAGGGCCTGGTCGAGGAAGGTGCTGAAGCCATCGAGGAAAACGATCCGGGCGTGATTCGCGACGTCCAGTTGATTGGCGCCGCCCAACGCGTGGAGCACTATGAAATCGCCGCGTATGGAACCGTCGTCGCCATGGCGAATCTGATGGGTCACACGAAGGAAGCCGCCCTCTTGCAGGAGACTTTGGACGAGGAAGGTGCGACGGATAAAAAACTCACCTCCCTGTCAAAAGCGGTCAATAAGGCCGCATTCAAGGCAGCCCCGGGGATGTGACGCACTACTTGGGATTACCAACCTGCTGCGCGCCGCACCCGCAGCAGGGATCGCGACGAATTGGTACTCATCGACACGAGCCACATAGTAACCTTGCGAGACTTTTGCTTGCCAATGTTCCAAGTCAATATGCGGCATTTCGTGCTCGTGGACGGACACGTCGCCCGCTGGGAAGTCGGGATCCTGGTTTAGGTTTGGTGGTGTACACCTGGCTGACCGTTCGCCAGGCGAGAGCTGTAACCGCTGCAGCCGGAAACACCAAGTCTTCCGACGAGCTGGGCCAAAAACGTCTATGGGGGCTGGGCTTTAGCATTACGGGCGTACTCGGCGGTTTGGGAATTCTGGTGGTTGGATCTCACTTTTTCGTCGAAGGCGCCGTCACGCTGGCGAAAAGCTGGGGGACACGAGTATGCCCGAGTTTGCCACGTCCCTCCTCGCCGCCGCGAAAAGGCAAGCGATGTCGCGATCGGCAATATCGTGGGCTCGAATATCTTCAACGTTCTCGGCATTCTGGGAGCCGCCGCGCTCGTTCAACCCATTCATGCCCCTGAGCTCGCGTGGGCAGACTTAGCGGTAATGCTTCTCGTGTCTCTCGCGCTCCTTCCCGTCGTGCGCAGTGGCGGCCGGATCAACCGCTGGGAGGGCGCGGGACTCCTACTGGTTTATATCGGTTACACGTACTGGATGCTCCGACAGACCAGCTGATTCAGCGTCCCTTGGCTCCGCCCAAGCCCCCGGACCAAGCAATGAATCCATTTGCTCGGGTCTGCCGAATCGTATCAACGGGGTTGGTACAGATTGGTTCACTCTGTTTAACGGGGCTGACGCGCCGCCCAGGCGTCCGCGTCAGCCATCAAACGCTGGCCGCGCGACACTCCGCTGCACTGACGGCAGCGTGCGAAGACATGTCTGCCAGTATGAAATCCGCAAACACAGGGACCGCAATTCGCTTGGACCTGTATCTGGGAACTGGATGCACTCAGCGGCCCCGCCGTGTTCGGGAGGCGCTTGAACCAATTACGGGCACCGGTTACCCGTTCTTCCCCGAGAGCCTACGCCGACGAGGTCGGCGTTGGGGGCAGTAAAGAGCCAAAGGTCCTCTGTTCCACATGAAGGGCTGCGCTATATCGGAAGGGAGCACGCGCTACAATTCCCACCGATTTATGCGGATCGAGCCCCATGGCAATCCTCCCGCTAGAGCGTTAAGTTACTCCGTCGAGCGCAGACTGGCTTGCAGAACTCCTCGACTGCGGCACCCGCGCCTGAGGCTGCCGTTAAGTTTAAGGCGTATTGCTATGAACATAGATCACTCACCGACCATTACCCGTAAAGCCAACGAAAACATAGTCGACGATCGACGCTCGCCCGCTTGGGGCGCAATTTTCGCCGGCGCTGTCGCAGGGCTCGCCACGCACGTCCTACTGATGATGCTGCTCACCGCGATTGGCCTAGGCGCAGCGGAGCCTGCGACCGATGACAATCCCGTTGCGACTTTCGGCGTGGGCACTGGCATCGCATGGACAATCAGCGCGCTGGTGTCGCTCTTTGTCGGCGGGTGGATCGCTGGTCGGTGCGCCGCGCGAGCACACAGCATCTCAGGCACCGTGCACGGCTTCATCGTCTGGTGCGTAGCCACCATCTCGGCATTACTACTCATAACCTCGAGCGCAGGAGCCTTAGTTGGCGGCGCGGCTCGAGTAGTCGGGCAAGGCCTCTCGGCCTTAGGTACACCTCTTGCTGGAGTCGCGAATATGGCGCAAGAGGCGGTGGAGCAAAACACGGCCGCGATCGAGAGCATGATCGAGGAGGTCACGGAAAACTCACAAGTGCAAAACGCCGCCGGCGGTGTGGCTGCCGCGCGTCGGGAAATCGGTCAGGCACTGCGACAGCTCTTCCGTGAAGGGGGCGACCTGCGCGATCCCCAGGCCCGCAACTCCCCGATCCAAGCGCTGACAAGCGCAGGCGTGGATCAAGAGCAAGCCAACCGCATGGTGGATGGCTGGATCACGTTCATGCAGCAAGCGCGAGCCCAGTTGGAGGAGGCGAAAGCGTCGGCGGTGGAAACAGCTCGTGAGGTCGCCGACGAGGCCTCGAGCGCCATTGCCAAAGGCGCGCTGTGGGGTTTCAGCGGTTTTGTCCTGGGCGCGCTCGCGGCAAGCTTCGGCGGCCGGTGTGGACAACGGTGGGAGTATGATCACACCGAAATTGGCGCGGACGTCTCTCTTGATCCGGCCGCGCGGCATCCCTCGGCTGCCACACACCTATCACCCCACGCGTGAGCTGGAGTAGTGCATAGAGCCTTGCGGACAAGAGTATAGGGGTTGGCCGGCACGCCTTCCTTGTGGGCGCGATGGATCGGGGTGGATTGGTCGCTATAATTCGTGGGTCCGATCACCGGGCTGCGCAGGAATGAAACGCAGCCCACGCCGGCGGGGTGGGACAGCCGGCACGATGCCTTTGAATTGGGTACGAACGTCGAGGGCGACCCGCGAGCGGTTAAACCCCTCAGCACAGAGGGGGCGACACGGCTGATGATTCGCGTGATACGCTGACGTCCGCACAGCCCGACCCGCCCGATCCCCATCGCTCGCCTTCTCCCGGCCGCTGCTGAAAGTCAATTGTCTCTCTAATCATCAACGACCGACTGGCCTCTGACTGGCTCCATATTGTCCATGCTCACAGTGGGTAATTTCGACGTCGGCAGGTTCCTTCGGGCCTTCGACGCTATTATGACTATCACGGGGTGTGCCGTTGGCAAAACGACCCTGGCAGAATCGCACGGAAAACGGAGAATCATGCGCCCACATTCGTGGATATTGCTCTCGATTCTGTTTGCCATTGCGTTGCCCGTATCCGCCCAGGAGGGAACGGTTGCAGTGAGAATAGACGGCCGATCTATATTTCGCGTCGGTGCGGCCGAAAGCAGTACAGCAGCTGAGCGAGCTCGCAGAATCGAAGGCCGCATCATCACGACGATGAACCGCGTGCCGCCTGGAACTCGCATCGAAGTCAGCGTCGGGGCAGACAATGGAGACCGCCAGCTGGTGATGGCAAATGGCGTCGCCATTGCGACGGTTTATTCCTCCGATGCAGAGGATCAGGTGACAAGTATCGGGGAGCTCGCGACCCAATGGGCGATGGCGTTGGAGATGGTATT
Organism: Opitutales bacterium; assembly: GCA_038320495.1. Classification (GTDB taxonomy): domain Bacteria; phylum Verrucomicrobiota; class Verrucomicrobiia; order Opitutales; family Opitutaceae; genus ER46. Next base: position 109,705 of record JBBQEG010000001.1, on the reverse strand, counting down.
CTCCCAAAACCGAGGCGACCACCCGCGCATCGTACAGTTCGGCTCAGAAGTGCTCGCATCAATGCGCGCCGCCTTTTCCCGATTGGCTGAATCAGCGTTGCGGGTGGTGCCCGGCTTCCTGGCAGCGATGCTCGTTCTTTTGCTTTTCTGGCTTCTTGCCCGAGGCGTGCGGAGCCTCATGCGCGTCTTGTTCCGCCACATCGTGCGAGATTTAACGATGGAAAACCTGATCAAACAGGTCGCATATTACTCGGTTTGGGTCGTTGGACTGCTCGTGGCTGGGGGGGCAGTTGGATTCGAGCCGGAGGCAGTAATTACTGGACTCGGACTCACCAGCCTCGTGCTGGGTTTTGCGCTAAAGGACATTCTTTCAAACTTTGTCAGTGGTATGCTGATACTCCTGATGCGGCCCTTTGAACTTGGAGACCAAATCGTGATCGGCGCAAGCGAAGGTGCCGTGGAAAAAGTGGACCTGCGTGCCACCCATATTCGCAACTACGATGGCCGGCTGTCGCTCGTTCCCAACTCCGAGGTGTTCACTTCGCGTGTGATCAATAATACCGACGCCACGCGCCGACGGGGATCGGTTCGCGTCGCCATCGGGCATCCTGCGGACTTGGACCACGTGATGAGACAGATCTGCGCTGCCGCCGCCGCTGCGAGCGGCGTCGAGCGCGTCCCACCGCCTACAGCCATCGTTGCCGAGCTCGCGAAGGACGACGCAATTGTCGAGCTGCGTTTCTGGACCGATTCGCGGCGATCTGATTTCTTGGCGACGACTTCCGCGGTGCAACATGCCATTTATCACAGTCTGACCGACATGGGTGTATTTCCAACAAACCCACATGTGCGCGTGATTGTTCCGGGCTCATCCAACAACTCGCGAGCCAGTGCTCCTCCGAACGCCTCACCATAAGACCGCGTGACACGGCCAGCTTCGTTAGTTGCGTCGTGGCGGAAGGAGATAGCGGCCGGAGGCCCGCGGGCCCGATCGGTCAGGATATTGGATAGGATCGCGCAAGAAGTCACATTCGCTAGTGCTGCTGCACCGCGCGGTCACGGAAAGCGGAAACGATCCATTTGCAATGCGCATAATCTGGTGGTCATCGCAGGGGCCGCTGCGGGGGATTTCATGAATCGTCACCGGAGGGTGCATGAGATGGGAGGGCGGCCATTTGCCGACAAGCCTTTGGGAACCATTTCAGGCTATACCCTGCCACCATCCGGGCCACCGGGGGTCGTTAATGGCGGCGTTTTCAGCCCGCCGACAATAATTAAATCAAAGGCAATATTATGAAAAACACGAAATCGACAACGCTCATTGCAGCGGTTTCCTTCCTCCTTCCGATCGGCGCTTTTGCACAGGCAGGATCGCCCGGCAGCTCCAGCTCGAGCGGCCAATACCCGTCGACAAGTTCGTCGGCTCCGTCCGGCACGTCTCAACAATATCCCTCCGCTGACTCGTCCCGGCAGTCCAGCAACGTGAGCGGGCAGATGAGTGGTTCCCGCGATCAGCAGTTTAAGCTGATCAAGGAGGACAAGTTAAAAGATAAAAAGCTGACGGCGGAGAATCTGCGTGGAAAGAAGATCGTCGATCAAGACGGTCAGGTCATCGGCAAAGTGAAAGATATCGGCCTCGGTTCTGCGATGCAGGATGACGGTCGCGGCTCGAACCAGCCTTACGCGAGCTCCAGCTCAAGCAGCGTCGGTGCGGGTGCCCCGACGGGACGTTCCTCGAACCAGAGCGAGCAGCTGACGCTCTACGTTGAACTCGACGACAAAGTTGAAATCGAAGGTGACGACCTGGCGGCGATTCCAGCTTCACGAGTGCGATTTGACAGCGATAAGGAGGAATTGAAGTTACAGATCAAGCGCAGCGAACTGACTTCGCAGCTTAAACAGCGCGGCACCTCCTCCGATAAATAAGATTACCATTCGTAATTGATAGATGAAGAGCCGGACAATTTGTCCGGCTCTTTTCGCATAAAATCCGTGTACAACCTGGCGGCCGCAAGTAACGTTGTCACCTCTCGCGCGCCGTGGTGAGGCCACCCGCTGCTCCAGCATAACGCAGGCACCATTTCGGGAGCGATGTGGAGGAATGCCGCGAGGTCTACCGAGTGAAATTATATAGCGTATCTGAAGTACCCGTTACGCCAACACGACATAGCCTTCGAAGCCTCGACAACAGCCTGATTTCCTGCGCGGACGTCAAAGGGGCCGAGCGGATTGCTAACGGGTTGGCCCGCGTCACGATCGAAGCGTTCTTCGCAAGTGGCTCACGCGGCTGCCGCATCTATCGTAGCCAGGGCCGGCGCGCGGGCGCCAACGTTCCCAGTCAGGATAGCTCAAGCCGATTCGAGAAGCGTGTGAGCGAGATCGATCACGTGGAAAACGCCCGCGCCCGCTGCGCGCATCCCCATAACACTGATTAATTGCCCATCCGCCAGCACTTGCGGCTCGAAGTAGTCTTTGCGCCAATTGGGAGACTTCCGGGCTACAGCGCGAGCGCTGTTTGGATAAGCGCTACTGATCGGCGAGTTGCCGATCACGCCGCTCTTGGGTCGTTTCGTTCGCGCGCAGATCCTGGGCATCCTGAATTGCATTGATCGCCTCCTCTTCGTCCGCTTCGTCTGCCGAGTCAATCTCCCGCGCGTTGGCGCAGTTTTCGTTGATTGCGAGCTCAACAAAAATCGGGAAATGATCGCTCCCGACGTGGGCAAGGCGCTTGAGGGCCACTAAAGCGAAGTGCCGCGAATGGAAAACGTGATCCAGTGGATAACGCAGGAGCCGATGGTCGGCGTGATAGGTCGCGTACATGCCGCGTCCAATCCGCGGATCGAGCATTCGGGAAATGCGCTGGAACCGGTGGGTCGTGTGGCTCCAGGCGACGTCGTTGAGGTCGCCGGCAACTACAAGTGGCGATCGGAAGGAGCGCACGATTTCTGCCACGCGTGCCAACTCCGCGTCCCGGAGATCAGAGTCCTGTTGAATATCGGGCCGCGGGGGACGAGGATGGAGAATCACGCATCGCACGCGGCGACCCGAGGTAAGCTCCGCCGTGATGAATATGCTTGGAACATTGGAATCCACGAGGTGCTTGATCCTGGTATTCTGTAGTGGCAACCGGGAGTAAACGGCCAGTCCGTAAGTGTCGCCTTGCGGCTGCCGGATGAAGTGAGGAAAAGCCTGGGTGAGAGCCCCCAGTCGGCGGTCCCACCAGTCGTCGACTTCGACAGCCACGATCACGTGCGGATCCTCGGCCCGAATCGTTTTCAGCCAAAGGTCAATCGAACGATTTTCCATACAAACGTTGGACACGACGAGACGCAGCCTGTCCGCTTTCCCAATCGTCACCGGGGCGTCAGGCACCTGATGCCTCCATATCGGCGTATAAGGCAGCATTTGGCGCAATTGCACTACTACCGACAGGCCGAGGCCAGCGAACAGCACCCATTCCACAAGACCCGCTTCCTCCACGCCTAGATTCGCTAGACCAAAGAGGCAAAACAGGACGACGCTGCTGACCGCGATCTGGGCGCGAGGAAAGTCGAAAATCCTTACCCACCATGCCCGGGTCCGGACAAGCGAAAGGGCAGTCAGCGCGATCACCAGCACACTAAGAACTCCTAGGGTAAACTTAGCTACCAGCATAGAACTCACTGACAGGCTTGGTCCGGCTTTGTGCTGACCGTTTCAGACGTCCTGGTGAACACCGGACTTCTCTAAAAGTGTTTCCCGTCTGCAATATTCAGCAGGATCGCTTCTCCGCGCTTCGACCGGCTAGCGGCCCCCGCACGAGCCGACGCAGATGTTCTTTTCTGACCGGGCGTCGAAGCTATTCCCGTGAATAACACGCGGCAACAACGTAATGTCCCGGCGCCGGAAAACGCCGGGTCTGCGGATAGCGCCAACGACCGTGGCCCCTGTTGCAGACTAGGGCTGGTGGACCGGACCATCTCGGCCCCAGTGCTTAAAGGACGCGGGATACGGTGGGGGAATGAAGAAACACGTGCTTTCGCTCAATGAAGCGACTTGCCCGTCGACCTACCAGCAATCCTACTAGTCAAACCCGCCGCGCGAGCGACGTGCGCTTTGCCCGTCGTCAACGGCACATCGGTTTAACCCTGCTATGATACCTATCTCGCCGGGTGCCGGCTGCTTTTCGACGGATAGGGAAGGCGCTCGCCACTCTTACTCCGCTATACGCTTTCCGCAGGCATCGCAGGCGCGTGCCAACGTTATAGCGAACGTCAGCAACCTGAGAGTTTCGCCCTCGTCATCCTCTGCGCGAGGATACACGTCATTTTCCTACCAGCTCATCGAGAACTAGGTTGATAACTCCCTTATAATACCTCCTATGCTCTGGAAATCTCGCCACGTAATAGGCGTACACACCCGGCCCGCCGGAAGCTCCACCGCAGCGGGATAACCGTTATCCGGTTCATCAAAATTATAAGTCGCTGCGGGCTGCTCCACGACCGCCCGCCATCACTACTACAGCGGGCGTCAATTCCACAGTTGGCCTGGCTCCGATTGCCGTAGCTCAGGAGAATACGCCCATGGATAGCCTGGCGCCCGATGTGTCACTCATCAGCCTGACGGGCTGGGTACGCTCTGCTTGAAGTCTTCCTTGGCCTCCTCGGACGTTGGCCCATGCCGGCCGACCAGCCATTCGAAAATCGGCGAAGCCATCAAGGTCGTGATCACAGCCATGATCACGAGCGTGGCAAATAGCGCCGGAGAAATGATGCCGCGCTGCAACCCGATGTTGATGATGATGAGTTCCATCAAGCCGCGCGCATTCATCAGCGTGCCAATTCCCAGTGCCTCTCGATTCGACACCCCCGTGGCACGCGCGGCCAGCCAGCAAGCCACGCCTTTGCCCCCGACGGCCGCCAGCAATACTAATCCCGCCATGCCCCAAAGGTATGCCGAATCGAGCAGGCCGATTTGCGTGTTCAGCCCGGAATAAGTGAAGAACAATGGCAAGAGGAGTGCGACGGTTAGGGGCTGGATTCGCTGTATCAGTTGGGCGGTTACCACGCCGCGTGGCATGGCTGCGCCCATGACAAAAGCTCCAAACACCGCATGCAGCCCAATCAGGTCGGTCACCCAGGCCCCCAGCATCAGCAGGATTAAACAGCCGACGAACTCGCGATCCGATAATTGTTCGCGCACGTCAACACGCCGTCCCCAGCTCGCCAGCGCGGGACGTATCAACAAAAGGGTGACGCCGACATAAACGATCCCGCCCACGATATTGGTGACGGCGTGACCGACGTTGCCATCAAAACTGGCAAGGACAATCGCCAGTAGACACCAGGCAGCTGCATCGTCGATCGCCCCCGCGCCCAGCGCCACGGTTCCCATAGTCGTGCCGGCCAGTTTCTTAAAGTGAATGATGCGCGCCAGCATCGGAAAAGCCGTGATGCACATCGACGCGCCCAGAAAGATCATCGCCTCGACCAAGGATGTCCGCTCGGGAAAGAGCGCCGTGTGATGATAGAAGAAGTAGCCAAGCGCAGCTCCCAGAATAAAGGGCGCAATCATCCCTGCGGCAGAAACCGCCACCGCGCTGTGCAAACGACGGCGGACGATATCCACCCGAAACTCCATCCCCACCACAAACATGTAAGCGGCCAAGCCAAGCTGCGAAACCGGGAATAGTATTCGCAATGTCTCAGGAGGGAAAAGCCGACTGAAGAGATCTGGCCAAAACAACCCCAAGAGCGATGGTCCGAGCAGTACACCTGCAATCATTTCCGCGACCACCTGGGGCTGCCCCATCCGCCGAGCCAACTGCCCTACCACTTGGCACACAGATAAAATGACGGCGAGTTGGAAGAAGAAGTGAACGGCGAGCTGCAGATTGGTCATGAAAGAGGAGTGGTCCGTTCGGCGCTGTGCAGGCGTCATCGGTTCAATGATGACAAGCGTGGTCAAGCGCCATCTTTTCGCAAAAGGCCCGACCTCAGTCGCGGCTTCCGCGTCTCGATCATCAAGGTGGGCCGCGAGCAAGCTCGCGCCTCATCACCCCGTCCCAGTTCCTTAATACTGATATTGCGGAACTGAATCAAGCTCGAATCCGGCGAGTACTTGCCGTCTTCGAATTCACCATGATGCTGTAGAGTCAGCCGGCCCTTTTCAGGAACACCGGGGGAACTGGGCGTTTTGAATTACTGTTTTGCCGTTCAGCACAACCGTTAGGCGGTCGCCCTTCATCGTGATTTCGAAAGCATTCCACTCTCCCAGCAGTTTGTCGGCTCTCTGCTTGGGCGTGACGCCTGCCCGCACTTCCGGCGACATCTTCTTGTCCATCCGACATCCATACACTTCACCGGAACCGATTGGTCAGCACCAGATGTTAAGCTGCGCCTTGAAGGTCCCGCGCCAAGAATCCCGAATCCGCGTTCGGCATGGGCGTCACGATATCCTTGCCATGCGGCTGCTTGTGCGCGGCATCGGGCAGTACGGTCGGGACATCATCGAGCCCGGTCGTTTCCTTAATTTTCCACTTATATAACGGGGGGAAGTCCTTATATTCTTTTTGGCGCCACAGATTCTTGCCGCCAGTCGCCTCGCTGCGCGCGTTATATATAGTCAATGACACCATTCAGGACCTTTCAATGTCCGTTGTCGCCGAGCGGGACAGTCCAATGCGTCAGATCCTTCCCGTTGAACAACGAGGCGAATCCATCAGCGGCCTGAGCCCCGCCGCAGCGAGAGCGCGAACAAACACCACAAGGGGAAGCTTCATAGGGGTGATGAAAAGGAAACGAAAAAGCGCCGGAAATGCGATCATCGATTTCACCTTCGCTTGTGACTGGATATCCAGAAGACCGGAGCTGGTGCACGGACGTCTCACCTTCCCAGTCTACGCTGCCACCTGACCGGACTCACAAACTTGGACCACCTACAATAAGACACTGGGCGGGTTGTTGGTTACTGCTGAGGGAGTGGTTGTGGTTGGGAACGAACGCATACCACCGCTCCACGCCGCGAGAGCACGCTCCAGCTGCAAAGCGCGACCGCGAGCAGACAGCCGCCGACGACAAGAATCGTTTTCATCGTGGGTCCAGATCAGGAACGTCGGAAAAGCTACAGTTCCACCCAGCGAACAACGGATCGATCGCACGGCCTGCCGCGCCAAACCTCAAAGGATCGAACGGTGACACGAACAGATCCTCTTCGGTCGCTGGTGCCGCCCGGAAGGGAACCTCCGACCGAGGTAACGTTCAGTTGCCTACCTATGGCCACAAAATCAAAACGAAGCGGAACGGACCGAAAACGCGTATCGAAGCAGTCGCACGAAATCGGATACACCGGAGCAAAGGTCGCCCGGAAAACCGGGACGACTCCCGCCAAGGGCAAACGCGCAGTCCGACAGGCAAAGAAGCAGGCGGCGACGGTCAACCGCAAGAAGGTCGAACGAAAAGCGGCATCCATCGCGCGATAGGCAGTTTCTCGGAGTTGGAACAGGCGGACCTTAACGATTCGCCGACCGTGGCACCCCGATGAGGGAGGGGATGTAGTGCGCGGGTTCCGAAAATCTGACAAAGTGATCTACCCCCGACGCGCAGCCCAATCACCGGGTCGGATAGATCGGTGCCGCTCACCTCCCTGCTAAACACGAGTGGGAAGCGTCATTCAGATGCTCCCTTCGGTCGAACTTTCTAGCGCTGCCAGCCGCTGGGTTCCCTCATTCTACGCCGGTCAAGGTCGTGCCTGCGGCCTCCACCCCGCGCAAGTCGCCTCCGCTTCCCCCTCGTTGCTGCTCAGAGCAGCGGCCTCGGCGCTCCGGTCAGCGCTTTGACTTTCGGCGTGCGAGGGAATCGCCCTCAGCCGGCAGAGGTCGATCAGGTGCATCCTGCATACACGAACGAACCGCTGAGGCGCATTTATCATGCGCATCTATGAAGCCAGACTTGTCTATGAAGCGACCCTCTTTGAAGTCGGATCCGCGGCCCTAACCGCCCCCGATCGTGTATATGCTTATATGAAAGACGTCCTCGATATCCACCCCATGCAGGAGGTCTTCTATGTAATCCTCCTTAATCAGAAAAACAAGCCGCTCGGGCGGATCGCCATCACCATCGGGACGGTCAACTCCACCCTCGCTCATCCACGTGAAGTCTTCCGTCCGGCCATCCTCGCCGGCGCAACCGCAATCATCTGCGTCCACAATCATCCGAGCGGGGATCCCGCCCCGAGTGCCCCGGACCTCCACGTCACCCGACTACTCCGGGAAGCGTCCCGCACCGTTGATATTGCGTTGCTCGATCACGTCATTCTGGGTCGTCCTGAATGTGATCCGGTCAACGTCGGTTACTATAGCTTCCGCTCCGCCGGACTACTGTAGCCTCAAAGGGCTTCGGCCCTTTTTTTTCGGCGGCACGAATTTAGCAACTCTGTCGTGAGCCAACTTCCAGCCAATTGAGCGGATATCGGCTGCGGTGAGGGACTGACTGCTGAACAAATAGAAACGTCCCTCCGACAACCGAGTCCGCATCGTCTCTCCTCCTTCCAGATACCCGACGCCGCAGCCCGGAAGCGATGATGGGCGCCAGTCCCTGGCAAGGACCCTACGCCTCCGGCGTTCCTCCTTGCCAGGCTTTCGATGCGGTGCGTGCCACCGGTGAATGAAGCCGCGCCAGCTGGCTCGAGGGACCCTCAAGAAACACGCCAGACTTTCTCTGGACGCTTTTGCCGTGCCCCAAGACCAGAATCGTCTGCCTGCTTCACGGTAGGCGAGCTCCACCGTTTTCGGGAGACGCGCACCGCTGCGTTTCAGACGAACGCGGATTGGCTGGGCTGTAATGACTCGGTCGCATCTCAATCCCCCCAAAACCACTCCCATGAATAACGGCACCCGCGAAACTGCACCACTTGGATCCTTGGTCGTCCCAGTGACACCACCTCCCACCGTCCTTAAGGACGAACTGTTCCGCTTAAAACGCGACCTGCTGCAAGCTGAAGTGCGCCTGGCCAAAGCGCGCGCCGCGGCTGCCGGTGCCGAGGTGGATATCAAAGTCCTGAATACACGGCTCAGGGCCTACGCCAAATAACAACGCCGGCGCTTCACCTGGACCAATTCCATCCCGACCTCCGTCTCACCGTCCTCATCCCTCAGCCTTTCCCTTTCCATGACTCTCATCGCCTCTGAACCCATTCACATCGCCGCGGTCGCCGAGAAAGACCCGGTACTTGCCGAGTTCTTTGCGGCTGTCCGGCAATCGGCCAAGGAAATCGAGTCCGCCGTTGCTCTCGCTAAACCGGCGCTCGCTCGCATTGCGTCCGCCACCACCCATCACGACAATGGACAGGCGCTACGTCTTCGCTCCCTGCTGGTTTCCCTCTACTCGGGCGGAATCGCGTTTGCCCACCTCTCTGATGTGATGACCCTCGACTGGACTCTGCGCCAGGACTTCTGCACGGTCATCCTCGCCTTTGGACACGGCGATTTCAGCCACGCTTATCTCAAGGCTGCCTTCGAACAAGCGGGCGACGTCGACGCGTCCTGGTTTCTCGCGGAGGCGGCCCATCCGCGGGCGCATCTCCACGAAGCATTGAGCTTTGCCCGTGCGGGCAGCGCCCTCGAACCTCGTTCACGCGGCGAACGGGCGGTTTGTCAGGTGCTGCTCAGCCTGTTTTCCGACGCCACGGTGAATCTCCACTCCGCGCTACAAGGATTGGATGCGGAAAGGGCAAAACTGATGCTCAGCCTCCTCTCCGACTTCATCGCCTGGCGTTTCGATTTCACGGACGCGGACCAGGTACAGGCGTATTTCAGCGGATCGAAAAACATATAGCGCGAGATTCCGGCCACCAGGTCGACGGGCTTTCAATATTCGCCCGCAAAGCCTGTCCGACCCGTTCTGCCTCGACGCAAATGATATCTCCCGAGGACTATAACGAGCGTCCTTCGCATTCGGCGTCGCCTGCTCGGGTCTGCCGCCGCTCGGAGCTGCAATCCCGGATCGATCGCAATGCTCCTCACTCTCCGACTAGGCGCAGTGCTTCGCGCCGCACCGCGGGCGATAGATAGAGTCCCGCCTTGACCGCGGCATCGAGGACCTCTGCCAGATTCGAAACCAGATCGGCGCGCTTCGCGCGCATCAGCACCCCAATCGTGCCGCATACGGGAATGTCAAAAACGTCCGCGCACCGGCGCGCGGCCCACCGACTTCATCTCCGCCCTTGGACGTTTCCGCGTCTCCCCATTCCAAGTTGAGCCCGGCGAACTTGCGCGCGAACTCGGTTCGTCCTGAATGCCGTCGATGGTCGGCTCCGAAGAATGGGTGGTCAACGCCTCGCCCCTGATTTGTCTCGGCAAAATGGGCCGGCTCGGGTGGCTCAGTCAACTTGCCGCTGAAATTGTGGTTCCCTCCGGAGTCGCGCGTGCCACGGACAATAATTCCGGCGGCTACGGACACGCGGCAACCAGAGAGTCCGGCCGGACGAGGCAAGTTCGCTCAAGCCCCGTTCCGCGTCGTCGACAACGATTAATGTCCGGATCGGCCAAAACCCGCTTTTCATCGTTCCTTGCACGGCATCGCGGCTGCCTCCGTCCAAGGCCTGCGCGACGTTTCTGCACAACTCAGCTCGCTTCAGTCTCCACACTGCGAGGCGTTCGACCGAAGGAGATCACACCGTCCAATTCTGATGGATACGGGCGTTCCTGGTCACGAGCAGTTGCACAGTCGCAGGCATGTCCGATCCTTTTTCTGGGAGCGATCTTGCTCTCTCTGGCGGACCCTCCCACCGCATCGCCGCTCCGCGGCCGGCGCGCATTTGGGTCCTCCTTGGAAGGAATCCCCCCAACCGTCCCCTCGATCCGGTCGGCCCCTCCGCCTTGGGACGAGAGAGCAATTCCGCTCCTCAAATCAAAAAGGAAACATCATGCCCGCCAAGACCGCTCAACCCGCTTCGCAACCCAAGCACTCCGCCACCGGAACCAAGCTCCCGGTCAAAACCCTCCGCCTCGGTCGCATCAAGGCAGCCGTGTGGGAGAATGAAGCCGACCAAAAAAAGTTCTACAACGTCACCTTCACCCGGACCTATATGGACGAAGGCAGGAACTTCCACGACACCGACAGCTTCGGACGGGACGACTTGCCGCTGGTGATCAAGTTGGCCGATCAGGCCCACACGTTCATCTTCGAGCAGCTCGCGAAACTAAAGGGCGAGCCGAGCGAATAAACCCCAAACTCGTCGGCGACCGGAACTCCCCGGTCGCCGTTTTCGTGACCTCCGCCGCCAGACTTCTCACTGTCATGGATCACGCCCGAACCCATCGCCCCCCGATCATTACCAAAGCATCCAGCACGAGATCACCGTTCACGCGGATCGACCCGTTCGCAATTTTCCTCAATAATCCGCTCCAACTCCGCGCCATCCGCCTCGCTCAAAATTGAAGCACTGTGGCGGAGCGCTGCGAGGCGCTCGGCGCGGGTGGCCTCCTGCAGCCGGTGGACGTAACTCGCCGCTTGTTCCAGCTTCGTCGGCGGCAACGCCTTAAGCTCGCAAGCTAGACTATGACCGGACGCGAGGCATTCAGATGGGAATACCTCCTTGTACGCGGCTTGCCATGCTCGAACATGAATCGCGGCAATCGCGGCAGCATCATCAGGAGTCGCCGGTCGGATCATTTTTTATATCCAATCATGCGAATGAAACGGGGGAAGAAAAGACCTCCGAACCCCAAAGCAGCGTCTTTTCCGCATGAGGTTGCGGCTTCGGACCACACGATCTCCTGGATCGGTCATTTTGCTCGAGTGAGTTTTACGGCGACACATGGCATGCCGCCGTTCTGGGTGGCACGCTCCTCGACGATTTTAAAGCCTTCGCTTTCGTAGAGGCCGATGGCCGCATGATTGGTCTTCAACGCCCACAACCACGGTTCGCCTTCGATTCGAGCCACAAGGTGCCGCAAGAGCGCTCGGCCGATTCCATTTCGGAAGCCCGAGGGCTCAACGAAGAGCCAGCCAATCAAGGCTCCGTCGTACCCAGCGAATCCCCGCAGTGTCTCGTCCTCATCCCACACAAAAATGGCGCTCTTGGAAAACTGAACCCTCCGAGCTTCGTCATGGGCAAGAGGTACAAAGGAAGCCCCGATACAGCCGCTCGCGAGTTCGTGAGGCTTTGACAGATCGAATACGCGACAAACTTCCTTCCAGTCGCATTCCTTGTATTCGCGAATCATCACATTTTCGATCCCTGCAATTGGGGCTAAACTTAACCTTGGTTTGAGTAGTTCTTCTCTCCCGCAGTCATTCACAGACAATCAGAAAGTTACGCCAGCGAAAAACTCAGAAGTGTCCCCAGCCGGGGCCGATGATGCTACACATTCTAAAGCGGCACCGCAATAGGGATCGGGAATATAGGTCGTTCCTCCGGTAATTCTACACCTCTCGCCCCCTTCCCTCGTTCAGGAAGTCGACAGATGCCCGTATTTTCGGTCGGCCGCCCTCACCGAGACGGAGCTACTTCTCCGGCGGAGTATTCGGTCCACCCCGCAAGCGACGCTGAAACCCTGGGCGATATACCGCGGTGGGCGTGTAGCGGACGTATCCAAATTGCGAAGCGTATTGAGTGAGCTGTCCACGGTGATGGATATTCAACTTTCGCATGATCGCCTTGCGATGGGTGCCGACCGTGTTCGGCGACATCCCGAGTCGTACTGCCGCTTCACTGTCATCGGATCCGTCTCCTATGGCCGCGAGCACTTCCTGTTCCCGCGTTGTGAGCGAATCCAACGTGAGCTTTTTCGGCTGTTGAAGGTGCGGCCAAACGGTCGGACTGACATACGGCCTCCGCTGCAACACCTGCTCAATCGCAGCGGACAGATTATCCCCACCCTCGGCCACCGCGTCGTAGATCCCGTCGTAGCGTAATTCTCGCAACATACAGAAGGTACGAGGATCCGCCCGTGAGGTGACAACCAAGATCGGCAGCTGAGAATCCAGAAACGCTTCGATGTGTTCCAGTCCATCCATATCATCCAGCATCACACCGGTAATAAATAGATCGGGTTCGGCACTTTGCATCGACTGCAAGGCATCGAGACCACGATGAAAAACTTCCACTTCGGCCCGGGGCCAGAGGTCGAGGATTTGGCGACGAATCATGTCACCGTAGAGTCGGTCCGCTTTCAGGACCACTACTCGTAAGCGCGCGTCATTTTTGGGCGTCTCCATAAGGGTCACAATAATGGTTTAGTTGAAGTCGGAGAGCTGGAGAATCTCCGACGCGCGCAAGGATGAGCGTGATTAAGGCTCCCCCAAGAGTTTCGCCGTAATTTTTCCGTAACATTGGGAACGATCAGTCGAGACAACTGGCATTGAAGTTATGCTGGGACGACGTGACGGCGCCGCGTCTGAGCAGTGCCCGGCTCTGGATGCTGGTCGTTTCCACCCCCACGGTGCGACGGCAAGCTCCCAGCCCTAATCCGAGTCGCCAAAAAAACCGACGTTACTCGGACAAAAGTGAGCGGATGACGCTCCCCCGCCCAATTCTATTCCTGCAATCCCGGTCGCAACCGCAGCTGCCGTCCCACTGGGTCAGGCGACAGTCGCCCCATTCCACTGCCGCCGGCAAGCAGATCGGCCGCGAGGGCGTTTCGCACGAGCCGCTCCGTCGCATCCCGCATGGGCCGCGCCCCGAGGCGATCGTGGTAACCTTGCTGAATCACTGTATCCACAATCTGAGTATCTGTTGCGAGCTGAAAGCCGTGGCGGGCCACCTGGCCCGAGATCTCATTACGCACCATGGCCTCGGCAATGCGACACTGCGTCGTATAATCCAAGCGGTCAAAGACCACCGACGCGGTCACCCGGGCAAAGATCTCCGGACGCAACTCGCGCTGCGCATCCTGGCGCACCAAGCGTTCCATCGTCTCGTATTTGGACCGCCGCAGCGCCATTATCCGCTGCGCCCCGAGATTGCTGGTCAACACGACGTACCATAGCGAGAAGTCCAGAATTCGGTTCTCGCCGGTGGTCAACCGCGCCGCGTCCAGCAGCTGTAACAGGATATCCAATACCTGTCGGTGCGCCTTTTCGATCTCATCAAAGAGCAAAGTCCCTGCTCCACCGGCGGCATCAAAGCCGGCCCGAATCCGCTCAAGCAGCAAAGGGACGCGCTCCGGCTGCTGGTACTCCGACATATCCAGGCGGACGAGTTTGCCGGGGCCCAAAAGCCGAAGGGTGAACTGCTGACTCAGCTCCGTTTTGCCCACGCCCGTGGGCCCGAGAAACAGAAAACTCGCCTTAGGCCGCCCGGGCGACGTAAGCCCCAGCTCGCCATGCTGCAGCCGCTCCGCCACGGCGTCGATCGCCTGATCCTGGCCGATGATCTGCGTTTTCAACCACGCGGGCAGCGTCCGCAGGATCTCTCGAGTTTCGTCGGTCATGTTCGAGCTTCACTCCTTGGGCTGACCTGACGATGACGACGGCGTCTCTGCTACAGCGGACTCAGGCTGGGCTGTGCCGACCGTTTGCAGACGCGCAGACAGATCTGCCTCCCGGCGCTGCACCCGCGCCCGCTCTGTTTCCAGTTCTTCACGGAGACGCATCGTTTCCTCCGTCTGACTTACGAGGATCTCAAACTGCCCCCGCGCGCGTTGCTCCAGCTCGATCATCGCCTGCTGGGCCATGTAAATCCGCGTGGTCATCTCGCGCTGGTTCGCCAACTCGGCCTCCAGCTCAGCACTCTTCGGCAAAGGATCGAAACTCGCGGGCACGTACGCGGACGGCTCAGTCTGATACCCTAAAGCGAGATTCGCGGGCACCCGGGTTTGCCGCTCAACGGCTTTCTCCGATAGAGAGTGCGGCGGGCGCGGGTATCGATACGCACCGAGTTCGTACCGTGTACTCAGGACGCCCGGATCAAGGGGCGGATGCGTCACCACTTCAGCGCTGACGACGTTGCGCTGGTTGGCCTTAGTTACAACTGTACGCTCCGAAACCACGGCCGTCGTGCAGCCCGACAGCAGGATCAGGAACGAGGGGATTATACTATAGAGCGCAGGCTTCATTACAGACCTTTCAACGCCGTCCACTCTCGTCGTTTCGTGCCCGCCCGGCGATCGCCGCGTCGGGTGCCGACCAGTCCGGATCCACCCGTGTGCCCGCCACCAGGGCATTTTCCGGAAGCACGCTTTGGAGCACGTAAACATAAAATTCCTTGCCGGCCGGCACCCGGACAAACTGACCGTTCGTTTCGATGTCCCGAAGGGTCCGCTCGGCGTATAAATCAAAGACCTCACCGACGCCCTCACGGACCCCGTTGGAAATTGATCCGCTGATAGTGGTCCCCAGTGCACTCTGCGAGCGGTCCTGCGTTCCCCGCGCAAATCCACTCAGGGCCGCGGCCGCGAGCATCTTCAGTTCCTGATAATCATCGGTCGTCATCAGCCGGCCCTTGATCCCAGCTGACCCGTCCGTGATGCCGTAGCCGTCGATCCCATGATCGTACTCCCGATCGAGCGCGATCCCGCCAAAGGGCAACTCGCGTCCATCCTGCCAGACGAAACGCCAGGTACCGGAGGCATTCACCCGATCACGAATGCGTCCCGCGCGCGCCGTGCCATGCAGGAGCGTGTTCGCCGGAATCACCCGCCGTCCATTCTGCCATACGTCTTCCAAGAGGAGGGCGATGACCGGGGTCTCGATATTGGCGCTATCAACGGTGTTCACGAGCTGACACTTCAAGAGTGTACCGAACGGCAGGAACCGCTCCGGCGGCGACGCCGGAGCCGCCGCGACCTCGAGTGGTTTAGGCAAAGTCGGCTGGTAACTTGCGAGCAGCGGACGATAGCGGACCGGTTTGGGTTTGTCGGGCACGGGTGGAGCGACGGACGGGGACGGGGCCGACACCGGAGGAGCCACCGGACGGACAGCCGGCGCGGGCGGCGCCGGTCGGAATGGCACGATCTTCCCCGCGTTCTCCGTCTCCGTCACCCGGTCCGGCACACTCGCCGGCTGGGGCAGCCGGTTTTCCAGCCCCTGCTCCAACGGCACGCGCACCTGTCCCACCTTGCTCGTTGCAGTCACCGGTGCGGCCTGTTTCGCCACCTGCCTCGCTTGGCCCTGGCGTTGTCCATACGCCCACAAGCCGGTGCCGAGCAGTGAGAGGAAAACCACGAAGAGGCCGAAACGGCTCGTCAGGAATTCCCAGAACCGGCGTGGGTTCACGAGGACGGCGCTCCTTCCTGCGTTGAAAACGGCTTCGATTCCCGCCGGGCTGTGTTCACGAGGATTGTGAATGCATTCTCCGCGCTCAGATCGTTGCGTGTCCCATCGGGCATCCCGACAATCGCAAACTCAGCCTCGCGTTCTTCCCTGGGAGCGAGCACTCGCGGTCCATGGGCGATCGCTTGCGTGAACTTCTCGTTCGCCACTCGGGCGGCAAACGAACCCGGCGCCACCTCGAGGATGTCCTCGGTCCGATTCCGGAGCGAGAGCAGGAACACGACGGCGTCTTCCTTGGTGAAACGAACCACCTCCCGGACCGTGATGACGAGATCGGGCAGCTCCAAGGTCCGCGGGGAGGCGATGCGCGTCACGTCCTGCACCGTGTGAGGGACAGATGCAGCAAGGATTGGATACGCCCGCGCGCGATCCAGCAGGCCGAGACCAATCTGCGGCGTGAACGCCACGGGTTCCGGTGGCCGCAGCACGATCCGCGGCGTGCCGGGCACCGGGGTTCGCTTGAAGATTACGCTGGCGACCGAGCCCTGAGCCGCCGAGCTCAGCTGTAGAACATAGGCTGCCTCCTCAAAGATGACCGTCAAGCGGCCCGTCGCCGTCGGCAGCAGACTGCGCACGAGCAGAAAATTCGCGCCCGGCGGATGCGTCACCTGAAAGCGCAACGGCGTCGAAGGATCCACTTCCACCGCACTCTCGTTTCCGCCCTCGATCAACATATCGGCAGCCGCGACCGCGGTAATCACGCCCGGGAACGTGATCGTGGTCACTTCCCGGGAAATCACGAGGTCCAGCGCTTTGTAGGGATTCAGCGGATACTCAACAACCGGCGAGGCGCCGAGGGTCGAAAGGGCCGCGGAGAAAAAGACGAATGATCGCCACATAATCGATCCTCACACTTTTTCGAGCGGTTCAACTTGGAACGCGGCCACCGCGGTCGGAAAACGCCCGTTGCGAGTGAGATCCGGATTCACCAGGAACTTGAACTTCACCCGGTACCGCAGCACCTCGGTAAGCGGCGTGTTGCGATAGGAGCCGACCCGGATCAATTGGACGTCGACCGAGGTATAAAATGAATCGTCACGCGAACTCATGATCTCGGGCGTACCCAGCTCCACCTTCTGATGCAGACCCTTGGCCTGAAACTCGGCCCGGGTTTGGTTGAACATCGTTTGCGCAGCCGACGAAGCCTCCGTCAAAAAAAGCTGCTTGAAGAGCTCTGGATTATCCAGCCCTTCCGGGTTGCGTTCAAAGAGGGCCTTGCACGCGAGCTTGGTCTGAAAGGCGTGCAGGTCCTTCGCGTGCTGGATGTCGACCACCGGTGACACGTAGTACGTACCAAGGCTGTCAATCACCACGACATCGCGTTGCCGGGTGAACTGCTCAATCAGCTGCCGGCGATCCCACGCCGACCAAACCCAGGCGGCGATCGCGATCAGGAACCAAAGCAGCGATTCCCGCCGCTTCCGGTCGAAGATCGCCAGCAACGCCGACTTCGGCTGGCCGAAGCCGGCGACTGCCGCCGGACGCACCTTCGGCTCGGCAATCGTTTCCGCTACCATAACCGCTCCTTCCCTTTGTTCGGTAATTTCGCAGGCGTGACGTTGATACAGGGACGATCGCCGCTCATCGGAAGCGCATGAGCGTTCGTTGGTCCGATTGGCCCAACGGGAGGAGGCGGAAGCGCACCGCCATGAAGCCCACCGCCATCGCTATAACGACGCCGATGCGGCACACGCTCGGATTTCTCATGGTCCCAGTTCGAAAAGAGCCACCGCAGAAATCCCGTCTTCTGCCGTTCCGCTTCTGCGATCTTCTCAAAGGAGAACGCGATGCGCGAACTTGAGCGCGCCATGCTTTCAAGCGCCTTCGTGCGCCGATACTGTTGGTTAATTCCGAGCATGTGTTTCGATTTCGAGGGCTACCTCGTTTGGGTTTTCGGTATGTGGCTGGGCCGCACGCTCGCGTCCCTGCCGATTCATTCTATTTCTTGCTTGGCGGTAAAACTCCCCTTGTTCACCGGCACTGGAAGCCATCGATTCCGCCGCGGAGGCAACGCGGGAAAAGGACGCGGCCATCCCCTCCATCGCCGCCGATTGACGACGCCCTGAGCCCGCACCGTAAAACCCCGCCAGACCCGCAGCGACGGTTGTAGCGGTACGGGGAGAACCGCCACCCCTCGCCGCGGACTCACCAGCTGAAGCCATCGCGCCGGCTGCGGACGCCGCGATTACCCCGGCAGCGGCTGCGCCGCCGGTCAACGCAGCTCCACCAGCGACAAAACCGCCCGTTAACGCTGCCTGTGCGACTCCCCCGGCGCTCTGCGCAAAAGCAGCCGCAGGATTCGCACCCATCATTAAAACCTTCGTCGTAACGAAAGGAGCGAGCACCGAGCTAACAATCATCCACGTCCCCACCAAGAGGACCGTAAGGGCTGGCGCCGCGGGCATTGCCCCAACGATGACCATGGGCATGAGGCTGGCGCCGGCGGCGGCTTCGAGCATCGCGTTGGTGACCACTGCGGCGATCACCCATCCAAACGGCCAGCATACTAACGCTACCAGTCCCATCAGGTACTTGAATCCAACGCCCGCCATGGGACGAATCATGAAAAACGAAATGAAGATCGGACTCAGCGACCAACCTGCAGAGAGCAAGATATCACCGACCAACTTGACGATATATTGAACTCCCCATGAAAGCCAGCCGAACATCCACAACAGTGCATAACTTATGGCGGTTCCGATCGATCCAGTATCCCAGATCACGTCCCAGACGCTAGCGCCTTTATTCATTGGAGAAGTACCGGAAATAAACGCCACAAATCGATCGTCAACCTTCTCTGGATCGATGCCAATGTAGTCACCAAACGCATTCACAACATCATTCAAGCGCATCAGCCATTCTCTTAAGAAAAGGGTCGTCAACCCGACGAAGAAAAGACGGACGATCAGCTCGATTAATGAACCAGGGCCACGCGTCCGGCCCGCCGCTGCAAACACGAATCCCGCAGCAGCCAATGCGGCGCCCACGTAGGCACATGCACCCCAAAGCTCGGACAGACCCGAGAAATACGACGGAGGCAACACACTTCCAGCCGGAGCAGCCATGGTAGGAGACCTTTATGATTTCGGTTGCGCAACTGGCTCCTTCACTACTGCTGGCGAAGGGCTGGTGGTATCCTGGTCGAGCTTCCGATTATACCGAGATTTAAACGTTGCGGGCAACTTCTCCATCTCTGTTCGAGCCGCATCGGCGCGCGCCTTTGCGTCAATTTCCGCACGCGTCGTATCCGCGACCGTTTCTTTATTCGTACAGGCGGATAGGAGTAAGCCAAAGGCCACCACCGCAGTCAAAGCGAGTCGGTTTAGTGAGTTCATGTGGATTAAATTGAAGACACCCAATTTTTTGGATCGTTTCCACTCAGTGTCCGTACGGCACCTCTTTTACATACAAAAGAATAGATCCATACATTGGCTTGAATGCTGTTGTGATCTTTTCCGCTTCCTGCTGCGCGAGCTTTCCCCGCGCTTCAGAGGCCGCCTTCACGTGCGCCTGCTCCATCGCACTGGCCTCGGCGGTTTTGACCTGGATCTCCGCCGCGCTTAGGACCACTTCGGAATCAACCACCGCGAGCTGGCTATACTGCGCATTCAAAACCGCCTCGAGTTTCCGCGCTTCCGCTTCGGTCTCCGAAGCCTGCAGGGCCTCGCCGGTCAGCTCGATGGCCTGTTTCAGATCGTGGCGGCGCGCGTAAACATCCATCTGAACGTCGCGAAAATTGTTCACCTTGTTCGTCACTTCATGCGCTGGCTTATACAGTGCCGCATTGCGCAGGACTGCGACGCCGTCGAAATCGAGAAACTTATCCGTCACCGCTTGAAAAATTCCGCCGCGAGTGTCCCCGAATAAATCGGTCCCATTGACGGCGAGCAGTGACTCCGACCACGTCTTGATTTTAGTCGGCAAGGTCAGGTTCAGCTTTAACTCGGGGAAGCCGATCAGCGCCTTGAAATCGGACATGCGCCCCATTCGCTTCAGCTGATCCTCCATGTGTTTGACCTGCTGGATCTGGTGGGAAATCTGCTCCGCCTGTTTTGCAATCTGCTCCACCATGGCGGCGTAGTTTGAAACATTTTGCGTCAGATTTGCGATATCGAATACCGCCCACTGAGCGGCCGCCGAGTGCGCGAACCCAAGACCCACGACCGCCAACAAATGTCGTGTTTTCATGACTGCCTTCCTCCCTTCGGCATCACAACCCGAATCACCCGCGTGGTCGGTTCCCGCCGCACACCGTCACGATCGGACTGAGGAACGTCGATCTCATAGAGCACCTCCTCATAACCGTCATCAAGCACAGGCCTCTGGTTATCCCGCGCAATCCAATATTGCTTTTTTACAGCATCGGAAGTTCCCCGCTCATAACCGGCAACGAACGCCTCGCGCTGTGCCGTATCGTTAAAATAATTGATCGCCTCCCCCACAATGAAACCGGCGGCGGCGCCCAGGGCCGCGTTCCGGCCCTTCCCGTCGCCTTCCTTGGCTCCGATATAGGCTCCTGCGGCTGTAGTCGCCGCCGTGGTCGCAAATGACCGGGTTTGCGCGGCGGATTGTCCACCGGCTGAAGAGCAACCACTCGTGGCCAACGCGGCCACGACGGGAATCACCGTCCAAGCCAGATACGGGCTGACGGAATTCAGACTTTCGAGAATACGTTTCATCATAGCGTTCTCCGTTGAGGGTTTGGGAATGCGGGAATTTTAGACGTCAATCGATTCGGTTAACGCGGCCGAGTGCCGTATCCGTTGGGTAATCTGAAAGCACTCCTGCCTCGCCACAGTGCGGGCCACGAAATCCCCCACATCCAATCTTCCCTCGATGAGATCAATGGCATCAGACTTGACCCGCAGCTGGGACGCGGGCGTGAGATCAAGTCCGGCCGCAACGTGTTGGATCCGGCTCACCGCATCATCCCATTCGGCCGTCGTGCAGCCGTGGACCCGAACGTGGTCAACGATCGGTTCAACCTGCTCGGTCAAACGATCTTCGTCGATCCGCCGATAGCCGGCGCTCACGGTCTCCCATGCCGTGTCCTCGGTCACCACAGCAACCGAATCAAACTGCCAGACGGTGCGGCCGGCGGAGTCGGCCGCCGTCTCCGCTTCCATCAGGCGGTATCGAGGCCCAGCCGGACCCTCGACTACATCCACCCACCGCCTGAACTGGCGAGTCTGCTCAGCCTGAACCGGTGATGCTTTTAGTCGCAGCGAACTGTCGGGAAACGTGAACAGCGGCACGGAGGCAGCCGTGACTGCGAGGGTAGACTCGCCATCCCGGGGCGACTCCATCCGTGACGCTCGGGCGCGCTCTTCAATGCCGCGCGCGTGGAGCTCCAACTCTTGTCGTGTGATCATATGTTTTAGGCGTTGGCGATGATACCATCCATTACGTTATCGAACTGTTTAAGTTCCCGGGCGCGCTGGTCGAAATGCGCCCCAGAACTCGAGGCGCAGTAGAGCATCTCCCGGGAAGCGATATTGCGCATCGTTACGATCAACGGCCGCCGCTGGTCCGTGTGATAGTACGTGAACTGCGCGTATTTCTGACCCACCAGTTTCTCCGGTTCCGGGTGACTTAGCACCGCGTCTTTCACCGCATCGGGAAGCGGAAAATCCTTGCTGAGGTCCTCCACGTCGGAGCGATCGCTCTGCCGGAGCATGAACAGAATCCGACTGTTGCCCAACACGGGGCCTCGAATCTCCGACGAGCGGAACAACTCGTAGTTCTGCACCTCCGCCAGATTCCAGACATTATATTTCCGCAACTGCTGATACGATTCGCGGATCACTTTACGCCCCGTCGGCACGAGCGAGAAACGCGCGACCTCGCCAAAGAGATTCCGCTTCCGCAGCGCTCGCGGAAGCCGCATCATGTGCGCGCGCGTATAGTTCGCGATCAGGAAGGCCGCCGCCGCTTTCAGTTCCTCCGCCGACTCCGGAATGTAACTGAGTTCAAAATGCGCGATTCGCCCGGTAAGTTCAATATTGGAGGCCCCGTCGAACAGCTCACCGTAGGTTCCATTCGCACTCCAGGGTTCGAGCAGCGTCGCCAGATAGCGCAGCTCCTCGGCCTGCGGGCCCATCGCTTCCGCTGCCAGCAACTCCTGCAACTGGCCGTGCTGCGGATACTCACCCGGGGTGAACGACGCAAATGCGAGGTTGCGCAATTGCTGGCCACCCGCCGGATCCTTGGCAAAGCGGGTCACCTCTTCTTCCGAAAATCGGGCGACGAACCCAGCGGCCTCGTCGCCCCGGGCAGCCTCGAACTCTCCGAACTCGATGAACGCATCGACGTCGGTCGCCTGCGGACCCATTCGCTGACGGCGATAAGCTTCGAGCGCACACGCTCGCCGAGCCAGCGCGATCCACTTCTCCGGGTTCCGATTGCTCCACCAACGGGCAAAATCATCGTAGAGCCGTCCAATCGCGTTGGAGAGCAGCGCCTGCCGCAGCTTGTTCCGGTCCTCGTCCTTCGATAGCCCCACCATCAGCATCGGGAGCGCCGCTGCGGCACTCAGGTGCAGGCCGCTCAGCGGCAGGCCTCGGGTGTCGAGATAGTTCATCGTCATCCGGCCGTTCGCCTGAATGATGATGGGATCGCAGGTCGGATCGACCGTCTTCGTATAGATATTGTAGGAGCACCCTTCGTCGACGATCACGGTGTACGCGTAATATAACTCCGTCTGCGTCAGAATATCCACGGCATTGACGCTCTTGCCAGAGCCGGTCGTCCCCAGGATCACGGCATTCTGCGGCGTCAGGTTGTTGCCCTCGCCGCAGAACGAGCGCCCGCCGACGAGATTCCCGTTCACCCCATCGAAGATGAACTCCGCCTCTTCCAGGTGGCCGACGGGAGTCGAGGAAAAGGGCAGGATGTTGGCGACCAAGGCGTCATCATAATGATGGTACAAGGCATCGTAGCGGCTGAACGACCAACCCGGCCACGAGCTGTAGAAGAAGTTTCTGGCGGACGTTTCGAGCGACGGCTCAAACGCCTGCGCCCGCTCCATGTTTCCCACTGCGGCGCGCAAGGCCGTCAGTTTCGCGCGCAGGTCCTCGCGCGTCCGATCCCACGCGCGAATAATGTACTGGAGACGGTACGGCGAACTATCGCCGTTACTATAACGCGCGATCTTGGCCGCCTTGGTCCGCATCGCCGCCAGGAGCTTCACCTTGCGCTGTCCTTCGTAGTCACCCTCCACGCGATTCAGCTCCTTCTGTTCCTGCTCAATCAATCGTTCCACATCGACCGGCTCCACATTGACGGTAATCGCATATTCGCGGAACCCGAGTTTCGTGAGCAGGTAGGCCATGCTGGGCCGCGTCCGCTTCGGCAGCAGCTTCAGTACGAGCATGCCATGGAAATAGCCGTCGTGATAGAAACCGGTATCCGGTTTCGCCAGGGGCCGGCACTGCCCGTTCCAACAATTTTCCTGTAGCGACCGCTCCGGATCGAAGAACTCCAGCGGATCTGTTATCCGCTGCTCCGGGAGCGACGGATTGAGGAATTCCAGGTAATGCAGAAAATGATCGGCGTCGTTCAACGGCCGCACGCGCCCACCGCCACCGCCAAACAGTGCCTGCAAAAATTGCCCGATCTGATTGAACTCTTCGTGGTATGCACTGAGTAACGCACGGGTTGAAAGTCGTCCGCGCGTTCCCTTCACCACATCGGCGTCCACGGGCATCGTGACATAGAGCCGAAGTTTCTCCCGGCGCAGCAGCCCTTCATCCATCATGCGCCAGTAACGGACGAAGCGTTCATTGCGCTGCCGCTTCGTCCACTCGTTCGTGGCCAGCCGAGTCGTCTCATCGCGGTAACGCAGCAGCTCCGTCCGATAGTCGCTATTCACGGTCCATTGCACCTGCAGCCGTTGCTTCGGTTTGAGGACGGTCAGCAGCGCGACCAAATCCGCCTCGAGCGTGTTATGATGCACGGGATCCGCATTCTCCAGATCGGGAGCCGTCACTTCAAAGCCGCGGGCAATATAGCCCCCGCGCCGTAGGCCTTCAAATACGATCACGTTTTCTCCCAGATAGCCGTCAACGGGTTCGAGTCGCATGGTCATTCCTCCTCGCGTTCCAGCAACACTTCCTCGAGCCGATCCTCTGTTTCCATCAGATCGGCTTTCACCTTATCATAAACCGCTCGCGCGACCGTGGGCTCCTTGTCTTCATCCGCCGAGGAGCCCGTCCGTTCAGGAACGCGGAGCGCTTCAAGAAATGCCGGTGCCCGCCTCGCGGCCGGCTCGATCGCGGGCTCGCGCAGCCGCGCAGGTGACGTGCGCAATGATTTGGGCTCCCCTCTCCTCACCTCGCCTGCCGTAGTCGCCTCATTGTCGTCAGTCGTGCCGCGCGCAAAGGGATTCGATGTCCGGCGGAACCGCGGCCCGAACGCCAGTTCCAGCAAACCGGCTTCCACGACCACCGCCTCGAAAAAGTCAGTGTCGAAATGCGCCGGTTTGCTGTTGATCAGAACAAATACATACGCGACCGACAGGAGGCACAGGGACAGCCCCATCGCGACGCAGAAGAGCAGCGAAACCTCAAACACGCCCCAGAGTACGATGACCATCATCACCGTCACGCCGGCGGATCCGAGCAGGTACCAGGCGGAGTTGCCGGTCATGCCGAGGAACTCCCCTTTTGATTGCGCGCCCTGATTGGCGTCGTGCTCGTTCAGGATCGTTGTACTCATTTTAATAAAAGGAGAAGGTGTGAGCGCGTCGGTGGTTTGGAGGCGCGCTCACACGGTGCTCGCTAGAACGTCGACACATCCGCGGGAGTCAGGCCGAACGCCTCCCACATCGTCTTCACGATCGCAAAGCCCAGTCCGGAGACCATCGCTCCGGCAAACGACCATTTTGCAATCGTGGGCCGACCCGCCATCATTGAGACGCCTGCGGTCACAATCCCGATCGCCGCGAAGACGCCACAGAGGTACATGACAATTGCGTTGCCGGACTCGACCGCGGTTTTCAGCGCCACCGCAGCCTGACTCAACGATGGCATCGCCGCCCCGAGCAGAACGAGGGCAATCCAGCGACGCCGCGCGTTCCCGACAACGGCTCCGGTTCCCTTGGAAAGCCGCAGTGCATTTCCGATCAGCACTGCGCCGCAGATCAGCGCCAGGTGCGGCGCCACGTACACGAGTTCATTCATGGTGTTCTCCAATTTTTCTCCGGCGCTCATCGGGGGCCGATTCCCGCGCGTTTCGTCCGATTGTACCCGCAAGCGGACTCCGTCGCGTCGCAGAAAGGGATGGTAGCTTTTATCCGCTTCGACAATACAGGGCACCTACCGAGATTTCGGTAGATCGATTATATTTGCTATAAACACCATCATCCGAGCCCGAGCGGCAGCTGCGCTCCCGGAGTTTTTCCCGAAAGAATGGCAGCAACCTCATTCGGCCGAACAAACCGAATCTGCATGACAAAGGAATCGCCGTCGTGCCCCACCTGCAGTTCGGGCTGCGCACGCACCCGCAGAAGCGTGTGCTCTTCGATGGCGACGAACAAGGGCCCCAGGTTGTATCCATTAATCATTACAACCCAATCGCCAATCTCGATCGTGATCAGCTCCGGATCGGCGTAGTCCCAGTGCGCTTCCGCGTAGTGCATCCAGGGCAGGTTGCGGCGAACGGACGTGCCGTCGTCAAAGGTCACGTGGCTGGGGTGCGCCGCCGTGTCGAAGTACTGCCGCGGCTTGCGGAGGGGGCTACGTTCCATGACTCAGGTCTCCACCCGCTCGTCGGCGGTTCGCTGCGATTGTTTCCAGCGGCCGACCACGGCATGCCAGACCGCGCGCACGCGCTCCCCGGCTCGACGGAGCTGCCGCCGCGAAATCTGCTCGGCCCGCGAAATCCGATGACGCTGCATGAACTCCGTCGCCAGTTCCCGACCGGCATCCGGATCGATGAGACGGCGCAGGATCGCTTCGCGGTGCGTGACGTAGATGCGATGCGAGCCGCGGTACCGGGTATTGCTGACGTAGAACTGGCGCCGCTTCAACGCCCGTTCCGCCACCTCCCCGAGCACCAGGATCGATTCCTCGGCGGTGCTTCCTTGAGCCCGGTAGGATGTCAGGGCATGACCATAGGTCCAGGCGTGGAACTGACGGGGCAAACGCGTGCCGTCGGTGAAACGGATTTCGTCCCGTTGCGGATCGACATGGGCGACGGTTTTTATGTCGCCGTTCGCGAACGCCTCCTCGTCTTCACGCCCACGGATGAGAATGCGATCACCGACGGAAACCGCCAGCTGTTCCCGGCGGCCGACTTCGTAGGCGCTGCGCTGCTTGCGCGTGAGCTTGGTCAGCCGATTGTCCGGCCCCCGCACCTGCAACCCGTCAGGCAACACCTCGATCACCTCGACCGAAGACCCACGTTTGAAAAAACGCGTATCCCGAACGAAGAGCAGCCGATCACAGGCGCGATACTGTTCCCAATGCTGTTTTTGTTCGTCGGTCCAGGTGAGTGGCTTGACGGCATCTCGGACGACTTCGACGGCACCCAGCAGCCCATGCTGACGCAGCGCCAAGCGGGCAGAACGGTTGAACTGTTCGATCTCCTCCCAAAACGGAATGACGACCAGAGTTTCGACGCCTCGAGCCAGGTTGGCCGCATAGTCGGACGCGGCGTCTGCAAAGAGGACCGCGTCGTCCCCGGTCTCGCGCACCATGCCGCGCCGATCGGCGAAGAGCAGGGCTCCGAGTGCATCACCACTCGCGAGCAGACGGCTGAAGTGGCGATCTGACTCGCCGCGCTGCCGCAGGACTTCCGAGAGACGCACAACCGGCAGCGCGGTGTGCTGGATCACGTTTCGCAGGGCATCGCCGCGCTGCACACTCGTGTGCTGCTTGATGTCACCGACCAGCAACACCCGCGCGTTCACTTCTGAGGCGACGCGGGTCAGGACGTCGAGTTGCTGAGTCGAGAGTAGGCCGGCTTCATCGATCAAGAGCACGCGATTCGTTGCCTTGCGCTGAAGGGATTCGCTGACAAGAAACCGCTGCACGGTGTCGGCCGAATCGAATCCGGCCGAACTCAGAGCCTCGCGCGCTCGCGTCGTCGGTGCCAGCGCGACGAACCGTTGACCGCCCTGAGCCACATGCGCGGTTTCGATCGCGGATAGGACGGTCGTCTTCCCCGTACCGGCGTCACCGACCAGAACGCTCACCGCATCGCGATTGCCGAGAAGGGCCGTCGCTGCGGCGCGCTGCCCCGGCGTAAGACTCGCGGCTAATTGGGCGGAATCACCGAGCGGCCTCCGGGTGTTCCGGCCGTCGCGCACGCGCCGGGCCGTGCGCGCTTCCTCGCTCGCGACCGAGCGCAGCGTCATCTCGCCTTCACGGCGAATGGCCTCCGGATGAAGGGCCAAGGCCTCCCGCAATTCTCGCCAACGAAAAAACTCCGGGTGCAACTCGAGCGCGGCACTTAGCACCACTCCCTCGCGGACGACACTGTTGCGCTCGTACACATGACGCAGGGCAGACTCGAGGACCGTCCGCACGAGGCCGTGCGAAGGCTGCTGCTGCGGGGGCGCATGCCGCGCCGCGTTGACCAGGGCATCGAGCCGCGCCTGCTCGTCCTCGCTAAGCTCGTGGCGCTGCCGGGCACGCACCTCGGGCGTGCTCACCTCGGTGAGTTTGTCGGCGCGCGATTCCTTCACCATCACCTCAATCTCCCGCTTGCTGGGCTTGCGGCCTTTCTCCTTGGCGAATACCTCGGCGAGTTGCTCGACCTGACGGGTGCGCTTCGAGAAGCGTGCCCGCAGGTGCTCGACCCCGCGCACCGAAAATCCCTTCGTGTTCATGCCATGCGTTTCGTAGCCGAGCAGCCGCAGCCGGCCGGCGAGTTCCCGATAGAACACCTGCCGCACATACGGCGAGGCGCGGAGCATCTCCGCCGGTTGCAGGGCCATCCACTGGCTGCGCTCTGCATCCCAGGTGGCATTCGCGAACACGGCATGGACGTGCAGCTGAGGATCGAGATCGCGGCTGGCGTCATGCAGAAACACACCTCCGACCACATTGCGGGTCAGCCGGTACGCCTCGGTGGTTCGCGCCTCGCCGCGTCGCTCGCGCACGGCGGCAAAGCGCTCCAATTCCACGAGGGCAATCTTGGCCGACGCTAGAAAAGCGCCTCGCACGCGCTCGTCGCCCCCGACCATCGCGAGGACGCTCACGTCTTTTGGCGCCGAGATCTGTACATCGAAGAAGGCAACGCGTTTCTCGCTCCCGCGGGCGGTGAGAAATTCGCCGGTCTGCGGATGACGGTTCGTCCGCAAGGCCTCGAACGGCTTCGCCTCGACGCGTCCCGCAAGCCCCAGGGCCGCGGCGGCGTCCCCGATCCATTCGCCCTGCACCTCCGTTTCGCCTTCGCTCCAATAATCATTTTTGCGCAGGTGCCGCGAAAGATAACGCGACCCGTTTCGAATAACGCCGACGGTGATCATGCCCGTAGATCAAGGGACTGCTCCGCGTTCTCACAACCCCGTGCGCATGCCGTCTCCCCGGTAGCGTCGCTCCCGGGGAAACAGTAGCGGCTTCTTCGTTTTCGGTCCCTGGCCGCTGCGACCCTCCCCTTTCCCAATTTTCCGTTACCCGCCCTTTTTTTGATGTCAGACGCAATACCCTCACGCGTTCGTGACTCGCCCAAGCCTATATAAAACCGAGCCGATCGGGCCGGGTGACACTACCGTAAATCCGGTAGGCTCCGCCGCTGGACGAATGGCCTCCGTCCGCCCTCAGTGTAATCACATGACCGCGGCCTTTACGCTTCCATCGCCCGACGTTTTGCTGCGAAAAGGGCTCGATCATCCCCACGCTCCGACGGTGCTCGCGCTCCTTTTGGCCCTGTTCGCGCTTACCTTTGCGGGCTATTTGATCGCCCGCAACCTGCGCCACAATGAGCCCGGCCTGACAGGCCCGATGACGCTCTTCCTCGCCCTCATGGTCTCAGGGGCGGGCCTGTTCTCCGCCTCGCGGCTTGTCGGCTCGGCGGAGTGGATCGCACTCGGCAGCGCCGTGGCCGCCAGTCTGCCGCTGTTCCTCTATGCCAATCGTCATCGCTTCGTGCGCGATCCGGCCGGTCGGATCATCACCGATCGCTGGGAGATTGTATTGAAATTCGCGGGCTTTCGTTGGACGCGCGACAAGGCGAACCGTCACTTCTTTTTCACCGGGGACACCGGCTCCGGTAAGACCTCCAGCGGGATGAACGGATTGGTCGATTCATTATTACGCCATAACCCGCGCCTCGGCGGCGTCGTCATGGCGAATAAAGGCGACGAATGGTTTGTCCTGGAGCGGCTCGCGCGCCGCCACGGGCGCGAACAGGACCTGATCCGACTGCGCCCGCGGATTGTGGGTGACGATCCCAGCCACGGACCCATTCACCGCCTCAATGTCACGGGCGACGCCCGGCTCCCGTTCACAACCCGCGCCCGTCTACTGGTGGACACCGCCGCGGCACTAAACCCCAAGGACGAAAAGAGTTTTTTTAAGATCAAGGGCAGCGCGCACATTGGCCGGGCGCTTGAACTGTTGACCGACATCGGCCGGCCTCCGACCGCCACGAACGCCTACACCCTGCTGACGTCGGAAGCGGAATTGAAGGCGGCACTTGAGAAACTGGCGGAGAAGGAGCCCACGGAACGCCGAATCCGCCTCGCGGATATCCTGGAGCAAACGTATCTGAAGCACGAAGCGAAGGAACAGCGGGCCGGTGAAATCGGCACCTCCCAGAACTACCTCGAATACCTCGGGACCGCTGAAATCGCCGAAGTGTTCAGCAGTAATGCGCCCGATACGTGCTCGATCGCCGATGTCGACCGGGGTAAAATATTCTGTGTCGACGTGCCGCAGGACTACACGACGGAACGTCAGTATATCTTCACCCTGATGAAGCTCCTGCTGTATCGGCATGCGCTGCGTCGCTATAGTCTGCCGCCGTACGAACGTTATGCGCTCAACCAGCTCGTCTACATCGGGGACGAGTTCCAGAATGCAATCACCGCCAGCCACGACGGCACGAGCGACTTCAACGTCATCGATCGCCTCCGCGACTGCTGGCTCATGCTGGTCGTTTCCGCGCAGGCATTCGAGTCATTGATTCCTCCGCAGACCCGCGAGCAAGCGGACGTACTGGCCCTTAACCTCAAGAACCTGGTCATGTATCGCGCCGCCTCCGAAACCGACGCCCGCCGCTGCGCCGACGCGCTCGGCCGTCATTACGTAGAGCGCTCCACGCGCACCGTGAATGCGGATAACACGTCCCATAGCTACCAGCGTGTGGAAGAATACCGCATGAAGCCCCACGAATTTCGGGCCCTGCCCGATCATACCGCGGTGGTACGCCACTGCACCAACGGTTACAGAAAAGTCCGCCTGCGCCCCCTCTAACCCACCGTTTTCATGGACTCCAAAACGAACCACGAGACAACGATCGCCGCCATCACCCAACTTCGCTCTAACCCGGAAGCCCTGCGCCTCATTTCCGAGAAATTAGGCGTCAAAAGAATGGGCCCCGCCGACCACATCCGCACGAAGCACGAAATCAAAGCGTATTTAGCCACCGGTAATAGCGCGGAAGCAACCGCGCTCGCCCAACGCGCAAGCGAGCGGAGAACCGAACAGGAAACGCGGACCGTCGCGGCAAGGATCACGGAGCGACTTGGTAGAAGTATACAGCAGTAACGGGCATTCCAGTCATTTGCACACGCGACGTGGGCTAAAATTGGCTTCTCTATAGGGATACCAATTTACTGTCCCATCTCGTGGATCGATCCTGCTGCCGGACAAAACAACATCGGTGCAGGCAATTGGCAATGGGTCCGTCGGGTGCCAGTTAAACGCTGCAGGGTGTTCTCCGAATTTCTGCGGGCGCTTAGCATCTTACCCCTGTTGGGGAAAAACATTCGAATCTCGCGTTCAATCACGGCGATCGTCGCCGGGTGCTCAGCCAGAGCGCGGAACCTCTCGATCATTAGAACCAACTCGGTCCGTACCACCCGGCGCAGCACGCCGTCCACCAAGGTCTGAAAATCTCCGATGAACGTCGCCGAACACGCGAGACGTTGTTGACTCGAATCTGGAGCGGGCTGCTAGATCAATACGCTACTACTCGCCGGTGAGATACTTCAAATTTGCCCAAAATAGCCTGGCCTTCCGACTCACTCTCCGAGGCCTTGAAACGGGCGTGGTTCCCCTCCTGGTCCCCGTAGCTCTAATTCCTCGTCGATCCAATCTCGCCGCTCAGCATCCGAAGTCAGCCGCCATTCATACAACGTCTCACGCGGTACGATCCGAAGAACTCGGCGCATACAGTCCATCATCAGGGCATAAGATTCCTGTGCTTTCCCTTCGTCGTCTTTCCACTCTTCGCCATTAGAGTTTGGGCGCCACCAAGGATCCACAAATTTGATCATATAGGGTGTCATAGGGCGATCAAGCTCGAGGAAGGAATAGTTTCGAGGCAGCGGCTATTGCGCGGCTCTTGCACTTCGTTGATCCAGCAGATCTCCCGATTTTTACGTGGATTGAGGCGCGACCCAAACCTTGGGCGAGGAGCGGCTTTGAATCTCGCTCTCGATAGCGGCTATCGCCGTCGGGTGCTCATCCAGAGCGTGGAACCTCTCAAGCATTAGAACCAACTCGGTCCGTTCCACCCGGCGCAGCACGCCGGCAAACGCGCTCAAGAGGTCGTCAGATGGCTGGTCCATGCGTTGACACTTGACGCCAATGTCGGGACGTAAAGGCCGACGACACCCAAAATCATGGGGCAGGCTCGATGACCGCCAGGCTGCGCGGATCATGGGAGCTGAGGCGGGTTCTTTGCAGTGTGAACGGTCACCGCTCACGCCGAATTTGACGCCGCCCTGGGGCGCGAATTCCCCCAATGTGGGGAAACGAGGAATTGGTGCGGCATGCGCATTACTCGACCAAAGCGACGCGTGGAACCGCAACGACGCTGGCGGAACCCGCCATTTCGCATCGACACGGCGCGGCCAGCTAAGGCAATGCTGCCTGCATGGGCACGGCAAAGCGTCATCATTGGTGGCCAGTCGTCCAGTCGCGCCATTGGACGAATAAAAACGGACAGGTCGCTGTTACGCGCGCTAACGGCACCACATTCCGGGCAAATCCTCTAAATCTTGGGGTTGAATCCGAACTCTACACGCGCTTTGGGCCAGATGATTCGAAGGACTTGGCGATCGAGGAATGGTTCGCCACCGCGATCGACGGACTGGCTTCGACTATGATCGAGCACCTGCTCGATCCGGCGAACACGCGGGAGTATCGATTCAGCGGCGACCCGCGGAAAGCGGATGTCCTACGAAAGCTCGGCTATCGCGTTCGGCCCTTTGTCAGCTGTGTCGCACTGGATGCCAACGTAAGGCGGTGCATAGCGCGATACCTCGCCGCCCTGCTCGTCCGTCACCCCACATACCTCGCAAAGCTCGAGCGCTTCCATGCCGCCCAAGGTCGTGCGCTACAGGCGAAGAATCAGGCGCTCGACAACATGCTCGAGCTTTTTGAGCTCTATGCGAAGCGGATTCAAGACGCAGATCTCATGGTGGTCCGGAGGACCTGCGCCGCGGAGCTGCTCTACGCGGATGGTGGCTTGGTAATCGACGAGCCGTGGCGGACGACACATGGGATCCCTTTCGACTTGCATGCGCCACTGACGCCTGACTTGGCGATCGAAGTCCTCCCGCTGCCTAACGGGATGCCGCGCAACCCGTGGGGGCGACCGTGATGGAGGCAACGAACGTTGGCGTGGCGCGATACAATCGCATCGTCCTCGGGGGGGCTCGCCGCTTCGTCTTCACGCGAAAGGATCCGCCGCTAGATTTCATCACCAAGAACTTTGGCGTCCCCGCTCCTAAGAACATCGGCTACCGAGTAACCGACGGCCGGCTCGAAACCCACTTCGACCCAGGTCGGATGTAGTGTAGTAAGGTGAGTCTACTTCGGCTCGAGAATAGCCTCTACTGTATGGGAGCGTCGTCGCCGAAATTAATAAATACTTGAACTTCTTCGATGGGTAGGAGTGCAGCGCTACGCCGGGCCGCTGCGGCAACTGCCATCCTCGGCTCGCAATTCCTTCTGGCTAGCCTCGGCCGATATGGCATCCTCGCGTGCGATTCGCTATGATGCCGCGCACGCGAACGCCAAAGGTGAAGGAGTTCGTAAATCCGCCCTTCATCCAGTGCCCCGACTGCCAGGTCGAGGGCATGTTTGGCGTGCTCATGGTCGCCGAGCGCCAATACACCCGGCGCTGCATCAATTGCTGGTTCGACAAGCGCTACCCGCTGCCGCCGCTCCGCAAGAAGCTAATCTACGTCGATCAGTTCGTCATCAGCAACATGATGAAGGAACTCGATCCCGTCGCGCCGGCGAAGGCTAAGGGCGTTAAGGGCGGGTTTTACCTGACGATCTTCGAGAAGCTGGATCGGCTGAACAAGCTGCACCTGATCGTCTGTCCGGATTCGCCGGTGCAGGATCACGAATCCGTCGTCGATACGCGGTATGAAAAGCTCCGCCGAGTTTTCCAGCAACTTTCGCATGGCGTCTCCTTCGTGCGCCCGCAGCAGATCTTCAACGCTCAATTGCTCCGCGCTTTCCGTGGCTGGCATGCCGGCGCGGAGGTGAATCCGCAAGTCTCCCGTGACTTCGCTTTGCACGGTAACCCTGACTCGTGGCTCGATCGTCTTCGCGTCGAGATGAATTACAAGCTGCCCGGGCTAGCCCAAGAATTGCGGGCGACCACCGCAGCACAAACGCAGCGATTGCATGAGGCCTGCCAGCGCTGGGTGGACATGCCTCACTTTGATTTCAACCGGTTCTTCGAGGGACAACTCGACGTCGTGCTAGATGAGCCGCTGATCGAGCAGTCGCGTTTTGTGGAGATGATGGCGGCGGCGCGAAAGGACGGGCCGCCGGCAAATCTGGCCGAACTTTATCCGCCGCCGTCAGTGAGCCTCGTGCAGCACCTCCTGGCGGAGTGCGCGGACACGATCGCCGACGTTTCGACTCGTGTCGCTCGCGTGCGCGAGTTCTTCGTCTCCGAGGCGATTCGCACGGTTCCGTTCGCTCGGGTAGCCGCACTGTTCTGGGCCACTCTCGCGCGCGATGTCCGTTCCGGTCGCAAGCCCGACAAGTTTCCCGACGGTGGAATGCTCAACGACATCGATGTCGTCGCCGCCTACGCGCCATTTTGCGACGCCATGTTCGTGGACAAGGAGATTTCGCACCTTGCGCACCAAGGCAAGCTGCGGCGTGAGTTGAACGGTTCAGCCAAGCTGTTCTCGCTGCGCGCCGACGAAGACCGCCAGTTTCTTGCGTTTCTCGACCAGATCGAAGCCGACGCCTCACCCGAGCACCTCAAACTCGTGGCAGAAGTCTACGGCACCAACTGGGAGAAGCCGTATCTTGAACTTCTCGCGCATCGTTGAGGCGTCAACCGGTCACCTATTTCACACCCTGAATCCGGAAAAATTCACACTGCCATGCCAGCGCGCTGCTACCTATGCGGAGACGAATTGACCGAGGTTCCGACTGGTCACCAAGGACCGCTCTTACCGAAGCACCGCACGCGCGATCACGTTCCACCCCAAGGGTTATTCGACGACCCCAGACCAGGCGACATGATCTGTGTCCCGACCTGTCACGCGTGCAACAACGCACAAAGCGGGTTCGACGAGAAATTTCGAATGTTGGCGGCGAGCGAAATCTCCTGCAACGCATCGGGGAAAAAGGTGATGCTCGAAAAAGTGGTTGGTTCAACGATGGCGAAAGCTCGGCAGCCTAAGTTCATCACGTCGGTTGTTTCGACGATGCGTGACACCGTTGTGGAGACCCATTCCGGACCTAAGGAAGTGTCGATGTTCACGACCCGTTCCGACGAGATTTTTCCCGGAATCATTCGAATCACGAAGGGACTGCTCGCAGCGTTCCATTCAAATTATGATTATCAGCACGATGCCTTCAACGTGGTCGACATTCATTCCGCTACGCTTCTGAAGAAGGATCGCGATCTCCAGCTCCACATTGTGCATGAGCTTAAAACGAAGACCCGCGGGGATGGTCGAGGTAATCACGGGGAATTTAAATTCTGGCGCCAAATTGAATCGAAGCGTGGCGTATGGTTGCTCGTGTTTTACGAAGCGATGCACTTCGTCGTCTTGCATGAGCATCCTGGGGCGCGAGTGCCAGAAAGTGGGAGATGCTAGTGCCGCAGAGTGATGGCCGCTGTTTCTTTACGGCGGCTTTCGGGTGAACCCGACTCAATCTTCATTGTGTCCCGGGAAGCGGGACGCATTCTTACCGGGATAGTCCAGGAACACGACTGGCTCCCTCCATCACTTCCGCCCCTGGCGCGGTGGCGAATACATGCTTGGCCAAGCAGCGCCTCCCCGCATAGCCACTTCGGGCGATCGGCTTGCATCAGCCGGCGCAGGCTGCTTCAGCGGAAGGACGCGCAATTGGCTGCTGGCACCAGGTGAGCGCGGACCGGGTTGAGGTGAATGTAATTGATCGCGCGAACCAGCGCGCGCGCATCTTCGACCAGCGGAGACTGATAACGCCCTTGGAAAAGACGTCCTCGTTCGCCACGAAACCGGTTGAATCGCGTCGCAAACGTACTCTGCCACCAGTGCATGCCCTCGACCAGGTTTGGGTCGGGCGTTTCCAGCGCCAAATGATAGTGATTGGGCATGATGCCATACGCGTGGAGGCACCAGCGATGGCGGTCGCATGCCTTGGCGATGGTCGACTCGAACGCCCGAGCCGCGCCAACGCTTCCAAAAACGTCGCGCCGGTAATTCCCGCGATTGATGACGTGATAGAGCGCGCCGCTGAATTGAATGCGCAGTCGTCTGGCCACCCGCCGGACTAAGTGGTGTCTCGACGCCAACGGCTACGCTCGCCTTTACCTAAACCAGGGTATGCTTTGGGGTCCGGTGGAACTTCGAACGGCCTGACCCCATTTTGCTGTTCGTCCTTTAGACGGCGCAGGATGACGGCGAACACGCCGAGGATAGTGTTAGATGGCTTGTCCATGTATTGGACCATCGAGGAACAGTGTCCCTACGTAAAGGGCGAGAAACCCCCAATACAGGGGGCAACGGAATGTCGCGCGGACGAATCGGGCGATCCGAGAGGGCAACCCGCTGATCGCTGCTGGCAGCGGCAGAGCGCTGCACGGACAGACGACGGGGAGCCCATGAAGAGAGTCTCGGCGATCTAACGGACGGTGCTGCTACAGATTGCCGCAATCGAAACGCCAGCTCGAGTTTCCCAGTGAACCGACTTTGGACTGTTGGCGGCGTCCGCCAGTGTCCGATCCATCTCTGCCAGGCCAGACTCGAGTTCATGCTGCCGCCGATCTTGCCGAAACCTGTCGATTTCATCCGTTACCCACTCCGGAGCGAGGCGGGTATGGGCATACTCCTTGGCGAGCGCGCGCTTCCAGCCTTCGGTGCCGATCGCCCAGCCGACTGAATATGCACCACGAATCATTCGCTCGTCATCCGCCGGTGCGGTGGCAATGGCGACGAGGTTCTCGACGTACCGTCCCCAACTCTGCGGGGAGTCGATCAGACCCGCCAGCTGAAGAAAGTCCGACGCCACCAGCCAGGTTGGCGCCCGCCCGGCCAAGAAGCGGTTAAGACTGCTGGGCTGATAGTCTGCGACCCGCTCGGCCGGCACCATGCCGGCTCGCACCGGATTGAGGTGAATATAATCAACAACGCGGGCGAGGTGGGTGGCATCCTCGATCAGCAGCGACTTGAACCGACCTTGAAACAGGTGCCCATGTCGCCTCCGAAAACGATTGTGGCGTGTCGCATAGGTAGTCTGAAGCCAATGCATGCCGACCGCGAGATTCGGCTCGGGTGTCTCCAAGGCAAAGTGGTAGTGGTTCGACATACCATGTACGCGTGCAGGCGCCAGCGAAAGCGCTCGGCTGCTTCGTCCAACGTGGTCACAAACGCCTGTCCGGCACCCGCGGTTGAGAACACTGCCTGGCGAAAGTTGCCTCGGTTGATGATGTGATATCGCGCACCAGGGAATTGCAGGCGAAGTCGTCGTGCCATGCACGACCCAACGCCTTATCCGCCGCGATGCTATCCCGGGATCTATCCAAATCCGGGGTATACCCTATTTACTCTTTCGCAAACGATTCGCTGCACTACAGCTCCACCCAATACTTTCTCCAGCAATCAGCAGGTTGACCCTGTCGGCTGGCCTCCTATCCACCTCACCCGCGCTTTGGTCGAGTGAGTCCTTCCGTCGCCTTCAGCTTGTTCACGAACGACGTTGAAACTCCGACGCGGCGCGCGATCTCATCGGCTGTCATCGTCCCGGCGGAAAGTAACTGGCGCGCCTTCGATCGCATATCAGGGGTAATGAGAGCCCTCGGCTTTCGCGCGCCCGTGCCAGCGCCTTCGCCACGCATGACGCCTTTCGGTGCCGCGCTCATCAACGGCACCAGCAGTTCCACCAGTTCGTCAATCGATTTGAGCCCTACCCGCTTGGGCAGCGCCAATAACTCAGCGCGCTGTAGCGCCTGAAGCTCCCTCTGCAACTCCTCGAGCTTTTTACGCTTTTCCAAAAGTATGCTCTGTGTGACCGCGATGGGCATCAGCCATTGATTCCGCGGGTCGCAGGCGCCAAGTCAATACCGTGACGCCCCCATAGGCGTCAATCCGTAGACGCGAGCATACGCCCCTCGGGCGGAATCTTGACGAGCCGACTCAATGCATCTTTCGCCCCTGTCGGACAACTCGTTCTCCAGCAGCAGTATCTCACGCTGCAGGCGCGCGATCTCATGCAATAAAGTTGCAATTCTAGCTCCTACCAAAGCCGATTCAGGAGAATGATTAGAGCCCGTAAACGGGGGAGTATTGGAGGGGGAATTCACGGCAGGATGTTCGTGGTTCGCGCTCGATGAAGGAAGGCCAAGGACTACCGAGAATCCGGTAGGAAATTCTATTGACCCGCTGAGCAAGCTTCGTCTTGCAACGACAGCGCGACCCTTGGCCAGTAAAGCTGTGGCTGAATTGGGGCGACTCGCGGAGGTTTGGGAGTCTTGACCCACCTCTAGCGCGCGGAGATGTAGGGCGACCTAAAGCGCCGCGCCCTCCACGGTCGGTTGTATGTGCGACGATCAGGCCTGGGTCGAGCAGAGAACATATTTGGGTGTGGTAACCCAACACGCGAGCAATGCGGGGGTCGTGTCCGTCAACAGTTCACAAACAAAAGGCCAAGCGCACGTGCGCTTGGCCAATAGACCTCACGGTTGACGGTGGATGTCAGCAGATGCCATCATCGCACTCAGCATACCATCCGTCGCAGGTACTGGGGATCGGATAGGGGCCGGCCAGGTGACAATATTGGCCTCCGCCGTCGCAGCAAGCCGCGGGACATTCGTATTCGTAGTGCCCGGTTGCGTCCTGGCAGGCGCCCGCGATGCACTCGCCGAACATTTGACCGGGAACCGCTGCGGCTATGCCGATGGCGGGCACCGCCAACAGCGAACGTATTCTCGATGACGTCGCCTCGTTTCTTGTGTTCATGTGTAGCTTTCCTTCCTTTTTTTGGGGGATACACTCAACATCCAGCGGGGGCATTTGCCATTCGCTGTGTCATCTCAACACTTTCGGGAAAGCACCCGCTCTATGTCAACCCGAAAGCGATCTAACTCAAGATTTCGTCGCATTGTTTAAGGTGTATGACAACCCGGCGCTCGGGATGCCCCACGTTGCCATTGTCCAGGCCGCCATCCGAATCAATTGGGTCGCGTCTGGCGACAGAGCGACCAATACGCCGCAGCCCCCACGGCCACGAAAAGTGAAGCTCGGACTGCCGCGGTCACGCCCCCGCCGTCTGACGCTGCGCCGAAACACCCGCATTTCACGTCCAAACCGCGCCAATATGCGCTCCACGTGAAAGCCACGAAAACGAGCCCCAGCCCAATGGCTAGTGCCGTGGCGACACGACGAAAGCCGCGAGGCCAGATGCCCACTGCGATCGCAATTTCGAGCCATGGAACGTAGAACGATGCTCCCAGAGCCAGCCAGCCTGGCACGAGTTCATAACGCTCGATCGCTATCAAGAATTCTGCTGGGTTCCAAGCCTTCATCGCGCCAGCCGCGGCCATCGCCGCTGATATCAGGGCGGACGCCCCGAGGTTTACCCGATTTGCTACTTGGCCTGTGTTTCCCATTCTCGCCACCCTCCCGCCATCCAGAACACGTTGTTCACGCCCAGTTCCGCTCTCAGCCGGCGGGCTATATCGCGGCTTTTGCCGCAAGCGCTGCTCGCACAGTACACCACTATTGGCCTAGCCGGGCTCCACTCCGCGACAACAGCGTCCAGCTGGCGGTCCCATAGCTTCTCTTCTAAAAGAATCGCCTGAGGAATGCGTCCCAACTCGTACTCTGCGCGGGATCTGGCGTCGATCCACAAGACCTCGCTCATGCTTTTCGCCTCCGCCGCCGTTACTTGATGGGATTCGCGAACATCACCATTCAGCGCCCATTGAAGGACTGCGGGGCCTATCGGCGCCCCCAAGAGGACGAATGCGGCGCCCGCGGCGCGAAACGGCGAGTTTGACACGGCAACGACTATTCGATCACGCTAGCGTATAAGGCATAGGCGACGCTGTCAGTGCCGCGCGACACGACGACGTCTAGTTTTGTCCTCATTGGCGTTCCCGTTTTCAGGGGCGTCAGCGTTATCTCGTACTCTCTGGAGCCTTTGGCGCCTTTAACGGCGGGTTTAACGAGTGTGTTATCGTGCCGTATAGCCTCTATCTCGTATCCATCCGCGACGGTGAGTCGAATGGCTTTTGGAGTGGGTTTGTCGTGAACCCTCCAGTACACGAGTCGCGGCGCCGCGCCGACCTTCGCGAGCACGTCAACGACGAGAGAGAGCTCCTTTGGTGCCGCCTCGCCGGCGATCCAAACCGACACGCCGACCCTCTTCAGGCCGCTCTGGCCGGCTGCGGAGTATTTAGCCAACACTTGGCCCGTCTCCCCTGGGGCAAAGATCGTTTTGGACGCTGTTGCATTGGTACAGCCGCACGAAGCCTCGACCTTCTCTATCTTTACCGCCTCCCGGCTGGTATTGCGGAAGGTAAAAGCGGCTTCATAGGACTCTTGCGCGTGGGGGAGCTGCACCTGGATGGTATCCCTTTCCCAGCTCAAAGAAGCGCAAATGCCCTGGGCGGGAATAAGAGCGACCCAAAGCCAGAACAGCTTGTTTGTCATCGTGTGAACCATCTCGGCCGTCCTCATAAAATTTCACCGTATACCCTAATGTAGTCGGAATGCACCTTGAATGCCTCATCCCTGGGCACGACCACGGCGCCGCAGGGCTTATCTGTCTTTTCCGGTGTAAGCTCGACCCAATATTGGTTCGCGTTGTCGCCGG
This sequence comes from Opitutales bacterium, assembly GCA_038320495.1. Classification (GTDB taxonomy): domain Bacteria; phylum Verrucomicrobiota; class Verrucomicrobiia; order Opitutales; family Opitutaceae; genus ER46. The sequence goes on along the minus strand of JBBQEG010000001.1, from coordinate 68,997 downwards.
GCAGGAGCTTGGCGCGGAAGCACGGGTTGGTAACAAATAGGTTCTCCTGCTTTACCGTTACGCCAGGCTTGACCACAAGCCTCACCTTCTTCGGGACAGGCTCTTCGCCGACGCGCCACCGGACGAATCGAGGGGCGTCGAATCGTCCGGGCGAGGTCGGCACCTGGACCTTCACGTAAGTCGTCTGCTTACCCGTGCTGGTCTCCATCTCGAGCGCAACCGACACGTCGGACGCCTTCCCCTCGATGTCGATTATCGCGAGAATGGTGCCACATTCCCCGGGCTGGAGCTCCGCCTTCTCCAGAGCGTACTCCGTGCAGCCGCAACTCGGCGAGACCTTCCGGATCGCAATTGGCTTGTCAGTGGGGTTGCAGAACCGGAGCGTCACCTGAACCGAGGCCTCGCCCGGTTGTGCGACCACCGTAACGACTTCTTCTTCGAAGCGCAGCGATGCGCGCGACGAGCCGCAGCTAAGCACTACGAGCAGAGCCAGCTTGAGATACATATTCATAGGTCCGACTCTAATATATTGGGTAAAAACGCTTCTTAGCTGACCAGAGCTCCGCGACGCCCATGGCAACCCATCTGGCCTCCCGCGTATGCCAAAAGTAACGAACGAGGATTGGATAGCCGTACTTGTTGGGCGCGGTCCGCATGTGCAAGGTCACCACGGCGGTGAGGAGTAGGCCATCTCGCGACATGGCCTCGCCTGCCGCCTCGCCATAATTGAAGGTCGTATCCCTCCGGGTTTTGACGCCGAGGTGCTCCCTGTGCCCTAACGAGGCAGCCTGCGGGCTTTTCTCAAGGTCCTCCCGAGAGCGCACCAGCCTCGCCTCGTACTTGCAGTTCGGCAGCGAGATCGCGTCATAATAGACGTCGCCGCGTCCAAAGTCGGTATGCGTGCTCCAAGAGACACGCAGCGCGTCCTCCTCCGAAAGGTTATCCGACGGCAGGATTAGGTTTCTTTGCTCCAGCGCCGCCCGCAGGCTGGGCAGGTTTCGGACCGTCGGCGTCGATTGCAAGTCTCCCCGTATCGCCGCCAGAAATCGATCGAAGGTCGGTGCCCTCAAGGCTGCCAGGAAGTATCTTGCCTGCCTCGCGAGAGCCTTCTTCTGGCTTTCGGTAAGGGCACAGTTCTCATCGCTAAATTCGCTGGTCGACAGCACGACCTCGGCGTAGTCCCGGCCAATTTGGCTAAAGGGCGTGAACGGCACCGAACTCCATCTCCCGCGCAGCTCATTGATCGACTTCTGAGCCTTGTTTTCCGCGCGGGCTCCCGCGGGACCAGGAACTTCGGCAGAATGCGCAGAGCAGACGAGAAGAAGGGCGGCCCCTATGAGGGTTTTCAGGGATGGCATGGCGTCACTTGCGAGTGGGGAAACAGAGTTTCGGTTGTTTTACTGACGCAGAGAATTTCGGTTACCGGCGCCCTGCGCATGTTGGCGGAAGCCAGGATGAATACCGCTAATCGCAAAAGGTGCGGGCGCCGCAACCCCTAGGCAGGTAGAGAGCGGCATAAAGTGAGGGGTGTGCGGCCATGCCATTCACTCTTTCCCGCAATGTCAATATTTACTTACGCTATGTTATACCCTATGCTAAGGCACTATCGCGCTATCGCCCTCGTCCCACCGCGCCCACGCTGATTCCGGTCGCCGTGTAAGAGTAGAACCTCCCCCGGTCCAAATAGCCTATCCACCCCTTTCCCGTGGCATCTATATAGGCCCGCCCCACACTTTCACCTAGAAGCTGCTTGATCGTTGCGCGGGTCCGCTCGGCGAGCCCGGCGAGCGCTTCGCTTTGCTGCTGCGGCGACATGGTCTTGTCTTGCGCAATTTTTGTCGCTGCCGCGCTCGTATCTAAAGGGATCCGAGCCAGCCTCTGGGCGTCAGCGGCGGACACCCCGTAGCGTTGCTCGAGCTCCACCACCGCTCGGAACTCGGGACGCATGCCCCTGTTCCACTCCAAATACCGATCTGCGCCCAGCACATCCCGAGTAGCCTGCTCAACCCGATCTCTCGCGGCGAGCCTCGGGTCCCCCGGCTGGGCCAGGGTCGTGTCCTGCATCATCTGCGTCACCACCCGCCCGTCCTCGCTGTTGTACGCATCAACCAGCCGCGAATAAGTCGGGACGTCTCCGGTGAAATATTGAAAGCGACGCCCCACCTGCCTCGCCCCGTCGGACTCTCTAAGTTCAACTTCACGCCGCTCTCCGGCCGTAAGCAATGAAGACAGCTGCGTCTCGTAGGCTTGATACGCCGACAACCGATCCTCGGCCGAACGAGCGGAAGAGAGTGCCAGTACCAGCTCTTGCTTGGCCGACGCGGCCTGGACGGCTTTAGCTTCCGGCAGATACGCGTACTCCGCCTCCCCGAAGTCCTCGATTGCCGCGCCCGGCCCGAACGCCTCAGCCAGCTGTTGACGCTCGCGCCGCTTCATGTCTGCCAGCCGGCCTCGCTCCTCGAGAGTGAAGGCGACAGAGCCCATCAGCGCCGTGTGCCAAGGCGGTGCATTCTTCGATCTTTCGCGCCGGATATCGCGCTCCCAGCTCAAGCGAGCCTCGGTGATTGCTGCAGTGAGCGCCGCCTTCACCTCGCTATCCGATAATCCAGCCGCGGAAAGTTCAGCAACAGACGGCGCGCGGTCGATGACGGGCTCTCGGGGCGCTACCACCTTCCTCGCCGAAATCTTCGGCGCGACCTCCGTTACGGCCTCAGCCGGGCCTTGATATTTCCAAGCGAGAACGAGATTTCCCGCGACCGAGAGAAGAAGCGCAAGGGCACGAACCGTGGGCAGAGTTCTCATATTTACTTTTTCTGATTGAGGGTTGGCCGCGTAGGGGCGACCGGCGCCCCAGGCATGGACCGGAAGCGCATCGAGCCTTCATGCATGTATACCACTGTTCCCGCGCCAATTGATTCAAACCACGGAAGCTGCTTCACGTATTCGGCGGCAGCCTCATTCCCCAGCTTCTCGCTCAAAGCCGCCTTGGTCGATGCCCACTCCTTTGCGAGGGCACTCTTCTTCTCCTCATAAGTCATTTGCGTCAGCGCGATGGCCCGCGACGTTTCCATCAGAACGTCAACTGATGCTGCACCGTCCGCGACTACCTGCGGCGAAAGCCCCATCTTCGGCGCAATTGAGCCCAACGCCTTGTAGTGAGGGTAACCTGCCTGACTCCACTCGCGGTAACGTTCATCCCCGAGCTTGGCCCGGACGGCCTCGACGTCCAAAGCGGCCACTCCCGGCTTCCCGCCGGACTGTCCTTGCTCCTGCTGAATCTGCAACAACGCCGCGAGCTCGTCGGCGCTCGGCCGAAACGCCTCGAATTGCCCCGCAAAATCTCTCATCACCGGAGAGTTGCGGGTCTCATATTCCCGCCGCTCCTCTTCGGTCAAGATACGGGCAAGATCCTTTCTTTTCTCCTCGCCCACCATGTCCAGCCGCCGGCGATCCTCGTCGGTGACAAGTAGATGGTCCTCATCGAACGCTCCGGCGGAAATATCCTTATAGTCCCTCTCGAGTGCGTCGACCAACACTGCCTTATCGGGAGCCAGGAAGCTGAACTTCGCCGCGATCGCTCCGTCCATGTCCATGGCTTGGGGACCGATCACCCTCAGAACTTCATTTCGTGCGACCGCCTCAAGGTCTAGCAATCCCTGTCGTTGGTGTCGCGTCAGCAGCCGAAGCCGGTCTTTAACGCTGGCGACCTTCCACGGGGGCGCCTCTTGGTATGCTGTCGCCAGAAATTGCCGCTTCTTGCGGTCATACGCCTCAAAGATCCTTGCTCGCGCGATGGCGTCCGCCACATTGCCACCGTACCCGCGAGACACCAATTCTGCTCGCAGCTCCGCCGGCGCGAGCGAGTGTAAATCTGCGGGTGGGGCGGCCCGGCCCGAAGGGGCCGCGGGCCGGGTCAAGCCCCCTGACTCGGGCTCGATGCGAGACGGTTTCGATTGGTCGCGCCCTACCAGCAATACCAAGAACGCGCCATTGGCAAGAATCGATATAATCAGCAATCCGGTAGATACTTTCATGGGGATGGCCGCCGACAATAACCTTTCCACGCAGCTTAGTAAGAGGGTCGCACTCTACGGCGATCCACGGCCGCGTCAATCCCAATGTCGTTAGCTATCCCATCCTAGGTTAACTCGTGAAAGTCCCGCGTTGATATCATACCGCCCTGCGGCCTTCTTTCGCTAGAATGTCATTGACGGTGGCATAACGCCGCGTTTCGTAGGCCCCAATCCTTACCCGCGGGACGCTGTGACATCCGACACCCACCTACTACAGGTATACGCAGGCTGCCCCAGCTCGTCATCTCTCCTCCCCTTGATCCGACGTTACGGGACATTCGTTTATTTATCAGCCGTCCGACGGGCAGACGGCGACCGAGTAAAGGCATCAGCCATCACCCAGGAGGTGTTCACACGCATGGCCCGCAACCGGCCGCAGGCGACCTCCGGCTGGATCGGAGCTTGGTTATACGCGAGCGCGCGGACTGTGAGCGCCGAACTGTCGGCGATGCCCACTGCGTTCGACTATGGCCCCGACGCGAGCACTGAGCCCACTGGCGAGGCCACGGACGTTGAAGGGATGGACGCCGCCGCAGACCAACTACCGCCTGAACTGCGCGCTCTATTCCTGCGGCGATTCCTGTGCCAGGGGTCCCCCTCGGACCTTCACCGCTTGTCTAAAATCGATCCATTGCGCCTCGATGTGCTCGGCTACGAAACGCTGGCGTTCGTGTGGCAACGCCTCCGAAATCCGACTGTCACGAAGCAGGGCCTCCTAACTTACCTTTCGGGGCAGGCGCAAACAGCTCTCTCGGATGCCTATTTGACCGCCCTCGCAAAGAGGGTCCATAGGTCCACGGCATTGGACGCACCAAGGATGTCCGAGGCCGAGCTAGGACTCTTCAAGACGTCCCTCGCAACCGCTACGCGGTATTTTGAGTTTGGCGTCGGCGGAAGCACGCTGATGGCGCGAGACCAAGCCAGCGAGAGAAGGGGGCCCGAAATGATCGTCGGCGTCGATACTGACCCCCGCTGGATCGAGAGGATAAGCACCGCAGCGAAGCACATGGAAAGCGTGACGCTGCTGCACATTGATATCGGCCCGGTCGGCCGCTGGGGCTACCCGATAAACCGGCAGCTAGATCCCCGCTGGCCAGACTTCCCTAGAGCAATCAGCCGCGTACCTAACTGCCGGCTGTTCGACCTAGTGTTGATTGACGCCCGCTTTCGAATGGCCTGCCTCCTCGAGGCACTTTTGTCGTGCCCACCCGACGTTCGCGTCTTGTTTCACGACTTCGGAAAGCGGCGCGAATACGCAGAGGCCCTGCGCTGGGCTGTCGTGCTCGATCAAATAGGCAGCCTTGCGCTGCTGGCCCGGCGCCCCGGCATACCCTTAACCCGCACCGAGGTGTCTACCGACCTCCAGCGCTTTTACTCGGACCCGTCGTAGCGGGCCGAGACAGACGTGGTGCCCATCCCTCCTACGGGTGATCCGTATCGCACCACCACTTTCACATTCGCGCCTAGCTGAGACCGATCGCCGTTCGCCGCCAACTTCCCCCTGCGGCGATTGGACTGGGACGCCAGCATGTTTAGATTATCGAAATCCTTCCAGTTCCGCCACGAGCAGAGACGTACGCTCTCAACTTTATCATTCCGTATAGCGACATCCGGCCGACTCGGCGCATGAAGCACCGGGATCCCGGCTTGGGCGGCCCTGAGAATCAAATCGCGGTCCTGAAAACCCATCGGCGAGAATGCCTCATCGTAGCCGCCCAACGCGTAGAAAACGTCACGGGCAATTGCAATTCTCCCGCAGGTGCCGTCGCCGTATACGCCACTCCACAAGTGGAGGGCGCGACACCCGTTCGACCAGTAGGCACGCGCCGTATCGATCGCGTCGTCTATGAAGTTGTCGCAGTCCAAATTCATCAGGCATGCGCCTAGCCCAACCCGGTGCGCAGTATTCTTCGCAATCGATGCATGCCAAGGACGCGGTTCGCTTAACTTCGCATACGTCACCCTCCCTCCCGCCAGAGGTAGCCAATCGCCGACCCAGTCGTCTAAATCGTCGGTCGAGCCATAGTTAATCAACACCCACTCGACGCCTGGCGCGTCATGTATGCGCTTTAGGTTTTCGGGCAAAGTTTGCTTTAGCTGATAAGCCCGATTGGCGCAAGTGGTGCAGATGGAGAGCCAGGGCCCTTTGGTGACCGAGGGATCTTGTGGACACAGCGTCATTCTATGTCAGGTCCTCCTCTCTGCATTGTTTGTCAATGTCAAAGCCGCCGCTTTGCCATTGACCGGCGCGGCCTACCATAATGGCATCCCCTAAACTTTGCATCTAAGTCATGAAGCACAAGGTTCTTTTCTTTTCCCGCGGGCGAGGCCATGGGCATGCAATCCCCGACATGGCCATAGCAGACCTGTTGGTGTCGCGGAACTCCAACATAGACGTCCGCTTCGCCTCCTATTCAACCGGAGCGACAACCATTCGGGATGCCGGGCGCGAAGTCATCGATATGAATTTACCGGAAATCAATTCGTTCACGGAGACGCTTCTCGTGGCCCATGGCCTCGTTGGATCTGAACGTCCATCGCTCGTGGTAGCGCACGAGGAGTTTGCCGCCATCGCTGCCGCGGCGCTCCACAAAGCGCCGGTACTGTTCGTCAGCGCGTGGTTGCCCCAGGGCAACACTATTGCAGCCGACACATTGCGCTACGCGAACTCCGTCGTGATCATCGAGCGCCCAGGCTTGTTCCCGATTCCCACGACTGTCCGCACGAAGATCGTGTTTACCGGACCTTTACGCAGGCCGCTCCAGTTCACCGCAAAGGATAGGAGCGCCAACAGACATGATTTCGGTTGGACCGAGGATACGTTCTCAATAGTAGTAGTGCCCGGCGGCGCGTCCAAGGAAGCAGAGTCGCCTATAAGCGATGTAGTACTTTCGGCGTTCTATCGCCTGCCGCACCCCAAAAAGCTGCTCACGTGGGTCGCATCCAGCGAATACGATAACATCAGCACTCGCCTTGCGGGGCTCGCCGCAGTCGAGGTCATAAAATATTTTCGACCCATCGAAAAGCTCCTCAGCGCGGCCGATCTGGTCATCACTAAGGGCACGAGAGGGATAACTTACGATTGCGCCGCCGTTGGCGCCCCATCCTTGTCGATCTCGCACGGGAAAAACTCCGCCGACGACCTTATTGTCCCTCGGGTACGCAACAATATCGCTCTCAACGCGGCGGCGCTCGATGCCGACGTGCTGGCCCATTACATCATGCAGGAGCGGCGCGAGGAAACCTATGGCGACGCCCTTGTTATCGAAGGTGCTCGCGCCCTCGATACTGTCGTGAATGAGATTTGCTTGTTAATTCCTCGGCATTAGCAAAAGGCCCTCGGTTTGCGCCGCCGTGAGGCGACCGGCGTCGTCGAACTGCCTTGGTCGTGATGTTGCCGGCGGCATCGCCATCTTTGCCGCCGCCTTGGGATGAACCTTTGCTCTTGGGAAAACTGGTTTGAATGTTGGGGAATCGGCGTAGCCGCAGAATGCGGGCCACACGCTTCAAATCAGGCGCTCGTTTGCACTTGTTTGTCAGCCCCGAGCCGGGATATTCACCTTGGTCCGGATGCGCGTCGCGACTTCCGCCGGGTCATAATAAACGAAATGTCCCACGCGATGATGCGGAATGCGTTGAACCTTCGTCCACTCCCTCAGCGTTCGCACCGAGGGTTCCTTGCCCTCCGGGAAAATGCCGGAAAGCCGAAGGCCCAGGATATCGGTTAGTTTCGTTTCAGTGAAGAGGGCGAAGCTGAAGACCTCAGGCTTTACTTTTTACCTCCAGCCGTTGCAAGAGACGGTGCGCCTTTGGATTGAGGCCATGCCGGAGCCGGCCAACATGCTTGCTGACGTAGAATGGCGAACCCATGGCAAGCTGAGTAGCGACCCACGGATTCGATACGTCGGTGGTGGCTCTTAGGTACGCGGCAATGGCGACTTTCCAGGGAGCGGACCGGCTCCGCGCCAACCGCATTTCTGCCGGCAGGAACTCAAAAACCTGTTGCAGCCTCTCCAGCCAGCGTTGCTCGCTCACCGCCTTCGCTCCCTCGCATTCCCAAGCGCGGGTGTCTGCCGCCAGATTGTAGTCCCGCACCAACGCCTCCTTGAATCCGTCACTACCGAGAGCCCAGCCCCTCGACAGCGAAACGTAAGCGGCATTTTTTCCCGCCGGCCCCTCTGCCGCCTGCCACCTGAGAAATCTGCATAGCAGTCGCTGCCCGCGTGAGTGTTCGAAAGTCCGCCGATGGCGCTGAGCGCGCCCGTGGAATCCAATTCCTTCGGTCTTTGCTGCGGCCGGTCCAAATACCAATAGCTTATTATACGTAGCGATGATCCCGCAGGCGCTCGACAGAAACGATGCCCGCCCGAACGGGATTGAGATCAATGTAGGAGCAAAGCTGTCCCAACGCATCGCCCGGCTCGACCAACAATGCCTTGTAGCGGCTTTGAAAGAGATGTCCCCACTCGTCCCGGAATCGATTGAACCGATTCGCATACGTCGATTCCAACCACTGCATCCCGGTCACCAAGTTCCCCCGCGGAGTCTCCAAAGCGAGGTGAAAATGGTTGCCCATGATCACAAAGGCGTGGAGCAGCCATTCGCAGCGTTTGCACGCTTCGAAAAGGCACGTCTCGAACGCGGCCTTGGCACCAGACTCCTCAAATATCCACCGACGATAGTTGCCCCGATTGATGATGATAGATCGCACCAGGGGATTCGAGACGAAGCTTGTAGGGCATGCCGTGAGAATCCGGGCATTGCAGCTCTCCAAGTCCGCCACTGCCAGTGCGCGAAGCCCCCAATTCATGGGGATTGCCCGGGCGCCGGTTCCTTGAGGTAAAAGGTAAAGCCTGAGGTGTTCGGCCGTTCCACTAAGTGTCATCGACCGTGCAAAGACGATCCTCGCGAAATTGGAAAGCGACGACACGGCGAACTGCTGCGTCTGATCGGAGATCAAGGGAGCCTTCGCAAAACACGGAAATCTGCCGATCGATCCCGCTGCGATTGCAATCTACAAGCGCAAGCTAAACGAGCGGTTCATCTGCTTCCTGTGGATCTTCGCTTCGCTTGGTGCGGAGAGAACTTGGCTCAATCGCACTTGCGCACGTGCCCTTTGGCGGCCAGTCAACTTGCGTCCTCCCGTTCTGCCAGTGGCGGGATGAAACTCACGTGAAGCTGGCGGTTTGAAAGTCACGGTTTCTTCCGTCGATATTCTTTCCCGGCTTCATCAAAGAAGATCTTCTTCGATTGGGTGGATTTTCTTCCCTCCGTGAACCGGATTGAGCGATGAGCGCGGGGTTTCTCGCAGGCGTCGCAGCCGGAGACGATGAGCGGGCATGCAACCCGTTGGGCAGCGCAAATGCTGTTATGGTCACCAGCACTTTAGCTACGGCCGAGCAGACCGGCTAATGCACCGCGGCGTGAATGATCGCCACGCGCGCGTGGCCGTCCACGACGGTGTTTACGCGGATCAAGGCCTGACCCGCCATCGCGGTCTGGCTGGGTGCGATCACGATGGTCCGTTCGGATTCGGTGGCGCCCGCCTGCAGCGAGGCTTTAAATCGGGAGTCGCTGCACTCCACGCTTCGCACCACAGCATTGGTCTCGTTTGTCCTCGCCGTAACCCGCTGTTCACGCGGCTCCGCACCGATTTTCCAGAGAACGCGCGTGGCGCTCAAGGCGACCGCTTCCCTCACGTCCACTGCGAGCGTGAGCGCTTCCTCGACTGCGCCGACACCGCTTGTGCTGATCGCAATCGAGCGCTTTAGTCGTCCCGAAATGCCTTTGAGCTCCATCGCCACGTGGATGCTGCCCTGCTCTCCTGGCCCATACGACGCGCGGTCGCTGGTGACCTTCATGCACTCGCAACTCGGGTGGATCGATGTCAGCGTGACAGCGCGGTCGCTTGCGTTCTTAAACCTGAATTCCGCGAGAATGGCCGGACGGCCCGGCTCGGCCGAAAGCTTCAACTCCTTACTTTCCCAGACAAGCTGGGACGGGACGGAACAATAGCCTTCAAGCGCCAGTCCTGTCGCCACCAGCCAAAACGCCCCGAGATACCGGAGCCGGCGTCTTTGTATTTCACGCATGGGGTTCTTTCGTTTCGATGGCCCTCAGGTTGATTGTGGCATTCGTGCGCACGATTTCATCGGCGTCCTGCGCGAGTTCGCGGAGCAGCCCCATGGCGCGGGCATTTCCGATCCTCGCGAGCTTGCCAACGAGGATCACCGCATTTCCTCGGATGGCTGGCTCTTCGACTCGTACGCAATCGTAGACGAAATCCTCAGTAGGAGTCTCGTAGAGATCGGCCGGGACATACATGACCGCCCACAGCGCCGCGAATCGCTCCTCCATCGTCGCCAGCCTCGGGCGCACCGCCAGGACCCGAGCCACCGCCCGGGCGATCTCCGACCGGGTCAGGCCTGAGATCGTGGGCGGCCGCAGCAGGGCCTTCGCCGCAAAAAGAACCTCGATGGCGGTCGGTGATTCGAGAATCTGCCAGAGTTGCTCGACGTCGCCTTCGCTCAAGGGCGCGGTCGAGCCCACTCGTGCTTTCAGGTCTGCGGGGATCAAGTTCATTAGGTTGGATCGTCGATTTCCGAAGCACAGCCGCTGATCTGGCCGTTGCTCGAGCCGTATTCACCGCGCACGATCTGCCCGTTGGCACAGCGGTATAGACAACCGACGAAAGGTCCGCTTGTATCGATGTCAAATATCTGACACTTGCCTACCGTGGTAACGTGGCTGCCCGACACCGAATAGGAACATACCTTGGAGACGCCCCAGCGGATCACGATATAACCCACCCCGGCGCCGATCAAAGTGCCAATTACAGTGCCAACGCCAGGCAGAACCGCCGTGCCGATCTGCGCCCCGGCCACCGCTCCCGCAAATGGGGTCTGGCCCATCGGATCCGCGAGATTCACCGGATCGTTGGCCGCGTAGGCATACAGGTTCTGGCCGCCGTCGAAGCCGATCGGATCAGGGGTCAACCATCGCCCGTGCTCCGGCCGCAGGTAACGATGTCGATGATCGCTTAGGCCGTGGTCCTCGATCCATTCGCGCCCGGTGAATAGGAAACGGAAGCCGGTGGCCGCAATCTTTGCCGGACGCTGAGCGGCGTCCGACGCATGCGGTCGCCCGAAGGCGTCATACTGGAACCGGCTGACGATCCCGCCTGCCGCGTTCGTTACCGCTATCGTGCTGCCAATGCCATCGCGCAGAGGATACTTCCAGCTTTCGCTGTCCCGCACCGCGAGGATCTCGTCGAACGCCGCGCCGGGGACATATGTCGCGTTGTGCTTTCCGTCGAGCGATCGCTCCGCCAGGAGGCTCCAGCGGTGATCGTAGGTCAGCGCCCGCGAGCGGCTCTCGTCGAGCTTCCACGCTGCGTCCGCGTTCGCATAAACCAGCCGGGCGACGCAGCGGTTCCGCGCGTCATACCGGAACACCGATTTCGTTGTGGCACTCTCTACTTCCACGAGCCGGTTCTGACCGTCGTAGCGATAGCTCTGGCTGGCGTCCCGCGTGAGGTTTCCATTCCGGTCATAGGTGAGCGAACTGGCTCCCGTTTTGATATATTGGTTCAACGAATTTGTTATATAGTCAGTATCCCGGGCGGCCTGGCTCGCGGACTCCCCGCCGCGCTGCGCCTGCGTGCTGCGCACGCGATTCCCCATTCCATCGTAATGGAACGTCTCCGAGGCCCGGCTATCGCTGCGCTGGACTCCGCTCAGGTTTCCGGACGCGTCGTAGGAGTGGCTTTCGTTGGCGCCGTCCTCTCGCGACGCTTCGGCCCGTCGTCCATTGACATCGTGATCGTAACTGACGGCGGCGAGGATGCGTCCCTCTGAAGCATGGGTCACGCCCGCGAGGATTCCCGCCGGCGTATAGTCGTGGGAGGTGGCGATGCCGTTCGCCCGTTTGATCTCCGCCACATTCCCTGCCGACGTGTAGCGGTAGGAGCCCAGTTCCCGACCACCCGCGCGCACGGACGTCAGCCGGTCAGAGGAATCGTAGTCACGATGAACCGTGGTGTCGTCCGGATACTGGACCCGTGCGAGGCGGCTGAACTCATCATAGCCATAACCGATTGTCTGTTTCGGCCCGCCCGCGATGATCGACGACAAATCCATGGTCTCCGAAGCCATCCGGCTCAAGTTGTCGTAGGTATAGCTCAGCTTGGCGTGTCCGTTATCGAGCGTCGCCAGACGCCCCGAATCGTCGTAAGTGTAATGCACGGCCGGAGGCAGGACCGGCGCGTCGGCTGCGCCGGCTGCTTCGGTCCACGTCTCGGAAATCGGCTGGCTCGCGAGATTATAGGCGATCGCCTTCGTCTGGCCCGAACGGTTCGTATACGAAATCAGTTCACCTCCGAGACTGTAGCCCCACCGCTCCATCGTCCCGTCGGGATAGGTGAGGCCAACCTTGCGGTGCAAGGCATCGTAGGCGAAGGCGTAGGCGTTGCCGCCGGCATCGACGAAACGCACCATGTCGCCGAACTCATCGTAGTTGTAGGTGGATGTGTTGCCGCCACGATCGATGACCGAAACTAGCCGGCCGCGAGCGTCATAGGATCTCCACGTCCTCCCGCCGTCCGGCGCCATTTCCAGCGTGGCGTTTCCGAGCGCATCGTAACTCCACTGCTGCTCGGGTCCGCTATCCTTCTTCGATCCGACGCGCCGCCCGGCTGCATCATACCGGTGCTGCACCACTGTGACTTTTCCAGCCGGTGATGCCGCGCGCGCCCGGGTGACCCGGTCGCCGTCGTCATACACGAGTTCCGTCTCCATTCCATCGATCGTTTTTGCTTTCGCGACGCGGCCGACGACGTCGTAGGTCCAACTCTCCGTTTTCCCGTCCGGATGAACAACCGCCGTCCGGCGCTTTCCTCGATAGGCATAGTCCGTCACCTTGCCCGAGGGATCCGTGCGTCGCACCAAGTTCCCGACATCGTCATATGCATAGCGGGTGACCGCGCCCGCGGGATTCTTCCGCGCCGTCACGCGGCCATTCGCATCGTATTCCAATTCCGTGACCCCGCCCGCAGCCGACGTGATCGCCACCGGATTGTCCTCCGCGTCGTAAGTCCAGCGCGTGGAGCGGCCGAGAGGATCGGTCGCGGAGATCCGGTTGCCGCGCCCGTCAAACGTATAACGTGTCACCCGGCCGAGTGGATCGGTGGCGGCGACGATGTTGTTTCGCGCGTCGTATTCAAACGTGGTCGTCGCCTGCTGGGGCGTGCCTTCGGCCACCGTCTGCGCGAGCACGCGGCCTTCGCCGTCAAACAGGATCGAGATGATTCTGCCATCCGGCGCGATGATGCGAGACGGCCGGGTAGTCGTGCTGCAGGATCCGCAGCCCTGAGGGAGGTCGGAATAGTCGAACTGCGTCACCCCACCGGTCGGGTCTGTACGCTGCACCACGCGGCTCATTTCATCATACGCCAGCCGGGCCGTCCTGCCGTCCCGGTCCGTCAGCGCCACCGGCCGGCCGTAGGTGTCGAACTCGAACCGCTTCGTCGTCCTGTCGGGAAATACGATCTGGGTGACAAGCCCGCGCTCGTTGTATTCTTTCTTGAAGCTGCGCCCGACCGGATCGGTGACCTCGATCAGTCGATCATGCCGGTCATAGCGTAATTTCGTCACACCGCTTTCGGGATTTCGCCATTCCGTCCTGAGGCCGCGCGAATCGTAGGTAAACGTATGGGCCCCGCCGGTTTTGTCGCGAAACTCCGTCACACGGCCTGCCCCGTCGTATTTCCAGCTGCGCGAGATTCCGTCTGGCGCGGTCAGTTTCACGACGCGGCCCGAGCCGTCCCGGGAATACACCGTCTGTCTGCCGTCACCGCCAGTCTGCCGGAGCACCCGGCCGGCCTCGTCGTATTCGACCCGATGCTCCAGGCGTCCGTTGCGCCGGCGTTCCGCCAGCTTCCCGTTTGCGCCATAAGCGTATTCTACTCGATCTCCGCTTGCCTCCACCGCAGCCACCAGCCGGCCGGTTCCATTGTTGGCGTATTCGAATGTCTCTCGACGCCCAATGCCGTCAATGCGTTCGGTAGGTTGCCCGCGAAGTGCAGCCGGCATGATATAGGTCACCGTCCTTAGGTCCGAATAGACAATCAGCCGTTTGTCGGGATTCGCCGGATCGAGCTCCAAGCTGTTGTAAACCCCGCCCGTGGCGGGATTGATCTCCCGGTGGATCATCCCGAGTTTGTCGTAGTAGGCGTAGCGGATGCGCTTCGCCGGGAGCTCGTAGCGGGGATCGTCTGCCTCCACAAGCAACGGCCGCTCGGTTGCAGTGATCGTCTCGTATTTATAGCGGGCATTCGCGCCGTCGCCATATTGGACACTTGTCAGCGCGATGTAGTCATGGGCCGTGACGGGATTCTTGATCAACTCGTAGCCATAAGCCACGCTCCGTCCGTCACTCGCCTCGACCTTGGTTACGACTTCGCGTGAGGCCGGGATCAGCTCGAGTCCCTCGATCAGCGCGTCGGCGAGCGGAGCCGTCGCCATCGGCAGGAGGCGCACTTTTGCCACGGATTTCTCTCTTCGTTCGCCGAGGTCAATGCCCAGCACATTAATCGACGATCGGCTTCCTTTGAAAGTCGTCGCCGGATTGCCGTCAAATGCCGCGCTGGGCGCCTCGCCCGTGCCATTGGCTGCGCCGGCCAGCAGGGTGCCATCCGCCGCGATAAACTGGACCTCAGCCACCGCAACGGGAGCTCCATCCTGCGCGCTCCGCACGCGGAGGTGACGGAACGCCTTTTCGCGCAGCCCCGCTGGCGCGTCGAACTCGACCCAGGCACCTGCGGAAGCCGCGCCCGTCACGGCGCCGATCATGTGCCACACCCCTTTGCCGAAAGGCACTTGGCGATAAGAAACATCTAGGGTGCGACCGCCCGGTTCCTGCACCCGCGTCATATATCCGGTCACGCCATAGCTCAATGACGTCACGGCACCGTTGCGCTCCGTCATCCGCACCATCTCATAGCGCGGCAAGCCCTGCCCGCCGCTCTTCTGGACAAACGCCAGCCGCACGTCCTCGCCCGTCTTCACCTCGAACCCGCCGCTGGTCTCGTGCAGCGTTTCCTGAACGTCTGCCGACGAAGAGCGCCATGTCCCGTCCGCGTGCGGCCGGAATATTCGCGAGATGCCGTTGGGATAGATGAACACAAGGCCCGTGCGCTCCTCCCCCAGTTTCCGCCGGCCGGCACTCGAAAGTTCGAATAAATCGAACTGCCAGTTGTGCCGCCAGCCACCCGCTCGGCCGAAATAGCAGAGGTCGGTCACGGGCACCGTATTGTGATGACGCGTCCACCCGAAATCCCGCCGGGCCGCGCCCGCAACCAGCAGGTCCCGCACCGTGCGGCTCACATTGCCGTCGAATGGCCGAAAAGGATTCGCCCCCTCCAGCTCCGGGCAATCCTGGCACTCCTCGGCGCCATAGCAGGATTCCTCCTCGGGCGGGCAATCCTCCGGGTCGCTCGACCAGTAATTCTGGTTCTGGACGATCACCGTGTAGGTGCTCGAGTTCCAGCCTTCCTCCCAGGACTCGTAATTCGTGATGAGACATCCGTTGACGTCCCGGTAGGAGTTGATGACCCGTTCATGATACTCCCAGTCGATGCACGCCCACGTACTCTGCACGAAGATCGCACCTGCTAGGGCCGCGTGGCCACAATATCGCATTGCTTCTCGGAACCACGATTCCGCTTTGGGTTGAACGCCGCGCCGCTGAGTCGGTAGGAGTTTGGACAAGGGAATCATATACGGCATTATTGACGTGCAAAGTTATACAGGTTCGTGTTGCATGCTGCTCCCAACCGAAGATCGGGCGTCACGGGGATGCTCCGAAACCTGCGTTTCACGACACGCGCGACAATCGGTTAAAGCGCGCAAGCTCGCGCAGTTTTTCACCTTGACATCATCAATCAATGATCGCGCGCCGGATTGGATTGTTGGGCGACTCAGTGTCCTCAACCGCAACAGCCAACTAATTGCTTTTCGGCTTGCCCGGCCCTCGATCCCTTGAGCACATCGCGACCGATGAAGGTAGCCATCGCCGAAGATTTGCTGATGTTTCGGGAGTTGATCGTGAAAGTATGCAGCCGCAGCGGACACGAGGTCGTGGGCGACACTTGGAGTGGCAGGGAAATAGTCGATATTGCCCGTAATGCCGCTCCCGATGCCGTGATTGCGGACATCGGGCTTCCGGAGTTGAATGGCCTCGCAGCGCTGCAAGCGATCCGCTCCGAATCCCCCTCGATCAAGGTGCTGGTGATCTCCTTCCACCTAGAGCCATATCTCGTCCATAGCCTCGATCGACTCCCGCTCGACGGCTATATCGACAAACGTTCCGAGTTGATCACGGCTGTTCCCGAGGCGCTCGCGGCGGTCGCGCACTCGACTAGGTGGTTTTCGCCGTCATATTTGCAGGCACGGCAGGATCTCCGTCACGATTGCAACTCCTTCGTTCGGCTCCTGAGCACTTGGGAGCAAGAAATCCTGGCAATGATCGGACAGGAGATGCCGTCGGCAGAAATTTCGGCAAAGCTGAAAATCTCGCGCCGCACCCTCGAAGGCCACCGCAGCCGCATAGCGCGAAAGCTCTCGCTCGCCGAGACCAGCCGGCTCGCCAGTTATTCCCGCGACCAAGGGTTTACCTTACACGCTCAGCAATGAGCCGCCTCATGCTCGTTCCGAATCGAAATTTGGATGCAGGGGGACATTATTCGTGCGACCAGTGGGCAGATAGATCGTCTCGTGACTCATCACCGGCAGGCCATACCGCCGGAGCCGCCCCACGATCTCCTCCCGACCCTATCGCCGGAGCAGCAGCACCTCAATCCGAGCAAAGTCCCGTGGACCGTAGCGCGAGCGGCGTCGGCGACCGTTCGTCATCTCCACCGACATGTTCGGCCGATACGCCCCATCATACGGAGTAGCGTTGCGAGCCAGCTCCCGATAGATCGTGCTCGGGTGCCGCTTCAAAGCCCGCGCGATCGCACTCGCCCTGAAGCCTCCTTGCCGCAGCGCCGCGATTTGAGAACTTTCCTCCGTACTCCGTTGATGCTCGTCCACCCCTCACTTCTGTCGCACTTACGTCTTGAATCCAAGGAGCCTAACTCCGAGAGTTCAACTCCGAGAGTTCTGTGTCGCAGCAGCCGACACAGAGCGAACCTGACGACCTCAGGCTTTACCTTTTACCTCCAACCGTTGCAAGAGACGGTGCGCCTTTGAATTGAGGCCATGCCGGAGCCGGCCGACATGCTTGCTGACGTAGAATGGCGAACCCATGTCAAGCTGAGTAGCGACCCACGGATTCGATACGTCGGTGGTGGCTTTTAGGTACGCGGCAATGGCGACTTTCCAGGGAGCGGACCTGCTCCGCGCCAACCGCATTTCTGGCGGCAGGAACTCAAACACCTTTTGCAGCCTCTCCAGCCAGCGTTGCTCGCTCACCGCCTTCGCTCCCTCGCATTCCCAAGCGCGGGTGTCTGCCGCCAGATCGTAGTTCCGCACCAACGCCTCCTTGAATGCGTCACTACCGAGAGCCCATCCCCTCGACAGCGAAACGTAAGCGGCATTTTTTCCCGCCGGCCCCTCTGCCGCCTGCCACCTGAGATAATCTGCATAGCAGTTCCTGCCCGCGTGAGTGTTCGAAAGTCCGCCGATGGCGCTGAGCGCGGCCGTGGAATCCAATTCCATCGGTCTTTGCTGCGGCCGGTCCAAATACCAATAGCTTGAGTAGCGGTGATCCCGCAGGCGCTCGACGGAAACGATGCCCGCCCGTACGGGATTAAGATCAATGTAGGTGCAAAGCTGTCCCAACGCATCGCCCGGCTCGACCAACAATGCCTTGTAGCGGCTTTGAAAGAGATGTCCCCGCTCGTCCCGGAATCGATTGAACCGATTCGCATACGTCGATTCCAACCACTGCATCCCGGTCACCAAGTTCCCTCGCGGAGTCTCCAAGGCGAGGTGAAAATGGTTGCTCATGATCACAAAGGCGTGGAGCAGCCATTCGCAGCGTTTGCAGGCTTCGAAAAGGCACGTCTCGAACGCGGCCTTGGCACCAGACTCCTCAAATATCCACCGACGATAGTTGCCCCGATTGATGATATGATAAATCGCACCAGGGAATTCGAGACGAAGCTTGTAGGGCATGCCGTGAGAATCAGGGCATTGCAGCTCTCCGAGTCCGCCACTTCCAGTGCGCGAAACCCCCAATTCATGGGGATTGCCCGGGCGCCGATTCCTTGAGGTAAAAGGTAAAGCCTGAGGTGTTCGGCTCGGCCGTGTTCGGCTCGGCCATCCGTTCCGGCGACGCGCGGGCACTCGCCCAGCTCGGCAGCGCGGTCAAACTGCTCGCCGGCATCAAGCCGGGGCGCTTGCGAACGGCTTTCGGTTTGTCACCGGTCGAATCAAAGTGTACCAGGTTGGTCGAAATCGAGTGTACCACTCGACATTCGTAAGTTAACGGAGCACTGATTCTGCAAGAAGCTCAATAAGAGCGGATAGCGGTGAGATTATTGTAGAATCAGTGCGGAGTTATAAAACTGAGGTGGTACACTCGATTTCGACCAGGGGTGGTACATTCGAGGTGACCCCTGACATTTCGGTTAAGCCGATTGGTGGAAGCTGCACGCCTTGGGTTTACATGCTGCGGCATCCCCGCAAAGCTTACCGGACGCGCGACGTGCGCGCCCATCTCGCCCCCCTCCGATTGCGGATCAGCTCGCTCGATTTCCGGCGCTTTTGCAAACGCCACGGCATCGCACGCGATGAGCGCTCTGGTCGGCCGCGCACGCGACATCTGCCGCGCACGCCGCGTTAACGCCGGGGGCTGGGGCCGGATGAGTCCCAGTTAGGCTCGCCAGCGTTCGGAGCGGGACGGGCCGTGGCTAAGCGTCGTAGGGATCGACGCGCGGAGCTCCGGCGACACCCACCGAGCCAAGCCCACTTCACAGAGACGCCCCTTCAAAGCAGCCTAAAGGAAAATGACAGCAATTCAAACGGCGACCTAACCCCTGCTAGCGGGCGGGCAGCTCGAGCTGCTCTTCATCCGGCGGTCGAGCGAGATTGCGCCGAAAAAGCAGCTCCGATTCCTTCGACGCGTTGAGTCGCAATGCGATATGGGCTTTATTCACAACCGAGCGCGGCGGCGGGGTCGTCGTAGTCAGAATATATTGAAACGGACAGCCTCCTCGGGAATTGAAATCTGCCTCCACCGCGGCGACAAAGCTAATAAATCCATGATAGAGGCGTAGGCCGAGATCGGCTTCCCGCGGGCTGTCATGCAACAGGAAGCCAGGCAGATGCGCGCCGTCGGAAAGCGAGTTGAAAATGAGGCAGCTGACATCGGCAAGCAGCACCGCCAGGGTTTCCATCGCCTCGCCGCTCATCGCCCCGCCGTGAGTTATTTGGAAGTTTAGTTCGCGATCCTGAAAGCTGACTTGGCCGTCATAGTTCGAAGAAGGCAGGACCAAGCGGGCCGACTGCGAGAATATCCGGTTCAACAGATCCCGGTTGGAATCGTGATCGGCCAGCAAGCGGTTTAAGCGTGCCCGCTTGTCCGCAATCTTCTCCTTCAACGAAGCAATTTCTTGGACTGCGATTTTTAACTTCTCATTCTTTTCCGGCGCCGAGAGACGTGCCTGCCAGGCGCTCAGGTTTTCGAATTCCTGATCTAAGTTCGTGCTGGTGGCCGTCTGTTCATTCATCTTGGAGCCCATCCGCATCTGTCGCTCCAAGAGGATAGTCCGTTGCTGTTCGTCTTGTTGGATTTTTAGGCGCAACTCGTCATGTTGCCGAGTGATTTTTTGTCCTTCTTCCGCGCGTTGGGCTTCTCGCTGTTCGAGAGCATGGGCATCACGCAATTCGTGCGGCTGGAGCCGGGCTTGCCGTTGCTGGACATAGTCGCATTCCCCGAACAGCACGCCACCCAGCGGGCACATCCGATCCTTGAGTTCAGCGGCTTTTTTGCGGAACTCCTCGTTTCGTTTCAGGCCGGCATCGATTTCAATGTCCGCCTTTTCCCCTAAATAGAAAAGAGCTTCGATCTGACGGAGCTCACTCTTGCTCTGGGCCAGCTGTTCATTCAGCGCGTTGAGCTGCGATTGCAGCTCGGCATTTTCGGCAGTAAAAGCATCGAGATTCTCCGCCAGGAGATATTTGGCTTTTTCGACGTAGCGCTTGAGATCGGGCAACACTTCTTCCGACCGCAAGGGTGCGCGCGCAATCTCGTCGGCGTCCGCGACAAGGAGGATCTGCAGGCGCTCCCTGAGCTTATTATTGTAGTGCTGCTGCCAAAACTCGGGTTCCCGTTTCATCCCCTCCAAATAGGCTTCCGCCTTTTCCAAGGCGCGGAGATTGGCCGAAAAAAGTTCTTCAGTGCTGAGTTCGTCCGGCAGATAAAGGCCGAGGACCACGCGCATCACAAAAAGTGGATCCGATTTGGGAAAGCGAAAAGTCGGCCACTCCGATTCACTGCGCGACGAGCGCCAATCGTAGACGTTTTGAAAACGCGCCTCTTGGTCCCGCGCACACCACGCCAGCACATGACCCCACTTAATCTCCTCCTGCGTCCGAACCACAGTCGATGAAGCCAGTCCTTCCAGCAGTCCGGACAAGCCAATCTTGTCGGGGTATGTTTCCTGATACGCAGGTTCGCCCTTCTCCGTTACGACCTGTTCTATCGTCCCGCCCTTTAGAACCCACGAATTCCGGTTCTCGCCCAACGGGCGGAGCACTGCCCACTGGGCGCCTCGCACAAAAATCTCCGCCGCGACATAACCATTAGGGAAAGATTTCCTGAGCGCCTGCGTGCTGGATTTGTTGGCATACGTTTTTTCCCCGAGCACGTAACGAAGTAGCCGGCAAAATGTGGTTTTACCCGCGCTGTGCCCTGCGATATCGCTTTTGTCCGTTTCCGATTCTGGCTCCTCCGCCCAGACAATATTCAGTCCGCGGTGCAGGCCAATATCGCGGATCACTTCCGGGTTGAGCGTGAGTCTGGAATACAAGACCAACCGTCTCACCCACACATCCGGCTCCGTCTTGATCGGCTGTTTGGGGAGCTGGTCGAGGATGTTCATTCTGCTTAGGGCATGGAGTATTTGACGCGAAGCTGCTCAAACGTTCTGGAAGCGCGTGATCGTTCGGCTGATTGGGGTTCGCTTCCTCTAGTTTCTTTCACCGATTCCAACACGGACAAGGCAAATAAAACCAATGGAACGCGTTTAGGAGGGAATAACTGTTGCAGCGGCGCAAAATTTTCTCCCCGGTAAATGGGCTGTTCCGGCTCGGTGCGCCTAATTTCCAATGCGTTTCGGCTTTGTTCAAGATAGCCGATGCACTCGCTCCATTTGAGCCCCAATTTGGCGATCAAATCCGTTTCATTCCGAACCGAATCAAAAAGGGCATCGGTTTTTCGCCTCGGTTTTTTGGAGGTTAAGGTCCGACACAATTCGGGGTGAGTGGCTAAAATCAGCGTGTCGAGATAGTCCGCACTTGGTATCCCTGGCCTCGAATCCACGATGTCGAGCGCGAGTTCGCAGACAAGCTGATCGGCGCTTGTGGCCGGGTAAGCATCCGCAAAGACCGCGTAATCGTCACCGCCAGTCTTCTTGGTGTGGTGCACGGCGGCGCCACCCGATGGCTGAATCCTCGGACCAGGCAAGGCCCGGAAGGCGGGGCCAGTGAAACGCGGCACGCCGCCGAAATTTCCATCAAGATAGCCTCGTTGGATATCGCGGTCATAGCGCACGCCTTCAAATGAGGCCAGGGAGACGAGGGCGGACGCGCCCCACGGATCCTTCTCCATGAACCAGATTTCGTCACGGCGCAGCAGCTCTTGATCGAGGAGCGTCACATCGTGCGTCGTAAAGATCAGCTGGCTGCGGGAGTCGGAATCCATCGCCCTCAGATAGCCCTGAACCAAATGCTTCGCTAGTTGGGTGTGTAGGCTACGATCCAGTTCATCAATGATGAACACCTTCGGACGACCGGGCCGGACCATTTCATAAAAGGCGGGCAACAGGTCGAGGAACCGCTGCGTGCCTTCAGACTCGCTGGAAAGTTCGAAGCGGACGAGCGCTCCGCTCGCGGACTTGTGATGGGTGTAAATGCGGGCGACGTGAAGCTCCCCGTTATGCCGCGTGACCGAGAAGCGGCGCCCGTCGGGCGAGAGAACGAATGTTAGCTGCCGTTCCCCCAGGTTCTTTTTTATTTCTTCCTTGAGGTCGAGGGGGACGGGAAAGTCCTGCCACGCGACCTTCTGCGGCGAGATGTCATGGACGCCCGTGTCCGCTGTCCTTAAAGTTTCATTACAGAATTCGAGCAACCCTCGTGTCGTCGGTAGATTAAATTCGAGCCGCTTGAGCGTCGAATCCGGCAGCATCAAGGCCAGTTGATCGCTAAACCAAGCCGAGATTTCATCCACGACTGGGACATTCTTCCCGCGGAGCGCGCCGAGGAACAGTTGGTTGGGGAGCGTGTCGCGCGTTTTGAACCCGACGAAATCGCGATCGTTGGCTGACTTGGCCCTGCGCTGTAATGGCTCGACATTCCAAACGGTTTCCCTCGCTTGGCTGGGACGGAGACGGGAGTATATTATTACGCTGCGCTCGCCGCGCACCTCCTCAAGTTTCTCTTCAACGACGCCATCACGGGCCACGGCGATGGTGAGACGAAATATTGTATCCGAAGGTAGGATTTCGATGACAAAACGCGACGGCAGCGTTTCGCTGAGTCCGTCGTCGAGCTTGAATGCCTCAGCACCAATCTGCTCGTCGGCTGTTTGGGGTTGGCGAAGGACGAGCTGCCGCAAGAAGAGAACGGCGCGATAGAAATTCGATTTACCCGATGCGTTACCGCCAAAAATTGCGGAAATAGGAACCAATTTAAGGTCAGAACCGCGGTGCGAGAAGACGCGCTGACTATGCTGGCGCTCGCGCGTAGCACGGGTGCTGAACTCAATCGGGTCCTTGAACGAGAGGAAATTCGAGGTCGAAAAGGATATCAACATCAAGAGCTATTGACGCGGCAAACCAGCCAACGTGTCGAGCAAACTTCACGTTAATGGCCACTGAAAACGGAATTTTCACTTTCCGGACGATTCTGGGGTTGACACCCCATTTGCAAAGCGCACGACTCCCCCTCAGCCGGAAAGCCCTATCGTTTTAAGCAGCGGAGGAAAGGCGGCTAGAAAGGGAAACCAAAACTATGTCAAAATTACCTTTGAACCATCGTCACACGTGGGGCGGCTCCGAAAACGCCGCGCTTCGGACCTTGGCAAACCAGAATACGCCGACCCGTGTAATGGGACTGAAGCTCGGGCGCACCCCTGTGGCAGTTCAGGCTCAAGCCGCGAAGCTCGGTGTGTCGCTGGCGCCGTCAAACCAAAGCCCCTACAACCGTCGCCGGTCATAGGGGCCTTTCTTGTAGCCTACTTTTGCGCGGGGAGGACGGGCAAACGTCCTTCCCGCTTTCGGCTCTCAGTGTTGAGACAATTCAACGCATCGTAATCAAGCGACAAGTTGATTGGTCGGTCACGCGGAGCGCCGAGTTAGCTCGTAAGAGAACATCGGCGTCTTCCGCTACCAGCCCGCGGTCGGCGTAAGTAAGCAACACCGCGGCTGTGATTCGTGGACCTGACAATTCGATTGATTATGCCTAAGATTATCTTCTACCCGGTCGGCAACGCCGACACCTGTCTTATCACGCTCGAAAAGAGGTTCATGCTGTGTGATTACGCAGCGAAGCTTAATCCGGACGATCCGGACGACCGTCGAATCGACCTGCCGGAAGCGCTGAAGGAAGACATCAACTACCCGCTCCGCGACACGATCGACGTGGTCGCGTTCACCCACCTCGATGACGATCACATCTGTGGCGCTACTGGGTTTTTCCATCTCAACCACGCCGAAAAATATCAGAGCGAAGGTCGCGTGAAGATCGACGAGCTGTGGGTGCCCGCTGCCGCCATCGTCGAGGAGGGCGCCGAAGATGAAGCGCGTGTAATCCGGCAGGAAGCCCGCCACCGGCTGATAGAGGGCAAGGGCATCCGAGTTTTCTCGCGCCCGGCGCACTTGAAGGAATGGCTCGAAAGCCAGGGCCTGACCTTGGAAAGCCGCCTCCATCTCATCACCGATGCGGGCCAGCTCGTGCCCGGCTGGTCGAAAGACCAGGATGGCGTCGAGTTTTTCATCCACTCGCCGTTTGGCGAGCGCGATGGCGACGCGGTGCTCGATCGCAACGAGTGCTCGTTGGTGTTCCAGGCGACGTTCCAAGCCGGCGGCACGCAGTTTCTAATGGCCGCCGACACCACTTACTACAACTGGCACAAAATCGTCGCAATCACCCGACTGCACAGGAATGGAGAGCGCCTGAAGTGGGATGTTTATAAACTCCCGCATCATTGTAGCTATCTTTCCCTCTCACCCGAAAAAGGTGAAAGCGAGACGAAGCCCATCGCAAACGTGCAGTGGCTTTTGGATCAAGGGAAGTCCCGCGCCATCGTGATCTCCACGAGCAAACCGATTGACGACATCGACCAAGACCAGCCGCCACATTTCCAGTCGAAGAACTGCTATAAGACCAATCTGAAACCGAAGTCCGGGAAGTTCATGGTCACGATGGAACACCCGAATCGCGTCTCACCGACGCGTCTTACCGTGAACGTGACTCTTGCCGGGGCGAGCCTCGAAACGGCGGCGGCCATCGGCAGCGGCGCGTTGGTGAGCGCTCCGGCGCCGCGCGTCGGCTGAAGCAACTGCCAACATGAGATCGGCAGAACTCCAGCGTTACCTCGAAATTCCGCGCGGGCTTGTTCATGCGCGGTTGGTCTCGGCGTCGAAAGAAACCGACACCGAGATCATCGAGTTGGAGGTCGACGTTGATCTCCCTCAGCGGCCGCTTCATCGCATTCATAAGACCGAGCGCCTGCGCATCCGGTTTCCCGCCAACGATGCGATGCCGCAGGTTTTTGCGCTGCGGAAGAGTTTCCCGTTGGTGCCGCATACGATGATCAACGGCGCGGCCTATCCCCGCCAGTTGTGCCTGTATGAGCGGAGTTGGGCGGACGAACGGGAGAACTGGGCGCCTCGGGGATTCGTCGAGCGTATTCGCCGCTGGTTGGCGGGCACTGCTGACGGCACTCTGCATCGGACCGATCAACCGCTGGAGGCCATCATGCAGCATTCTCCTGCGCGCATCGTCTTGCCGGCCGTCCCCTTCGCTGCGGGCCAGCTGTGTCGCACGGAGCGTTTCTTCATCGTCCAGTGCGCTCCCTTTTTCTGGGTGGCCCAACGAGAGAAACCGGCGTGGGCGCCCGACGCTGTTGCGGTGCCTGCGCTTATCGTCCAAGGTCCACCGGTAGAGCACGGTGTCATCCACGAGTTGCCCGTTACTCTCGGGAATCTCGAAAAACTGCTGGTTAGCCTCGGGGGCTCTTTGGTCAGCGCGATTTCCGCGCAGATCGGCGCTCTCCGAGAGGAGTTGAAGGGCTTCGCCAAGCGTCACCTACTCCTTGTCGTCGAGCTGCCCAAACTGCGGGAAAAAGGCGGCAAGGTCGAATCAGTCGAGCACCGCGCATTCTTTGTCGGCAGCGAAATTGGAGAGTTATTCAAAACCGCAGTGGAGCAGGTCCAAGAGAGGGGCGTGTGGGTTCCGAAAAAACGTGAGCTGTTCGAAGACCCGGCTCGGCTGAAGGGCACGCGACTGGCGCCGCTTTCCGTGCGTTGGCATCTGTCGGCGAATCTGGCCGCTGCGATGAACGGCTACGCGCCTTCGGCCGTGAAAACCGTGGCGATCGGCGCGGGCTCACTTGGATCGCAGATCGCGAACAACCTGTGGCGCGGCGGGTTTGGCGAGTGGACATTGGTGGACAATGATGACCTTGAGCCGCACAACCCCGCTCGCCATCTGCTCAATGCTGATGCGCTTGGGCACAAGAAAGCGCACGCGCTCGCCGCGACCATGCAATCGGTGTTCCCAGATCGAAGCGCTCCCGCATGGATTGGTTGCGACTTTCTGGCGCCCGGCGAGGACGAGTCCAAGCTGGTCGCCGCGCTAAAGGGAGCGGAACTGATCCTCGATTTCTCAGCTTCCGTGACGGTCGAACGCCGTCTTGCGACGGACCAGCGAAGTTCGGCCCGGCGAATGAGCGCGTTTCTCAATCAACGAGGCGATGAGTCGGTGCTGCTGGTTGAGGATGCCAAACGAAAGACTGATTTGTTCTGGCTCGAAGCGGAATACCTGCGAGCGGTCGCGTTCGATGCCAACTTGATCGGCCATTTCGACGATGTGGGCGTTGTCGCCCACCGTTACGGGAATGGTTGTCGCGATGTCAGTGCCACCGTGCCGCAAGAGGGCGTGGCCGTCCACGCTGGATTGTTGTCGCACCGAATTCGCAAGGCCGCCGCCAGTAGCGACGCCGCTGTAGTGATCAACCGCTGGTCGCGTGAGATCGGAGCCGTTTCAGTCGTGAATGTCGCGGCTACGGCGCCGATCGCGGTGGTCATCGCGGGCTGGCAGGTGTTGTTGCACTCCGCCGTCGTTCAGCAGCTCGTAGAGCAGCGCACAAAAAATTTGCCGGATGAGACCGGCGGCATTCTGGTTGGCGTGGTCGATCGCACGCAGCACTCGCTCGCGGTGATCGGAATGATGCCGGCTCCGCCGGACAGTGATGCATGGCCGACGAGTTTTATCCGGGGCAGCAACGGTCTAGCCACGATGGTTAGCCGAACCCTTAAACGCACTTTAGGGAACGTGGCCTATGTAGGGGAATGGCATAGCCACCCCGACAGGCATGACGCCACGCCAAGTGTTCCGGATATCGCGGCCGTCGCGATCTGCAGCCCCAACACCCGAGCTGACGGATTGCCGACCCTAATGATCATCATGGCGTCGGAAGAAATCGGTGTCGTGTTGCAACCCATCGATCGCGACGAAGTGCACCTCGCGAAGGTGCCGATCTGACCGGCTTTCTGCTCAACCAAACCGACGATATCTCGACCATGAAACGCTCGTTCTTCTTTTTGATCCTCTGCCTCGTCGTGGAGACTTGGGCCGTTGGGCTTGTATTGTCGGGCGCGCTGCCTTCGTGGTTGGCACCGTTCGAAGTGGCTTGTCTCTGTGGGCTCACCGCCGGCGTTGGTGGCGTGATCTATTGCCTGCGCGGACTCTATTTGAATGTATGCGCGGGCGATGGTTGGAATCCCAAATGGATGCCATGGTATTTCATTCGGCCCGTCGTTAGTTTGGTCTGCGGCGTGGTGAGTTACCTGCTGCTGAAAGCGGGTCTGCTCGTGTTAGACTCAGCTCCGCGAGGTGAAAGCAATCACTTGGGCTTCTACGTGCTCGCGTTCATTGCAGGTCTCAACGTGGACAAATTCCTGACAAAAATTGAGGAAGTAGCACAAACGACGTGGGGCATTGAGAAGTCACGCTCAGCGCGACGAGACGCGCTTGGGGCAAGTGCAGCCGATACGGTCAAAGGAGTTCCAACTGTTCCAGCTTTGGAGGTAAAATGAGCGCTGCCGATTCATTCCGCACAATCCTGCAACGCGTAGCACCTAACGAGGTGCAGCGCCAGCGAGTCGCTACACATCGCGATACGATTGCGACGCGGCTCAGGGATCAATTTTCATTCTACAAGCTTCTGACGATTGGCAGTTTTGATCGCGGCACCGACATAGCCGGTGAAAGCGATGTCGATCTGTTTGCGGTTTTCCGCAGGGATGCGGTCACGTGGGGTGGATCGCTGAAAACTTCCATCACCGTGCTGGACAATGTTCGCTCCGCGCTGGAAGGACGCCTCCCGAATACGACGATTTATCGCGATGTGCATGCGATTGTCGTCAAGTTTTCGTCCGGAGTGCAGGTCGACGTAGTCCCCGCCTTCTTCGAAGGCATGAGTCAGGACAACCGCTATCCCACCTACGGAATGCCCGACGGCAACGGCGGGTGGATGCGGGTCAGTCCCGACGCACACGACGCGTATATCGCGACCGCTGATAAGCAGGCCGGGGGAAAACTGCGTGGCACTGCACGCTTAATGAAGTATTGGCGCTCACGCCGTCCGACCGCCGTTTCTCTATCCTCGTTTCATATTGAGATGGTGCTAGCGCAGGAAGGAATTTGTGCCGGCGTGAAAACGTATGCTGACTGCTTCACAGAGTTGTTGATGAAGCTTGCGGCCCGGAATTGTAGCGCGCTTCGCGATCCGCTGGGAATTGCCGGCTATATCGCGGCAATAAAAGCGCCTTCGATGCTCGCGCGCACCGTCGATTCGGTCGCCAACTCCCGCGATCACGCAAAGGATGCTCAAGCCAATGAAGTTTGGGGCGGCACAACCGAAGCCAGACGCCAATGGAATATCGTATTCCAAGGCGGTTTTCCATGACGCCGGCAGGCTCACCTCAGGACCTCACGGGCGCCGCAATCGTGACACGCCAGAACGCCGCTCGTCATCGCCTTTTGCTGGCGGCGAGCAGCGATGTTTATGGTCGAGCGAAACAGGTGTTGGCGATCCAGATGCTTCTGACGATCGGAGGGGCAGTGGTGGCTTCGGTGATATCGTCTAACTGGCCGGGCACCAAAAGTTGGACCGTGCTCTACGCCGTCGGGGTGTCACTCTTGGACGCATTTGTTTTGGAGCGATATCAGGCACAGTATCGCAAGCTTGGCGCACAAATCCAGGAACTCTTCGATTGTGAACTTTTCGGCCTTTCTTGGAATCCGTTGACCGCTGGCAAACCGCCGATGCCGGAGGAACTGGCACATAACGGCCAAGAGTTTCTGAGTAAGCAGCCGAATGCCGTTCATCTCACCGACTGGTATCCTACCGAGATTTCGGTTCTGCCGTTGAACTATGCCGCGCTGGTCTGCCAACGTTCGAATTGCTGGTGGGACGAACGGCTCCGGCGGCGATATCTGATTGGTCTCGTGACCCTCCTCTTTTTGACCGCCAGCGGATTGACGGTCTACGGCTTGGCGCGGGAATTGACGCTCGAGCAGTTTTTTCTCGCTGTGCTAGCCCCGCTTTGGCCCGCCTTAGTCTGGGGCATTCGAGAATGCTTTAAGCAAAGCGATGCCGCGGAAAGCGCCGGCAAACTCCGAACGCAAGTAGAGGACCTCTGGTCGCAGTGCTTGGAAAGTCCGGCTGAGGTCGGCGAGTTGGGGCAACGCTTGCGCGCGGTGCAAACGGAAATCTATCGTGGGCGAGTTAGCCGGCCGCTCGTTTTTAACTGGGTAAACTCTTTACTGCGATCGAAGCACCAAGCTTTGATGCAATCTGGGGCCGGTGCGATGGCGGAGAAACTTGCAACCATCCCCACAAAATAAAGGAGCGCTCGCCTGCTCATATCGAATGCCTGGCTCCTCCTAGTTCATTTTGAGCAGTAGGCAGGATGGCGTTGCGGTCGAGACCCATGAACTCAAGTTTGCACGCATCGTATGAAAACGGATCAAGGATTGCTTGAGCTCGAACAGGCGCTGACCGCAGAACTCGGAGCGATTCGCGACGAAGCTCTGATTAGAGCCGTGCCTCTTGTCAGGGTGACAACGTTTGCGCCCGCTCCTTCGGTAATCAGTCTTCACTCGTTCCATGCCAAGATTGGCAGATGGAATACCATTTTTGTTGATAGCATCCGCGTTCAATTCTCAGACCCCAATGATTTCCTGTCCCGCTGGGTGGCGGGTTTGCTGGACAAGGTTGAAAAGATTGAGGCCGCCCAGAAGGCGAAGTATAATGGCGAAGTCTATAAAACGGAATCCGAGCACGAGTTGGTTAGATTTCTGAAAGACCCTCTGATTCAAACTTACATCTTCACTTTCCTGACGCGCAATTTCTACCGCAATTTCAAGGCGCGCACGCGGGCCAAGCCGGATGAAATGCTGTGGCAGGTTTGGTTTGGTCGGGGCGGAATGTCGTGGGGGATTCTGCTGTCGCCAGCCTACCGGCTTAAAAAATGGACGAATGACGTGAGTGAAATCAGACGCGCCGACTACCACTACTGGACCGTTGGTCATGTCCTTCGAACTGGGTTGGTTGATCCCACGAGCCCGGTGCCCATCACCTTTTCAAACATCGATCAGTTGATGGCCTTTTATCGCAGTGTGTTGAAGCGCGAGTCCAATTCAATATATGAACAGGAGATTGCAGACCGATACGTGGCATACCTTAAAGCATCGGGATCCGTTGAATCAGAGCCGTTCTTGATCCCTGAACTCCGTTACGGAGGCGTGGAGGTTAAGCATGAGCACCGATTGGATTTCACCGTGCTTAATTCACATACGATGGAACTCACCGGATTTGAGTTAAGCCCCGCGTCGACGCACATGGCAATTTCCGGCATTCAAAAACAGAAGAAGACGCAGATTCAAGTAAATCGGGAGATTGCGGATCAATGGGAACAGGAGATGGAAAAGAGAAACAAGTATTTCGACAAATTCGCCGTGCCGGTCGTCACGTTCACGGATTCCATGCTCAAGGACATCGACAAGTGTTTCGGCCAGATCGCGAAGAAACTCGCCGCCAGAAATGAGCAGACCGCGTCGCTGAAGGAAACTTTGCAAAGACTGGAAGCATTTCCCGCGAACACGTAAGGGTGTCACGCTACCTGCTCGACCGGAACACCGGCTTGGATGAATAGATCGTAGAGCCCTTGGATGTTATTCCGCGATTTCGCCCGGTAACGGCTCCGAATACGAGGTCGTGGACAAATTCGCGGCGGACCTACGGCTGAGCAGCTGGTTCCGATGGCAGGACGAGCCGGCCGAGGCAGCGTCGGAATCATCGGTAGAAGGCAGCTCGAATCCCGACCTCCTCGCTCTCAAAGCACCCGCCGCAGTCTTCCACTTTCTCGAAATCCTGAAGTGCCTCGACGGCATGGATAGCGAGACGATCAAACACGTGGCGGCCGAGGCCGCTCGCGCCGGGGAAACCGGGCTCGACTTTGCGAGCCCGGAGAAAAGCTATCGCGTGCCGGCTTACGGTAAAGAGATTCTCTCCGGCCTCGAAGTCATGTGCGTCATGTATGCCGCCTTTCAGCGCGTCGCTCCGCAGCAGGACCTCGCAATTGATCTCCACGATGCGTACCAAAAAGCCCTCGCCCTGCACGAAGCGCGAAAGCGTGAAGGTCAGTGACGGATTTTGATGCGCGATGGATCTGATCGTTTACCAGTTCAGTCGGTCAAAAGTGGAGCGCGGCGACTTCAGCCACTTCCTGAACATCTACGCGCCGGAAAAACTCCCTCGCGGACGGCCGCTACGGGACATGATGAACGCGATGACCTTCATGATCGAAGGCTTCGACGATGATCCGCGGGAGCTTCATTCGATCCCGGAAGTCCGGGAGTTCTACTCGGCGTTTCACGAGGCCTGGCCGTACTGGCTCTATTTCTGCAACGTGGAGACCGAGGAATTCTATATGATGGTCCTCTGCCTGCCCTCGATCGCGACGCTTAAAATCGATCATCAACCGGGAGTGGCGGTGAACCTCGATAAAATGGAATTGCTGGACTTTATCCGCATCGCTTTCGACCCGATGAATTCTCTCTCCGAACGCGCCGGTCTGTTCCAGGACCGTATCCACGCCCGCACCAAAGCGATCTTCGAGTATTTCCAACTGCCGTTTGAATCACCCGGCCCGTGAGGCATGTGAAACCGGCAGTCGTGGGTTCCGGTTCTCACTTCCCTTAGACGCGCCGGCCTACACAACGACATGGGGCTCCGGTGGATTTGAAAGCGTGCGCCGGATGGACCCTCGGTTGACGGTCAGTTGACGTTCCGGTTGACGGTTGGTTGACTATCCGGCGTCTTTTTCGATTTTTCGCGTCGCGGCCAGTCTCCTCGCGTCACTCGTGGGAGGCGCTTCTGGGACGTTAACCTGCACAGATGGTGGACCTTACTGGATTTGCCACTGTGCTGCCGTTCCATTTTACTCCAAATAGATTGGGCGGAGTCGATTCTCGGAGTCTCAGGTAGGGCCTTTGGCTTCCGGCCCTTGAGGGACTGGACGGATCGCGAAGGAAACCACAAGGTAGCTGGCATACCGGGAACCCGGCACGAGTCAGCCATTGTTAAAGGAGCCGGGAGGCACACGCTTGCTGTGTCTTCTCTCATGATCGCAATCGAGGCACAAGCGTCGCCGTTGAAATCGTTCATGGCTTATTACGCCCTAAACGGGACGATTCGCCGAGTCTATTTGGAAGCTGAAAATGAAGACGAAGCTCGGCGTATCTGCGCTGGCTGGGGTGCTGGCCTAGAGGGTCCAGCCGCCAGGCCGGAAACACAGTCGGAACCAATACCTGTGGCTTACGACGAGAAAACCGCTCGAAAGCTACTGGGAGGGATTTCTCAAGCAACTCTCTACCGTTGGCTGGCAACGGGCAAAGTGGAACGAGTTCCGGACACTCGCCGGGTCCTCATCACTCGGTCTTCGATTGAACGCCAGAGTCAGATTTGAACGGCACGATCGGCGTCTGCCCCGAATCCGCGGGCGCAGTCGTGGTCCGGTTCGAATCCTCGAAATCTACGAGTGCAGCCTGCGCGAGAGAGTGGTCTTGCCGGAGATGGCCATAAGTTTTCATCGCAAGTCGACCGCCATCGGAATGGCCTAACCAGCGAGAAACAGTCGGTATATCGACGCCCTTCTCGATGCAAATTGTGGCGAAGTAGTGGCGGAGGTGATGCTGCGTTAACGGTGTAAGACCGAGGCGTTCGCAAGCCGTTGCCAGCGGCGTGAGGCACGTTTTCGCGACCAGCAGCTTCTCGTCAACGCTCCTGCCGGCGACAAGACGATCCAGCAGCCGTTTTAGCGGTGGAATAACCGGGATCGTGCGATCAGAGGAAACGGACTTGTAGCCGGGCACGTAAAGCGTGCCGACGACCGTTCCGTTCGCTCCAGGCTTGTAGCAGCCGACACGGACGAGGTTTGCCTCCTCGTGCCGAGCGCCTGAGTAGGCGAGAAACTCAGCGAAGTCCGCGTTCCAGTTGGCAAACTTCTGCAACCGAGTGGTCTCACCGTGAACCGTCTTCGCCTTTTTGACTGTTCTGATCTGGGCAAAGATACGATCCATCATCGAGCGTTCCGGCAGTTCGATTTTCTTCGTTTTCACCGGCAAGTTCACCTTCGTACGAAGCACGCCTCCTTCTGCAAACGGACTATGGAAGACCACCCGCTTTTCGATCGCAATTTCGACCAGTCGTCGGAGACAAAAAAGCGTGTCGTTCACGACCGAGCTGCCGTACCCGCGAGTCTTTGTGGTGCAGACGCCGATCCGCCCATGGGGCACAATGGCGCGTTCAGAGAGGTGCTCACGCAGCTCGAAGATACCGTCAAGGGTGAGGCGCTTCACCGGATAACTGTCAAATGCACCACGCTGCCAGTTTTCTCGAAGACGCTTTAGGTGTCCAAGGTATCCAACAACTGAGGACGTTGCCAATCTGGCCGCACGAATTCGTTTTTCGAATTCATCGGCAAGCTCACCTAAGCTCCGAAAGTCTCCGGTCAGTTTTGCGCCGGCTTGCCGGGCCTTTTCAGTCTGATCCTGCTCCTTCCGATGTCGGAGTTTCGCGATGGTCAGAACGTCCGTCTCAAGGCTCTTCCACGTCCGAGTGCCATTGAGGGAAACGCGCGTGACGTACACCGCGCGCGACTGCCGGAAGTACAGGTTCTCAACTCCGGATACTTTCTCAAAGTCGGATTTCTTGCCGCCGCTCCCTTCGGCGGCCGTTTTTCTCTTATGGCCCGGCATACCTGGTATCCAAACCTGGTATCCAAGCCGCGCAAGATCAAAAATGTCGAGCCGTCCGGCTCGTCAATTACCCCGGCCTTTTCGTGCACTGTGGTTGCGCACCTCCCGGCAGCGCAGGCACTTCTCCAACGCCCGCCAGCGGCAGCGTGCCATCAAGTTCCTGCCGCCAGTGGGCGACGTCGCCGCCGGGACAGTAGATATACATCATATGCAGGGGGTTGTCGCCAATGTTGGTGAGTTGATGGAACACGGTCGGCGGCAGAAATACCGCCTGCCCAGCCGTTATCTCCTGCCTCTCGGTGCCAACGCAGATTTCGCCGCGCCCCTGCAGCACCATGTACACTTCTTCCTGCTCCTGATTATGCCAGGGCACCTGGCCGCCATTCGGCTCCAGTACGACATAGCCCATGGCGAAGCCCTGAGCTGAAATAGGTTGGCCGGCCTGCCCCACCATGCCGCGGGTCCAGCGGCGGGCGGGAAACGTGCGACCAGGAATCTTGGAGATATCCGCAATAATCATCACCCACGAGCACGACGCACCCACCGCTCGCGGGCGACAAAAAAGTTCGCCTGCCTCAGCCTGAGCGAACGGATAATCGGGTTAACGTTCAGACCTTGGTCGCCCGCCGCACCCGTCCCTCAACCGCGACAAGGCAACTCATAGCCGAGGTCGCTCAAAATGGATAACCTATGGAGAAATGCCACGTGCCCGCCGGATCCGCCAGCCGTGGCTTGAGGTTGCGCCCATATTCCAACCGGAGCGGTCCAATGAGGGTCTGGTATCGCACGCCCAGCCCCACCGAATAAAGCCGCTCCTCAAAGGGCAACTCGCGGAGCGCCACCGCGGTCCCCAATGCATCCACAAACGCGACGATCGACCAGTTCGGCGTCAGGGCCTGTTCAATCTCAAAATTCAACAGCATAAAAGCCTTCGCCCCGATGAATAATCCGTCGGCTCCACGCGGAGCCGCTTCACCCCGTTGATAACCGCGGATACTATTATCACCACCCGGATAGAATCGTTTGTTCACCGGCAGGGTCGAATCATTACTGCCGCCCGTGGTAATGATGCCTTGCGCCAAACCGAAGTGAACCCAGCGGCCGCCGCCCCAGTTCGTATGATAAGCCCCGGCAAGCTCCATCCGCTGATAGGTCGACTCTCCGCCGAACATTGGATCGGCTGCCTCCAGCTGCATCGACCAATGATAACCGTGTCGCGGTCGCAATGGGTTGTCGCGCGTATCACCCAACAAGCCGACATTCACGCTCGCGACGAGGAGCTGGCTCTCATCCGTCAATTGGGTGGAGAGCTCGTTGCGACGGTTCCTCAAGGCCTGCAAGGTGTACCC
Source organism: Opitutales bacterium (assembly GCA_038320495.1). Taxonomy (GTDB): domain Bacteria; phylum Verrucomicrobiota; class Verrucomicrobiia; order Opitutales; family Opitutaceae; genus ER46. Next base: position 33,804 of record JBBQEG010000001.1, on the reverse strand, counting down.
GGCTTTCGCGTCGCCCCCAATCTGCCGCACCGGATGGCGCAGCGAAACATTCAAACCAAACTCCTGTCGCGTAAACGCGATCTCCTCACGCTGCAGCCCGAAGAGTCGGGCGGTGCCATCCAGGGACTCCCCGAACAACTCCGGCACCGTATAACTATAATCTCCACTCGTGCTTTTCATCGACTGCACGAGGTCAAGCCGGCTCTGGTGCGCGAGCCCGAAGATGTTCATCTGCCGGTGCTCCACTCCGGCCCGGAACTGTTCATAGCTGCCGTATCCGAAAAGCAGATGCGTCTCGTAACGCGGCCCCTCCCGCACCGAGAAAACCGGGTCCCGCACTTCCCCCACCGGCGGCTCGTAGCGCAGATCCACCGCGTCAAAGACCCCGAGCCGGGCAATCCGGTAGCGCGCTCGCTCCAACATCACTGGATCGAGCGGATCCCCCGACTCGAGACGCACCCGCCGCCGCAACACCGACTCCCGCGTCGCCACCCGGCCGGAAAACCGCACCTGCCCCACCGTGACCGGCAAACCCGACACGATCGTAGCCACCACCTCCGCGTTCACCAGCGCGCCCGTCCCACCCGCCTCCTCAGCCTCGACGTGCACCCCGACGTCCGGGAATCCTTCCCGATAATAAGCCTGCCGGATCTCTTCGCGAATATCCTCCTGCAGCGTCGGTGACCAGGGCCTTCCCACCCATTGCTCCGGAGCGGGAAGCGAAACCCGATCGTCCTCGTCGCGCTGATACAGGATCGCGGCCACCTGCCACCGCTGGCCTTCGGTGACCGTCACCCGCAGCGTCAGCGCGCCACCCGCAGTCTCGTCCACGATATCCGCTTTCACCTGCGCTGAAATGTAGCCCTGCTGACGCAGCTCGCCGAGCAGTCCCTCCACGCCACGACCGAGCTTGCCCGGCGAAAAGGCATTGGTCCGCGCCGTCGCCACCAGCGTCGCATCCGTGCGAAAGAAAGCCCGCGCCTGCCGCTCTGATACCGCGTTCAGTCCCACAAACTCCACTGCCGCCACATGCGAGCGAACCCCCGGGTTTAATCGAAAGTGGACCTGCCGCGCGCTCAAGGGACGCGGCAGCGGAACCGCAAAACTCGGATCAAACTCGTGCACCACCTTGGCGCCGTCGGTCAGCGTTGCTTCAATCTGCACTTCCGGATTCTGAAAACCCGACTGGCTCAAGGCCGACACGAGAATGACCGCTGCATCTTCAATCGCGTTCGAATCGAGATAGGCCTTCAGTTCCGCCCGCAAGAGTCGGTTCAACGCGAGGCGCAGTTCGCGGTCGCGAAAAAAACCGGCGCCACTCACCGAAATCGTGGCCGTAGTTGCCGTCGTTTCTGCCGCCGGCAGCACGAGGGCCAGCATCGGGACCAGCAGAAACAGGAGCAGCAGCGTCCTCGCGACACCACCTCTCGCCGGCGGGAGTGTCCGTTTCACCCTGGGTTCACTTTCCAGCGTCAGCATGGTTTTCCGGATTGTCCCCATCCCGCGGTCGTCCCTCACCGCGGAATACCCGCCATTTCAAGCCGGCGTTGTATTCATCAAATTCGTTATACTCACCGCGGACACTCCAGCGATCGCTGACTTTATATTCAATATCGTACGTCTCCCGGCCTTGCCGGGAAATCTTCTCTCCGGCTGTGATGCTCAAGCGATCGGCATCGGCACTGTCGGAGGTGAAACTGTTCAGGAGATTCTGCCCCACGAACGTTCCCAGGCGCGTCATGCGCTGGGTGCCGGTGACAGCAATATCGTTACTTGGCGCCGCGCCGGTCATCACCATCAACAGCACTTGCTCCGAATCCAACGCCGGGCTCGAAGTGAAAACGACGTTGGGTGCCGAGGCCCGGCCATCGAGTTCAACCGTAAGGTCGTAGCCATAACGCCGGCCGGTGCCGCGCAAATAGAGCGTCGGCTCGTACGGGTCGGCTTCTGTCAGCCGCACTGAACCTTGCTGGACTTCGAACCGCGCGAACGGCATTCGCACCGCGCCTTCGTCGATTTCCACTTCTCCAATTGCCCGGGGTTCCTCGAGCGTGCCGCTGAGCCGGAAGCGGGCGGACGCCAGGCCGTTAAACACCGGTGTGCGCAGCCGCATGAATTCATCGCCAGTTACTTCCACCGCCAAAGTCCACGCGTTCACGGGCGGTGTATCCACTGAAAAATACGGCGGTCGGCGGGTCGCTCCGCCTCCTCCACGCGGCAGAAAGGAACGCAGGTCGGAGAGAAACAAGCTGTCGCGCAGTTTCACGGTGCCACTGAGTCGCGGAGCTGCCGCACCCACCGTCTGCAGTTTGAAATCCAAATCGCCGCGTACGAGCAACCCGGTCTGGCGCACAAATGGCAGATTGTCCCCTTTCAGCGCCAGATTGTAGCGCGGCTCACCTTTTTCCGGCAGCTCGACCGTTCCACTCAACGTGACCGGTTGTCCGCCACTGAGTGCACTCACGCTGCGGAGCAGCATCGTGCGACCCGACAACTCGAGATCCGCGGTGATCTCCTGGAGAACTCCGAGCGGACCCAGCGGACGCGACGCCGCGTCCCGGAGCCGGACAAAACCATTAATGCCGCCGTCCTTGTAAGTGAGCGTCGCTTGAAATTTGCCTTGCGGGGCCAGCACGGCCGGTAGGAAACGGGAAAACACCGCCACCTCTGCCTCGGGTACGTCGACCTGCAGATCCGCGCCGCGCGTCGCCGCCGACCACGGGCTTTTGATCACGTCCTCCCAGCCGTCCTCCGGCACGGGCAAGCGTCCGGTGGCTCGCACCGGCTGACCTTCCACGTTAATCGAGAAACGATCGAGCTTCACCCCCTGGCGGTCGCCCGTAATCGACACATCAATCCGCTCGATCGCGGGCAACGGCCGGGCGAAACGCTTGGGATCGATCGAAAGGCGCGCCGCTTGCAACGTCACCTGCCCCTCCGGCAAACGCCACGTGCCTTTCACCTTGGCGAGCGCTTGCGGTTCCTTGAGTTCGACTCCGCTCAGAACGGCAAGCTTCTGCCAAAACGCCGCATTCGGTGCCGCCATCGCATCGAGTACCACCGGGCCCATTTCATCGATGTGGAGCAAGGCCGGCGATCCGGGGTAAACGGTGACCGGCAAACGCCCGGTTGCATTGACGACCGTGTCGCTGCCTTCAATCGCCCGCAGGGCTTCAATCCGAATCCCGTCTTTGTCTCCACGCGCCGCCATGTTAACCGCCGCTGTTCGTCCTTCCGCCAAATCCAACGACACCCCTGCGGTCAACGAAAACGTCATGGGTCCGCCATCCCACGTCCCGGTGAGCGCCAGCAAGCGGAGCTGCAAAGCCGGCACCGAATTGGCAAAAAGATCGGTGAACCAGAGGGATGAAAGCCCGCCAGCCGCCACTTCCACTTTCCCCGAATTCCCAAGGGCGATCGATGCCGTAAAGTTGGCCTGGGGTCCCGTGAATCGCAGATTATCCCACTGCAAACCCGAGGACCACCGCACCACCACCGGTTCCGCCAAAGCAAAACGAGACTGGCCGTCCTGTGAAAACTCCAGCCCGCGCAGACGCAGCGCCGCCCGGTCCACCGCACCGCCCGCGCTGATCACTGTTCCCCCGGTGCTCGCTTTCAGGTCAAACGTCTCAGCTCCGATTCCCCACCCTTTCCAAATCAGGGCCAAAGAAAGTGGATTCAGGGCGGCGAACGTCACGGCGTCCGCCCGCAGTTCGCCGGAATGCTCCAAAGCCGCCAGCGGTCCTGCCGCACGCATACTCACCTGCACGGGACCAAACGCAGGCTGCGATGGAAGCCAACGCGCGAGTGACTCGCGGTGAATCGTTCCGTCGATCCTCGCCGCCAACAGCTCCTTAGCCGTGAAGTCCCAACCGCCGCGCAGGTCGAGGGTCTCCCCTTCCTGGCCACGGATTACGCCCTTTGAAATCTGCAATCGCGGCCATTCCAGCGTGCCGTTCACCTCGGCCCCGGCCAGTTTCATCGCGAACGCCTGAAAGTCTGTCGCCTGCACCGCGAACGTCACAAGCGGCACGGCCGCCGCTCCCGACGTCACCCTCGCTTCGCCAGTTACGATGCCTTCCGCCGCAAACCACGGCTGCCCGCCGAGGTCTGCCCGCAAGGCGAGCCGCGCGCCTTCGCCGCGCAGAACTCCGTTTCTTTCGACCGTCACCGGCTCACTCAGCCGGGCGCCAATGCCGGGTAATATGATCTGCAGCGCCTCGATCGTAAACGCAGTCCAATCGCCTTGACCGCGGAGATCAATGGTCAGCGGCGGCGCAGGCTTATCCGGAATCGGTTCACTGACGACGTTGACGTCGGCCGCTAATTTCTGGTCCCGCCATTCGATCCGCGCTGATCCGCGCACCCGTTGATAAAAGACCTCCAGTTTTAATCGATCACCGGGAACGTTCCATTCGACCGCATTCAGCGCGGCCTCGGCCGGCAGCCAGCCGGTCGCACCGAAGCGCGCCTCGATGCTTGCCGGCTGCTCCAACCACGCCCCATTTCCTTTGACCTGCGGGCCGTCACTTTCGAGCGCGAGGCTCATCGTTCCGTCGAGCGATCGGGCGCGCAGCTTCAGGGCATCAACCCCGGACCCAAACGCGAGCGACGCATCCGCGGCCAGATCGCGATAGCGCAGCGCGCCCACCGTGAGTTCGCGCGATTTCCACGTTGCCCGTTCCGTCCCGATTTCCCCGCCGGGCCAGCGCACAAATCCGGCTTGGGCCGTGACGTGGGGCGCCCAGGAATCAAGGTGTCCGGCAATGCGTTGCAACAACCGGTTCAGCGGTGTCCACCCGCGATCCGAGGTGGACGGTTTCGCCGGACCCGTGGCTGGAGCGACATGAACCTGCCAATCCGCCACGTGAATAGGATTGGGTCGGTCACGCCAGCGCCGTAACAGGAAGAGAACCGGAGAATCCGCTTCGACGCGCGACGCAGTCACCCGCACTCGCTCTCGCTGGTACTCCACTTGGTTTAGTGCGAAGCGACCATAACCGATGCGTTCGTAACTCGCGAAAGTGAAGCCGCGTCCGGGCGCGATGGATTTCGCCGCAACCCCAAGCCACCAAGGCAGGGTTGCAATGATCACCAGCAGTCCTGCAGCGAGGCCGAGCAGGAGGAAGAGGAGTCTACGACGCATGTGGCGATTCTGGAAACCGCCCGCGCATCTTCATGCGGCTGGCACCAGGCCGCTGCGCTGAAGGAGCGCGTTCAGGTCTGGATCACGACCCATAAACGCCCGGAACAGTTCCGCGGGATCCTCGGAATTTCCCCGACTCAAAACGTGTTCCACGAACTCGGATCCGACCTGCGAGCTAAACAGTCCTTCCTGTTTGAATCGGGTGAAGGCATCGGCATCGAGCACCTCCGCCCATTTATAGGAGTAATAACCCGCGGCATAGCCGACCGGATCGGAGAACACATGCGTGAAACGCTTTACGATCGTCGGCGCTGGCGGCTCCGTCGGAATCAAACAATCCGCGATCAGCGCACGCACCTTCGGCTCCACGTCCGCTTCCCCCAAGAATTCCTCCGTGCGCATGTGAAGCAGGAGATCCATCCGGGCGAACGCGACTTGGCGCATGGTCACGGAAGCCGAACGGAAATTTTTGGCTTCGACCATCTTATTGAAGATCTCCTCCGGAATCGGTGCGCCGGTCTCATGGTGGCGCGCAAACAGATCCAGACTCTCCCGCTCCCACGTCCAATTCTCCATGATCTGCGAAGGCAGCTCCACAAAATCCCATGCTACGTTTACTCCGTTCAACGATTTGATTTCCACTTCGCCGAGCAAGTGATGCAGCAGGTGACCAAACTCGTGGAAAATGGTCTCCACTTCGCGATGCGTCAGCAGCGCCGGCTTCGCGTCCGCACTCGCCGATTCGGGCGGGGTCATGTTGCCGCAAATTAGCCCGAGATGCGGGGCGCGCCCGCCACGTGGCGTGGGTCCGCCCGTGATCAAATAGTTCATCCAGGCGCCGCCGCGTTTGGATTCGCGCGGATGCCAGTCGGCATAGAACGAGCCGACGTGCCGGTCCTGCCGATCGTAGAGGTCATAGAACTTCACTTCCGGATGCCACGTCTCGACCGCGTCGGGCACGTCCTGACCCTTTACCGGTGCGTGGCGTTCCACGACCTTAAGCCCGAAAACCCGCCCGACCAGTTCATACAGCCCGGCGATCACGCGGTTCATTGGAAGGTACGGCCGCAAGGCTTCCTCCTCGAAGTTGTAGCGCATCTTGCGCAGCTTTTCCGCCCAGAACGCCAGCTCCCACGGTGCGAGTCGGCTCACGGGTTTGCCTGTTTGCTGCGCCTTAAACTCCTCCAGCTCCCGCGTCTCCCGGGCAAACGCACCCGCGGCCCGCGCTTGCATGTCTTCCATGAACGCGAGCGCGCGTTCCCCTGATTTCGCCATCCGGCGCTCAAGCACGAGATCGGCAAAGTGCCGCTTTCCGAGCAAGGCGGCCTTTTCGGCGCGGAGCTGGAGGATGCGCCCAATCAACGGCGTGTTATCATGAGGCGGCAGCGCGCCGAGTTGGGCGGCGGTGGTCCACATTTCCTGCCTCAACGCCTCATCGTCGACATACGTCATGAACGGCTCCTGCGACGGCATGTGGAGCGTGAACCGCCAGCCGCTCAGGCCCTTGGATTCCGCGCCGCGCCGTGCCGCAGCTTTCGCATGCGGGGGAAGACCCGCGAGCCTCTTCTCGTCCTCCACCACCAGCTGCCACCCGTTTGTCGCATCAAGGACATTCTCCGAATACTTCTGCGTAAGTTGCGCGAGTTCGGTTTGCAACACTTCCAGCCGGGCTCGCGGCTCCGCCGGAAGATCCGCCCCCGCGTGGCGAAAGTCCTTGAGCGTCTCTCCAAAAAACCGACGGTGAATCCCCTCCAATGCCGCCGCCGCGGGACTTTCGGCAAAGGCCTTCAACCGGGCCCACACCGGCGCGTTCAGCGGAATGCTCGCATAGAATGCGGACACTTTCGGGAGCATGGCGTTGTGCGCTTCCCGGAGTTCCGGCGAATCGGCCACCGACTGGAGATGTGTCACTTTTCCCCACGTGACGTTCAGCTCTTCCGTCGCGCGCTCAAGCGCCAGAAAGGTGTTCTCAAAGGTAACGTTGCCAATATCCCCACTCGCAATCTCCGCGATTGCCGCTTGCGCGCGCGAAAGTGCGGTTTCGATCGCCGGGCAAATCAGCTCCGGCGTCAACGCTGACCAGCGAATCTGAAAGGTGGGGTCTAGGTACGGGTTGGCAGACATGGGCGCGCAACAACTTCTGAGCGCGGACAAAGTCAAATGGCAAAATCGGGATCACCAGCCATACGTGAGTCGAAACGACGTCTGGCGACGGGCGGCCGGCACCGCTGGGACGTCTTGGAAATCCGTGTCCCAAAGATTTTCCACTTGCACGGCGACTTCAAGTCCCCGCCAGGCCCGCGGGCGATACGCCAGCCCCGCGGTACTGCTCAAAGCTTCGTCGCCACCGCTGGTGCGCAGCAGATTGGACGCTTGGAAACGCGCGACATTATCGAGCCGCACTTCGAACCCATGCCCCAGCCGCGCCGTCACCGCCGCCGTGAACCGATGGCGCGCATAATTCAACGCGTAGAAACTGGCGTCGACCGTGGCGACGCGGTAATCGGCATCCTTCGTCAATCCGGTATAGCCCAAGGTTAAATCGACCGTTCTCCCGCTCCGGTGGGCGACGAGTTCAAAGCCACCCACCTCGATATCCACCGCATTGGCCGTGCGCGCCGTGACGCCGCGACGAAACGTCCAATCCACCAACGCTCGATCGCGGCGAAAGAAAACCGCGGCGCTCCCGGTCCAACCGGCCCACTGCCCACCGAGGCCCAACTCGAGATTGCGAGACGTTTGCCGGCCGAGATTCGGGTTACCACGAAAGAGACCCGCCTTCGCACTCGAGTTCAGAGCGGTGTAGGTTGCCACCTGCGAGGTTTCAACGAAACTCGCGTGCACCCGCCGCAGGCGGCCGGACGGGAACACGCGCACGAGTTCGAGCACCGGCGAAATGGCCGAGGGATCACGGTTGGTATCATCAAACGCAATACCCGCGCGAGCGGTCGCTTGGCCACCGGCCGACGCGCCCCAAGTGATCTCGGGGACGAGCGCCAGCTTGGTGAACCGGCGCGAGTTGAAACGCCCGAAGAGCAGCGAAGTGGACTCGAGTTTGTCGACCAGATGTTCGGCGCGATAGTTAAACGCGAGGACGCCGATCGTCTGCCGGCCCGTCACAGCCCCACCGGTGACCCATGTCGTATGCTGAAACGGATGAACCGGGCCGACCGGAGCAAAACGGTTGAAGGCATAATCGTCCTTGTTTCGCCGATGATAAAGGCCGGCTTCGAGGAAATCTCCCATTTCCAGCGTCACCCGGTGATTCAGCACGAACAGCGACGTTTGGAGGTTCTCGGTTTCGTTGGAATTGAACGGAGTGTAGAGATTGGGCCAACCGAAGAACTTGGCCTGATACCCGGCGAACAGATCGGTTTGCGCACGTCCTCGGGTGAGTTGAATCCGGCCGTTAATCCGATCGAAGCGATGTTCGCCGTAAGGCACCGAGCCGTCCGACTGTGAATGCGCAATCGAGACATCGGCACCAATCTGAGTGTGATCGTCCAAGGAGCGCGCGTAACCCTGATAAATATCTCCCCGGCGCAAGCGGTTCTCGCCAAGGCCGAGCGAAAGGAAACCGGCGGTCCGCACCGGACGCCAGCCTTGGCGGATGGTGCCGACGCTTGCATTGGTCGCTCCGAAGGTGAGATCGGCACCCGTAACGATCTCTGGCGCTCCGAGCATCATCGGAGCCACGGGTAACTCCGCAAAATAGTGACCAGTTTGCGGATCTCCGACCGTAACGGCGCCAATCTGGAATCCTGTATTTTCAAAGATTCCACCGCGCACCGTGATATCGGCCTGCCCTTCCGCGAGATTCCGCGGTTGAATATCAACCAGCGGCTCGAAGCGCAAGGCAGAGACTGGCATGGCAAACGTTGCGCCCGGAGTCTGATTGGCGACCCGCGGAGAGTGCACGGCGACCGCAGGCAGAGTCACCGGGGCCTGCGCGAGTGCCAAGGCAGGGATAATTAAAAGCGCAGTGAGGAGGGCGGCATTCATGCGGTGGACCTGTAGGCGCCGCCGGCAGGAAAAACAAGCCCTGTTTAGGTCATCGCAAACTTCACCTTAACAAGGTGAGATAAAGGCTACAAAAAAACCCGGCGCGGGCCGGGTTCTAAGACTGAACGGGCGACGTGTGGTCAGCTCCCCAAGCGGAGCGAAGCCTTATTCCTCGCCGTCGTTGCCGATCGCCTCGACCGGGCAGCCTTCAAGGGCTTCCATGCATTGAGCGATTTCGTCCTCGCTGGTCGGTTGCTTGAACACGTAGGAATAACCTCCCTCGTCGTGGCGCGTAAAAAATGACGGGGCAGTCTCCCGGCATAGGTCGCAGTCGATGCATTGCTGATCGACGTAGAATTTTCCCGGCACATTAGGACCCCATTTGTCAGACTTGTTCGCCATAGTTGGACGACGAGATAAGGGGGTCAAAAACAGGCACTGTCAAGCGGCCTCGAAGTTTGCGATGGACTCCGGGTAGAGTTGATCGAAAAAGCGGCAGTGATTTCTTTGCGACGGCTTGTGTTTGAAAGGCCGCCCACTACGGTTCGGCCGATGCCTTCCGATCGGTCCTACCTGCGCGATGACTACCCCCGGGAGAGGACGTCGGTGCTGACGTGGCTCATCTCGGCGATCATCGCGGGATTCGCCGTGCAGCTCGTGACGTCGTCATCCTGGGTGAGCGCCGGCCGCAGCGCCGACTATTTTCTCGCGCTTTCCGTGCCCGCCTTGGAGCGCGGCTGGGTCTGGACGCTGGTGACGCACGTTTTCCTGCACAGCACCGGTTTCATCATTCACGGGATCTTCAATGTCTTCGCGCTCTATTTTCTGGGCCGCGAACTCCTGCCCATGCTGGGATCACGGCGTTTCCTGGGTGTCGTCGTTTCCGCCACGGTGGTAGGTGGCAGCCTCTGGGCAGCAGCACACTGGCGGTTTGGCGGAGGAGAATCTCACATCGGCGCGACGCCCGCAGTAGCCGCGCTCTTCACCGTCTTCGCCTGCCTTCTCCCCAAGCAGCCACTCAGCTTTTTGCTTTTTTTCATCTTTCCCGTCACCCTTCGACCCAAACATGTTGTGATGGCATTTGCGGGGATCGCCGCGTTCGGGTTCATGTTTTACGAGCTCCCCGGGGCCGGGCTGCCGTTCGACATCAGTCTGTCGAGCTCCGCTCATCTCGGAGGTATTCTCACTGGGCTTTTCTACTTCCGATTCGTGCACGAGTCCATTTGGTCGTTTCGGCGTCGCGGCGATGAGATTGAACTACCGCGTTGGATGAAGCGGGGCGGAAAACCCAGCCTTGTCGTTCCCCCGGCCGAATCACCGGTCGATGTCACTCCGACGGTTTTGACCGGAAAGGAAAACATCCGAGCCGAGGTCGACCGCATCCTCGACAAGATCAACAGCGAGGGACTGAGTGCACTCACCCCGGCCGAGAAAGCGCTGCTCGATAATGCGAAGGATCTTCTAAGTCGAAGGTGAGTCCCATTGTGATCATTTTCGTCCTGACCTTGCACCGGCCCAACTCCTTCATCCTTTATGCCCCGTGGTGAATTTTCGCCACTCCCACCCATCGGGCACGTCATTCCTGGTCTTAACCGCGAGTGAATCCAATCACCCAATTTCCCATCTCACCCACCATGATCCGCGCCCTTGGTCTATTTCGCCGGCTCAGCGTCTCGGTCGCATTCGCGCTGACGCTAGCCACCAGTTTTGCCGCGTCGACCGATCGCAAGCAATTCTCCACGGCCCAGTCGCTCTCCCGTGAGGCCAGCACCCTCGTCAAACTACTGGAGCAGGCCCACTACAATCACGACAATGTACGTCCTGCTGACTACGCTCAGGTTATCCCGGATTACATGGGCGATCTCGACGGCCAGCGGCTGTTCTTCCTCGGCACTGACCGGGAGAAGTTCATGGAGGACTACGGGAAGAGCATTTACTACAACACCGCTTTCCTCGGCAACATCAACGCCGCTTACGAAATATACAATGTCTACCAGACCCGGGTGGAAGCCCGCATCGCCTGGATCATGAAGGAACTAAAGAAGGAGTTCGATCTCACCGTCAGCGAAACATATCGCGCGGACCGCGCAAAAGCGGAATGGCCCGCCACCCCGGCGGACTCCGATGAACTGTGGCGCAAACGGCTGAAATACGAGATGGTCGGCGAACTCCTGAACAAGAAGACGCCAGAGGAGGCCACGGCCAATATTCAAAAGCGTTACGAGCGGATGCTAAAGAATTTGAATGACATCGAGGGCAATGACCTCGCCGAACTCTTCCTCTCCACCATCGCGCGTCTGTACGACCCTCATTCAAGCTATTTCTCGGCGTCCACCTACGAAGACTTCGGTATCCAAATGAAGCTGCAGCTCGTCGGCATTGGCGCGCTCCTCGGCCTCGAAGACGATCAATGTATCGTCCGGGAGATCGTACCTGGCGGCCCCGCGGATGTCGGTGGCCAGCTGAAGCCTAACGACAAGATCATTTCCGTCGGCCAAAACGGAAGCGAGCCCGTCGAAATCATCGGCATGAAGCTCCGCAAGATCGTCGACCTGATCCGCGGCAAAAAGGGCTCCCAAGTCCACTTGCTCGTACAGCCTTCCGACGCTGGCGACTCTTCGGTCCGACGCGAAATCATCATTACTCGTGACACCGTCAAACTGAACAATGCGCGGGCTCGTGCCGCTGTCTTCAAAGTGCCCGGCGCCGAGGGCGTTGAGCAGACGGTGGGCGTAATCTCCCTCCCGGCTTTCTACGGTCCGGCCGATGATGGTGACACCGACGGCGAAAAGACCACGGCATCCCGTGATGTCGCCCGCTTGATTGAGCAGCTCAAGGAACAAGGGATCAACGGTCTCGTCCTCGATCTGCGCCGAAACGGCGGCGGCTTTCTCACCGAAGCCATCGAACTGGCGGGTTTGTTCATTAACAAGGGTCCCGTGGTGCAGGTAAAAAGTTACAACGGTGACATCCATGTCGATAACGACAACAATCCGCGGATCGCATACGCGGGACCGCTCGCCGTGCTGGTGGATCGCTTCAGCGCCTCCGCGTCTGAAATTGTCGCAGGCGCCCTTCAGAATTATGGCCGCGCTGTTGTGATCGGCGACAGCTCGACGCATGGCAAAGGCTCCGTGCAGCAAGTGATCGAGATGAGACAGATCATGCAGCGTGAACCGCTGATTGCTCCTCAGAAAAGCGGCGCCGCCAAGTTCACCATTCAGAAGTACTATCTTCCAAGCGGCGACTCCACCCAACTCAAGGGCGTCGTTCCCGATATCATCCTGCCCTCGATCGAGGATTTCCTTCCGATCGGCGAGTCCGACCTGCCCAGGGCGTTGGTCTGGGACAAGATCCAGACGAGCCTGTTCGAGGGCACGCCCCTCGAGGCCAAGATCCTGGCTCCGCTGCGTCAGGGCAGCCTCGACCGACAATCAAAACTGGAGGAATTCACTTACCTCCGGCGGACGGTTGATCGCTTCAAGGAACGCCAGGAACAGAAGCAGATCTCCCTGAATCTCGAGGAGCGGAAGCGCCAGAAGGAAGAAGACGATGCGTTCCGCAAAGCGATGAAACTTGAGAAAGAGCGTCTCGCCAAGAACGACTACGCCTTTACTCCCTTCTACCTCGGGCCGCCACCAACCCCGAGAATCCGCGCCCCCAAAAAGGACGACGACGAAGAGGATCTCGAAGACTTTGATGAAAGCACGTGGGCCAAGGCCGATGTGCATCTCAGGGAGGCCGTCCGGATTGTCAGCGATGCCATCGACCTCGCCGCGAATCGTGAACTGTGGGCCAGCAACCGTCCCCCGCTCACGGCCGCCGCCGGCACCGGCGGGTGAGCCGTCACTGCAGCATCGGAGCGTGAAAAAAGGCGGGCCTGATCCGAGCCCGCCTTTAGCGTCCATCTTCCAGTCAAACGGCAGGGGCGGAGCCGGTGGCAGTCCCTCCCGCACGCCTTGCCAGGATAAAACGATCACGACCCGTTAAATCCCGCCGCGATTCGCCTCCGACATAACCCGCTGCAGTGATCAGCTCGAGTAATACCGCATGTTGCGCGATTCCCGTTTCCAACGCCAATAAGCCTCCCTCGCGTAGGAACGCCGGCGCTTCCGCGATAATCCGCCGAAGGTCAGCCAGGCCGTTTTCAGCTGCGGTAAGGGCCCCTGCGGGTTCAAAGCCACGCACTTCAAGCGAGGTCTGCGCGGTCTCCTCTGCGGTCAGATAGGGCGGGTTCGCGACGATCAAATCAAAGGGCTGTTCCCGTGGCACCCGGGCAAACCAATCCGATTCGAGTAACGTGAGGCGCCCGCTTAAATCGCTCGCAACCGTGTTCTCTCGTGCGAGAGCGAGCGCCTCCTGACTCACATCGACCGCAACCACCTCCGCCGAAGGAAATGCCTTCGCCAGAGCCAACGCGATGGCACCGGACCCTGTCCCCAGATCCAGGATACGCTCCGTTCCAGCCGGAGCCGCCGCGACGATAAACTCGACGAGCAGTTCGGTCTCCGGCCGCGGGATGAGAGCCCGCCGGTCCACTTTCAATTTCAGGCCGTGAAACTCCGTGCTCCCGAGCACGTATTGAAGGGGTTCATGTTGCGCACGCCGACGCACGAGCGGGCGAATGCCCTCCAACTCCACCTCGCTGAGCGGGCGCTCAAACTCCAGGTACAGCTGCATCCGCTTGCGATTGAGCGCGTGCCCGATCAGCAGCTCGGCGTTGAGCCGCGGCGATTCAATGCCTTTGCCGACAAAGAACTCGGTCGTGCGCTTGATGATCTCCAGAACGGTCAGCATCTCAATCGTCGTCTGACATGGAACGTACCGGGGTAAAATCATGCCCGGTCAACGCCGCGAGTTTCTCTTCATAGTCCGCTTTCTTCAACGCGGTGATGATTGGATCGAGCTGCCCTTCCATTACTTGCGGCAGACTGTAAAGGGTCAGCCCAATGCGATGATCGGTCAGTCGGTTCTGCGGGAAATTATAGGTCCGGATCCGCTCACTGCGATCCCCTGATCCGATCTGGCTGCGGCGCGCAGCGGCATACTTCGCCTTCTCTTCGTCCTCACGCCGCTTGAGCAGGCGCGAACGCAGTACGGTCATGGCTTTGGCTTTGTTCTTCAGCTGCGAACGTTCATCCGCGCATAGCACGATCAGCCCCGTCGGTTTGTGGATAATCTGTACCGCCGAATCCGTCGTGTTGACCCCCTGCCCGCCCGGTCCACTCGCGCGGGTTACCGTGATTTCGAGCTCTTGCGGATCGATCTGCACATCGACCTCCTCCGCTTCCGGCAACACCGCCACCGTGATAGTGGACGTGTGGATCCGTCCGTTCGCCTCGGTCACGGGCACGCGCTGCACGCGATGCACGCCGCTTTCGAACTTGAGCTGTTTGTACACGTCCGTGCCGGAGATCAGAAAGATCACTTCCTTGAAGCCACCGCGCTCCGAGGTGCTGCTACTCATCGGCTGAATCTTCCAGCCGTGGGCGTCCGCATATTTTGAATACGCCCGAAACAGTTCCGCGGCAAACAAGCTGGCTTCGTCGCCGCCCGTGCCCGCCCGGATCTCCATCACGGTACTGCGCGAATCGGTGGGATCCGGCGGGATCATCGCCAGCAGCACGGCCTCGCGCAAAGCCGCCCGGCGTCGCTCCAGATCCGGAATCTCGGCCGCCGCGAGTTCGCGCAGTTCGGGATCCGCTCCGCCTTCACTACCCAAGGCCTCGGCTTCCGCGATTTCGCGCTCGAGTCGCTCAAAGGAGTGATAGTCCGAAATGAGTTCGGTGAGCTTTTGGTGTTCGCGCGTCACGTCGGCTGCCCGGCGGGGATTGCCATAAAACGAGGGCGCTGCGATCTGCGCCGCGAGTTCTTCAAGGCGGCGCTGAAACGGGGCGAGATCAGGAAGTTCGTCCATTAAGGTGATTACGAGTCGGCCAGACTGGGATTTGCGAATTGCGCACGCCAGCGGTTGCGCTAGCACTGGCAGCACTTTACGCCCGGCGATCTGCCCGGCAGTTTTGTTTAGCAATGGCCACGACACTCTTCACTCAAAACACCATCGCGTGCATCTGGGATTTCGACAAGACGTTAATCCCGGAATACATGCAATCCCCGCTTTTCCGGCGCTACGGCCTCGATGAGGCAACGTTTTGGGAGGAGACAAATAAACTGGCCGAGCACTACAAACGCCGCGGTTACCACCTCTCCCCGGAAATCGCCTATCTCAACCACCTTCTGACCTACGTCCTCGCCGGCCGTCTCGGCGGGTTGAACAACAAGATCCTTTTCGACTGCGGTTCCGATATCCGCTTCTACCCCGGTTTGCCGGATTTCTTCAATCGCGTGCAGTCGTTCGTCCACGAGCGGCCAGAGTATGTGAAACACGATATTACGATGGAGCATTACATCGTGAGCACCGGCATCGCTTCAATGATCCGCGGCAGCGCGATTGCCAAACACGTCGACGGCATTTGGGCATGCGAGTTCGTCGAGAACCCGCTGCAACCTGGCTTCCTCCGCCAAAAGGAGCTCACCCTCGACGCCAGTTCCGAAATCGCGCAAATCGGCATGGTCATCGACAATACCACGAAGACCCGCGCCATTTTCGAGATCAACAAGGGCACCAACAAAAACCCGGCAATCGACGTCAACTCCAAGATGGCCGCCGAGGACCGGCGGATCCCGATCCAGAACATGATTTACATCGCCGACGGCCCCAGCGATGTGCCGAGTTTTTCCGTGGTGAAGAATGGCGGCGGTCGCGCTTACGCGGTCTATAATCCGGAAAAACCAGCCGAGTTCGAACAGAACGATCGCCTGCTCCAGTCTGGCCGCATCCACGGCTACGGACCCGCGGATTACCGACCCGAATCCAGTACGTCCCAGTGGTTGCGGCTGCACGTCCATCAGATCTGCGACCGTATCGTAACTGACCGCGAAGCTGCAGTCGCGCTCAAGGCGTCCCGCCCTCCGCGTCACCTGAATCCAACCCCCGAAGAGGAAGCCGCCAAGCGTGCCGCGCTCCTCCCCCAGCAGGCCTCGTTCCTCGAATAAACCGGTCGATTGACCCTCAACCCGCTCCCGCGTTCAGCACTTGCCGATTCCGGAAACGCGGAAGCCAATCTGCTTCAGCTTCGGCAGATCGAGGATGTTGCGGCCGTCAAAGATAAACGCCGGTTGCTTCATCGCTTCGAACACCTTCGCGTAGTCCAAGTGCTTGAATTCGTCCCATTCGGTGACCACCGCAATGGCATGCGCATCGGCAGCCGCTTCGTACGCCGTGTGCACAATCGTCAACCGGGAGCCATCTCCGTCTTTACCCAATACTTCCGCGCGGATTTCCGCCGCCGGGACTTTGGGATCATAGATCACCACCTGCGCTTGCTCCGAGATTAGGTCGCGGCAGACCGAAATCGCCGGCGATTCCCGGGTGTCGTTAGTATCCTTCTTGAAGGCAAAACCCAACACGGCGATTTTCTTGCCCGCCACACTATTGAACAACGAGCGCACGATGCGGGCGGCGAAGCGGTGCTTCTGCCAGTCGTTCATCTTCACGACGCCTTCCCAGTACGCGGCGACCTCCGGCAACGCGAAGCTCTCGCAGAGATAGACCAGATTCAAAATGTCTTTCTGAAAACAGGATCCGCCGAAACCGACGGAGGCCTTCAGGAATTTCGAACCGATGCGGGAATCCCTACCAATCGCGTTCGCCACTTCATCCACATCCGCACCCGTCGCTTCACACAGGGCGGAAATCGAGTTGATCGAAGAAATCCGCTGCGCGAGGAAGGCATTCGCAACCAGCTTGGATAGCTCCGAAGACCAGAGATTGGTCGTAATAATGCGCTCCCGGGGCACCCAGTGCGCATAGATGTCCGCCAAAACCTGAATCGCCGCCTCTCCCGTCGGCGTGCGTTCGCCCCCAATCAATACCCGATCAGGCTCCGTTAAATCGGCTATCGCGGTCCCTTCAGCCAAGAACTCGGGATTGGACAGCACCTCGAACATATGCGCGCCGGAATTTGCCGCGAGGATGGTCTTGATCGTTTCGGCCGTCTTCACCGGGATCGTCGATTTTTCCACGATGATCTTTGGTCCATTTGCGTGCTCCGCAATGGTCCGCGCGACCAATTCAATATAGCGCATGTCCGCTGCGCGACCCGCGCCCACTCCATAGGTTTTGGTCGGGGTGTTGACCGCCACGAAAATCACATCGGCATCACGGATCGCCCCCACCACGTCCGTGGAGAAGAAAAGATTCTTCCCGCGGGTTTGGCGCACGATCTCATCCAGCCCAGGCTCATAGATCGGCAGGGTGTCGGATTTCCATGCCGCAATCCGCGCGGCATTCATGTCCACGACGTAAACGTCGATTTTCGGCGCCTTTAGCGCCATCATCGCCATGGTTGGTCCACCGACGTAACCCGCACCGATACAGCATATTTTCATTTTGGAAGGGCGGACACTTACGCCCGCCCTCGCCAAATCCAAGCAGAGTTTTGCGGCGAAACTCTGCCGCGGATACATCCCCGCGAGTTTTACCGGCACCTCACATGCTCAAGCCGCGGTATCCCACCAGGCCCGCAGCCGATCCCGACTGTACGCGAGAAAATGGCGATCCGGCGCAAAAACCTCGAGCGTAATGGTGTCGTCGTAGCCACTGGCGCGCAACTGCCGCACGTAGCCCGCCACATCAAGGTTGCCCATGCCGAGCGCCAGATGAAGATCGGCGTGGCCACCGCGGTTGTCATGCAGGTGAACATGCGCGAGCCGGTCGATGAAACGCTCGATGAGTTCACTCGCGGTATTCTGCGTCACCGACAAATTACAATGGCCAATATCAAGGTGCAAAGCACTCCCGGGAATCGCATCCAGAATCGGAGCAAGTTGTACCGCCGAGTTGAATCGCCCCGGCACGTTTTCGATCATCACCCCGACGCCGACCGAGCGCGCGAACTCTGCGACGTCGCGGAGAGAGTCAATATTCCGCTGTACAATCGTGCGCTCATCCACAAAGGGCGCGTGCCCGTCTGGATGCACATTCATCCAGCGTGCGCCCACCTCGGCAAAGAACTCGGCAGCCCGCTTCAACTCGTCGATTGCGGCGCGGCGAAGACTTTCAAACGAGGACCCGATCGGCAAATAATACGCGGTATGGCCGACCACTCCGAAGCCATGCTCGCGAATCAAGGTTGATACCTCGGACGCCTTCAACTGCCACGTCGCCACCGCTGGTGGTTCCAGCGTGAGGTCTATAAAATCGAGTTCCAGTTCCGCCATCCATGCCAGCTCGTCTTCGAGCGGGAGTCCGGGATGATTCATTGCGCCAATTAACATAAAGGCTTTTCCCGTCAGCGATCCAGCGGCTGATCCAAGGGTTGATGCAAGGCAAACCACGGCCGGCTATCGAAGAGTCGCACGCGCCGCGACTCAACCGCCGCCAGATTGTCGGACTCAACGGGAACGAGGGCGAATTGATCCCGCAACCAACCTGGCAGGGCGCTCGCGCGAGTCGGGCACATCCAGTTGAACACCGAGAGGACACCCTGCAGGAGCGGCAAATCTCGTCCCATTCGCTCGACGAGCCACGCCCAGTCCATGCGGTCCGCCGCCGCCGCCAATACATTCAGCACATCAACCCAGTCACAGCGCTCACGCTGCATCACGTAAAGTTTCACTCGCACGAGTTCTTCGGGCGGTACCGATGCATATACCCGTCCCCTCAGCCAAAGCGGCTGGGCCCTCCGAAACCACTGGTCGTCGATCTCCACCCTCTCGTTTGGCAACGCCCAGATAACGTCGAATAACACCCCATCCTTGAACCCCCGGAAGATCCACTTCCGGTCGTACGATTCGCGGTCAAAGTAATCCTCGAACCCAGCACTCTGAAGCACCGCGATGGCGCGCTCGTGATCGCTCGCGCGCAAAACGACATCCACGTCCTTCGTGTTCCGCCAGTGGCCTGTATACGTCGCCAGCGCCAGCGCACCATGCAGCAGAAATGGAATTCCGGCCGACTCAAAGGCGCCGGTGCCGGACAGAAAGACCGTCCACTGGGCCGCGGGGATAAGCGCGCTCCATCGCGCTTCCATCAAGGAAGCGGCATTCAAGCCATTCGCGTGAGCCTCGGGAGGTTCGGCGATTAAACTCATTCCACGCGCAGACCCAGCGCACGGCCGCGCGTTCCCCAAGTGCCGGTCGAGAAGTAAACCGCGTTCATTTTCTGCGCCATCGGCAGTCCCTCTCCCCGTCTCGTGGCCGACGCGATGAGTTAGACCGACTTCCGCCACAAAACCGCGCCGGGACTGCGCACGGCATTCGTCTCGTTCCCGCCAAATCGCACCTCGTTGCTGTCCAGGATGCGCGACCAGCCGTCGCGAAGATCGGGAGCCACAAAGTCCACCCCCGGTTGCAACGCCAGAATCAACGCCCACTCGTCCCCCGGCCCGTGCCACCGCAACGCGAGCCCCACCTCACCGCGTTTCTCCACCTGCCAGTGGTCCCGGCCAGGCGATTGGAAGACAGGGTGCCCTGCCCGCAGCCGCAGGCATTCCCGATATAACCCCAGTACACCGGCATGCGGAGGGCGCTCGCGCTCGGCCCAATCAAGTTTCGCGGACACAAACGTAGTCTCCGCCTGCGGATCCGGCATTTGTGCCAGTACCTCCGACGAATAAGCCGCCCCCACGTGGGCAAACTCCTGCTGACGGTACTTCGCCATGTTAGCGCCGACTTCGCCGGGATGATCGGTAAAGAACGGAAACGGGGTTGCGGCAGCCCACTCCTGGCCCATGAAAAGCAGCGGCGTGTACGGCACGAAGCAAAGCAACATCGACAACGCCCGATACTGCTCAGCCGAAATCACGTTGCTCAAGCGGTCACCCATGGGACGGTTTCCCACTTGATCGTGATTCGATATACACAGGACAAACTGCTCTGGGGGCCGCTGGCTGGGATCGGTGCCCCGCGGTCGTTTCCAACCGCGATAATATTGTCCTCGGTAAAACCATCCGGCGCGAAGGGTTTCCACGATCTCGTCCAAGCTGCCGGAGTAATTCGCGAAGTGTGCCTCCGTTTGCCGCGTGATCGCCACCCGTGCGGCATGATGGAAATCATCCGCCCACATCCCATCAACGCCCCACCCACCGTCTGTAACCGAGGTAATGATCTGCGACTCGTTTCGGTCATCCTCCGCGACGACAAACGCTCCCCGGGCATGCGCGGCCGCCGCCACTTCGGCAATTACGTGCGGCGTGCTGCGATCGTGAATCGCGTGAACCGCATCCAATCTCAACCCGTCCACCCGGTATTCATCCATCCACATACACGCGTTCTGCAGAAAAAACTCACGCACCGGGCGCGAGTTCGCGCCATCAAAATTAAGCCCTGAGCCCCAGAGGCTTTCCTTCTCCGGGTGCACGTAATCATCCGAATAACTAGGCAACACATTACCACAGGGCCCCAGGTGATTATAGACAACATCGATCATGACTGCGAGGCCCCGTTCGTGCGCCGCATCGATCAGCGCCCGCAGCTCATCCGGGGTGCCATAGTGATGGGACGGCGCAAACAGCATCACGCCGTCATAGCCCCAGTTCCTCCGCCCCGCGAACTCAGCCAGCGGCATCAACTCAATCGTATTCACCCCCAGATCGCGGAGGTAATCGAGTCGTTCGATCGCCTCCGCAAACGTCCCGGAGGGCGTGAACGTTCCCACGTGCAGCTCGTAGATTACGCGGCCCCGCATCGACGGGCGCTGCCAGTCATCGATGCGCCAGGGATAGACAGCGGGGTCAACCACCTGCGACGGGCCGTCCACTCCGGTGGGCTGAAAGCGCGAAGCCGGATCGGCTGCGAGCTGCTCGTCCAACTGGCACCAATACGTATCCCGCGCCCGGCCATGTTCATCGCGGCCGGTGAAGAAACCCGACTCATCCCGTTCGAGGACGATGTAGCGCGTCGTCGTTCCGTCGCCCGTGGCCACACGGACATGCCGGTGCTTGGGCGCCCAAACCCGGAACGTAACCCCTCCATCGTGCAGATGTGCCCCAACGGGGAGAAACGCGAGACCAGGCCGAATCGTTATCGGAGGCAGAACATGAGTAACCATGCGTTTTTCGTAGCGATCGAGGGCGCTGCGTTCCGGGAAATTCTCACTTAGGCTGCGAAGTTACCGTGTCTCGCCCGGCCCTGATTTTGGCGGCGGTTGGCTGGGCGGGCGCGAGTCCCTCAACATCCGTCGCCCGCGCACATCACGCGCCTCCTCGACCGTTCCGCCTTGTTGTTCGAAAAGGTTGAAGGAGCGAGCAATCATGAGCCTTGATCCGCCGCCCGTCTCAATCACTCCTTGATCGACCCAACCCGTCTCTTCTTTGGTATCAAGTATGAGTCGCCAGCGCACGTTGGGGTTTCCCGGCAGGCCGATTTCAACATCCTCGTGGTGCGCGTTGCAGAACAGCAGATACGTGCCGTCAGTTACCACCTCGCCCCTATAGTCAAAAAGGTTCATCGCGTCCCCGCAGAGCATCAGGCCCAGAATCTCATGGCCATTCGTGGTCCACGCTTCGTCGGTCATCTCCGTCCCGTCCACGTTGATCCAGGTTAAATCCTTCATTCCAATCCCATGGAGATCGTGTCCTTTGAAGAAATGGGGCTGACGAAAGATCGGATGGGCCAGGCGGAAATGAATGAGCCGGGATGTATAACTCGTCAGCCGCTGCGCATGCTCGTCGCGGTGCCATGAGAGCCAGCTGATGGCGTTGTCCTGACAATAGGCATTATTATTTCCCTGCTGGGTGGCGCCATATTCGTCGCCCGCCCGCATCATCGGAACGCCTTGAGAAAGAAACAGGGTGGCAAGAAAGTTTCGTTGCATGCGGCGACGCAGAATCAAAACCTCCTCCGGCGCATCCAGGCCTTCGTAGCCGCAGTTCCAAGAGTGGTTGTTGTTATCGCCATCCTGGTTGTTTTCGCCGTTGGCCTCGTTGTGCTTTTCATTGAATGAAACGAGATCGCGCAGGGTGAACCCATCGTGCGACGTCACGAAATTAATCGAGGCCGTGGGCGTCTTCCCATTCCAGTGATAAAGATCGGAGCTGCCACAGAGCCGGTAGGCGAGATCCCCTTTTAGCCCCGCGCCCCCTTTCCAATAGCTGCGCACGGTATCACGGTACCGTCCATTCCACTCGGCCCATAAAGTCGGGAAGTTACCGACATGATAGCCGCCATCCCCGACATCCCACGGTTCGGCGATTAGTTTCACTCGCGAGATGATGGGATCTTGATGAATGACATCGAAAAACGAGGACAGCTGGCTGACATCGTGGAGTTCACGCGCGAGCGCGGGCGCGAGATCGAAACGAAAACCATCCACGTGCATATCCGTGATCCAATACCGCAGGCTGTCCATGACCAGTTGCAGGACATGCGGGTTCGGCACATTCAAGGTATTGCCCGTTCCGGTATAATCCATGTAGTAACGCGGATTATCGCCGACGAGCCGGTAATAACTGGCATTGTCGATTCCGCGAAAACTCAAGGTCGGCCCAAAATGGTTTCCTTCGGCGGTATGGTTATATACGACATCAAGGATGACCTCGAGGCCCGCGCTATGCAAAGCCTTGACCATCGATTTAAATTCATCCACCTGTCCACCGCGGTCGCCTACGCTACTAAATGACGCTTCGGGCGCGAAGAATCCCATGGTATTGTAGCCCCAATAATCGGTTAGACCCTTTTCCAGCAGGTGCTGCGAAGCGATGTAATGATGAACCGGAAGGAGTTCGATCGCAGTGACGCCCAGCTTCTGAAAATAAGCGATTGCCTCCGGACTCCCTATCCCGGCGTAGGTGCCGCGCAGTTTCGCAGGAATTACCTCCCAGAGCTTGGAAAATCCCTTTACGTGCACTTCGTAGATCACCGTTTCATCGAGCCGGCGATCCGGTGCCCGATCGAAGCCCCAGGCGAACGTGGGGTCGACCACGATGCTTTTAGCGGTGCGCCGGGAGTTATCTCGCGCATTAAACGACAGATCTTCATTGTCGTGGCCAATACTGTAGCCGAACATGTTTTTCGACCACTGAACACGACCCGTGATTGCCTTGGCATAGGGATCGAGCAACACTTTGTGGGGATTGAAGCGATGCCCCTTGGCCGGGTCATACGGACCATGTACTCGATATCCATATAGTTGCCGCGGCTTTACCTCCGGAAGAAACCCGTGCCACACATGCCCGCCCCGTTCGGTCAAACAGACCCGCGCGCTTTCGGCCTCCCCGAGTCGATCGAAAAGACATAACTCCACCGCCGTGGCATTTTCTGAAAACAGCGCAAAGTTCACGCCGTCCCCCATCCACGTTGCCCCCAGTGGATAATGATGACCTTTCCACAAACGCGGCACTCGGGGTGCGGACGCAGCGGACGCAGGTTCGTCGCCAGCCGGACGCGAATTAAACGTTGAGGCGTTCGTGAGGAGCGAGGCAGTCGACATCGCTTCATCGTACCGAAGTCCGACCCAACGGGGAATCATCCGAACGCCCCATCGGCATACGGTGACGTTTCCGGGTCAATAGACCGGAGGAAACAACCACTACGCACAACTACTCGTGTGAAGAACCGCGAAGGGCAATGTCGCGAATAGTCCGCTCACGGCGGTCGCGGCACCACCCGGCCAATCGACACCCGTGAGCACATCTCGCCACACCCCGGCTGGCGGCAGCGCCAGTTCGGTGTCTTCCCAAACGAGCCCCAATGGCGGCGCCCCTAAGCGGGCGGTCAGCCGAGGCACGATTACGATCAGCGCCTGGCGATCGATTCGCCTTCGAAATGCTGCCACTTGGTCCCCAAACACCCCCGTCGCCGCCAACGGCTCATAGTCACCTTGCTGCAGAATCGCGAGGTGCGCTCCCCGGAATCGCAGGAGTTCCTGGGTCACGCGCAGCTTTATCCGACCATCCTTCCAGTCACGCAATAGCGTCAGCCACGGCTCGTTTTGACTCAATTCAGCGCTCTTGATCGTCTCAGCCCATTCAATCAGACGCCGGTTGTCCGGGTCGACGAGACTGAGGTTCCAGCCTTCGCAGCCTTGATAAATATCCGGAACGCCTGGCGAAGTAATTTTGAGCACGACTTGCACCAGAGAATTGACCACGCCAAGCCGCGCGATCCGCTGGGCCTTCGGCCGGAAGCTCGCAAGGAAGGCCCTCCCCGACACCGGACTGAGCAGCGCATCCACGAACCGATCTCCTGCCGCGAGCCACAGTTCATCCGGGTGCAGCCAGTGAGTGTTCACCTTGGCTTCGTTCACCGACTTCCGCACATGCTCCCGAATTCGCTCCCGAAAATTATCGTCGGGTTCAAAAGGCTCCATCGGCCAACACCCGATCAGCGTTTGATACAGGCGATATTCCTCATTCGCATCCGGCGCGCGTCGGTCATTGACGTCCGATTTGAAACGCAGGTTCAACTCGCGCCATTCCTTCACCCAGTCAGCCCACTCGTCAGGAATCTCCGACAGGACATAAAGCCTCGCCCGCACGTCTTCCCCACACTTTGTATCGTGGGACGACGTGGCTAACAACGAATGCGGTGCCGTGTCGCGTCGCCGCGCGTTCGCCGCATGGAAATCCGTCATGGTGCCACCAAACACGGCGGGATGCCCGCCCACTTCGTTCAACGCGATAAAGCGGTTATAGACATAGAAAGCAGTGTCCTCGACGGACTTCGCCATCACGGCTCCAGTATATTGCTGAAAGGTCAGAACCCAGCGCCAGATCCGCCGGCGAAATTGCTCCGACGCCGAAGGCGGCGGATACCGCCCGATGAGCACGTCCCGAACGAACACGAATGGCTGCGGGTCACGGTCCGTGTTGCGCCGCAACGCCTCCGTACATGCGATTTCAATCTCCCGCGCATCGTCCGGGCGGCATTGTGCATCCATTCGCCGGTAGATACGATAGACGCGCAGACCCGCCATAATCTCACGAATGGCGACAATCAGTTCATGCCGCGTGAAATCGCGCCAGCGTCGATCCGCGGCCATAAGATCGGAAAGTTGATAACCGAGACGGTTCACCGCGTTGGCAAACATCTCTTCGAGCACGTGTCGCTTATTCGAATATACAATTTCGCTGAAGGGTTCGGTCCGGCCCGTGAACTCACTATAGAGTTCAGTAAATTTCCGTTCCGCCGCCGGATCGACGAGCAAGCTGGCCAGCTGCGGGATAAACTCGTAGCCCGTCGTGCCATGGGTCGGCCAGGCACTGTCGATTTCCTCGTGGTGCCCGAGAATTTTTTCCACGACGACGTAAAAGGGGCTGGTCGCCACCGCCCCGGCGGGAAGCACGAGCGCTTGCAGGCGCTCGAGATACTCGAGCGGATTGCGCAAACCATCAATATGGTCGATGCGCAAACCGGAGGCGAGGTTGGAGCGCACCAATTCCCCCATAAATCGGTGCGTTTCCTCAAACACTTTCGGATTCTCCATCCGCAGGCCGATCAAGGTATCAATCGCAAAAAAACGCCGGTAATTCACCTCGTGCGCGCCCGTCTTCCAATGCGCCAGCCGATAGTGCTGATCGTTCAAGATGGAATCGAGCCGGTCCATGCTTCGCGCGTCACCCGCCATGCCATTGACCACCGTCAGGTGCGCCACGATCGCCTGCCGCACGTCATCGTTGCCGGAGGTAAGCGCGGATAGCCGCCGCTTCAATTCCTCCCGTGGCCGTCGCTCAATCGGCCCATCCTCCCCTTGAGGTAAAGCCTGAAACGCCGCCGCCAGTTCTTCCAACGGAACGCGCACCTCCCCACTCAACCCACGCGCGGATGCCGCCTCCGTGAGCAACCTGACATAAGTCCGAGGGGAAAGTGGAAACCGCAGGTCCTCATAAAACGTGGCAAAGGTGCCCGCCGCACCTTCGTAGCGTATCGCCAGTCGCCCGGCTTCGAGCACCACCCCATAGTGATTATCAAGGATCGGAACCAGCACCCGCGCACTGCCCGCTTGAGAGTAGTCGCTCCAATCGATGTCGAAGAAGTCCGCATGCGGTGAGTACGGTCCACATTCCAGCACATCCTGCCACCAAGGGTTCGACGAGCCTTCGATCCCCATGTGATTCGGTACGAAATCCAGCAGGATCCCCATTCCATTAGCTTGAGCCCGCGCCGCGAATTCTGCGTACCCTTGAAAGCCCCCCAAGTCGGTGTCGATTCGATGGTAATCGCTGACATCATAACCATGGGTGCTTCCCGGCGCTGACATGAGAATCGGCGAACAATAACAATGGCTGATGCCGAGTTCGCGCAGATACGGCACCAGCCGGCTCGCCGCCGCAAAGGGAAATTCCATTCGCAGCTGCAGCCGATAGGTGGACGCCGGAACTCCTTGTGAATCGGTAAAGGGCATGGAAAAGCTGGACCCTTTGTAAGAGCCCGGGCGTTCAGGTTCCCGCTGGCGGTCAGAACCTTGCGCTAAAACTTCAAAACCCGCGTCACCGCCGCGGTCGCCCGGCAATCGAACTGCGCACAAACGAAAAAGCCCCCACTGTCGCTTCCGTCAAACCCCACCTTTCACTAGGCCTTCTCCCCCACAACCAAACTGCTGACGGTTCCGCTCGAGCCGTTGCTCCCCTCTCTATCCTTTCAGCTTTATATTTCTTCCGCGAACACCGGGCCGAGTGGAAGATCAGCGCGACGGCCGCACGCTCCAGCGCAGACCCGATGATAGAGGGCTTCGTACTGCGGCACGATCGTATCGGCCGAGAACATCGCTTTCGCTCGCCGTTCCGCTTCGCGTCCCATGGCGATCCTCCGAACGGGATCGTCCAGCAAACCTTGCACGGCTCGCCCCAGAACGTCCGCTTCCGCTTTGTTGACCAGGACGCCCGTTTCTCCCGAAGTGACGACCTCTGGAATTCCGCCGACGGCGGTCGATACACTCGGACACCCAAACCACATCGCCTCGAGAATACTCAGACAAAAACTCTCCGTCTGCGAAGTGAACACGCCCAAGTCAGCGGCTTGGAGATAGTCTTCCACTTCAAATACGTTTTCGCGCACCAACACCTGATCGGTGAGGCCAAGGCGTCGGACTGCCTCGGCAAAGGGGGAAAAATCGCCGCCCGCCAGGATGAGTAACTTGACCGTGTCCCGCGGTTGAATTCGGGCCACCGTTTCGAGCAGCAAATCGATGCGTTTCACCGGCCGCAAGTTCGAGAGGTGCACCAGCAGTTTTTCCTCGCGCAGGCCCAACTCCGCCCGCACCTCGTCCCGCGTACGTCGGGGAGCACGGGGGGTGAAAAAATTATGGATCACATCGATCGGTCGTTCGACCGCGAGCAAGCGGTAGGTCTCATCCCGCAGCCAGGCCGACACCGCCGTCACCGCATCGGATGACATCAACGCATGCCGAATCGCGGGACCGTAGCCCGCATCACGCCCCAGCAGAGTCGTGTCGGTCCCATGCAGCGTGGTCACCACCCGGGGCTGCTGGCCCGCCGGCACCATCGCCCGCGCCAGGATCGCCGCCGTGGCGTGCGGCACCGCGTAATGCACGTGAAGAATGTCCAATCTACAGTCGCGGGTGACCTCCGCCATCTTCACCGAGAGCGGCAGCGTGTAATCCGGATATTTGAACAGCTCGTAATCGTTGATGACGACCGGATGAAAATGTATCCGCGGCGCGTTCAGCGGCATCCGGAACGGGCGCTCGTAGCTGATGAAATGAATCTCATGGCCCCGGCGTGCGAGTTCCTCACCCAAGGCCGACGCCAGAATGCCACTACCGCCGACTGACGGATAACAGGTAATACCGATTTTGAGGAAAGACGTCATTCAGTGATCCCCGAGCACACCCATGATCGGGAAGGTTGCGAGCTTGTCCCGCAACGCCACCGAAAACCAGCGGGAAAACCCGGTCGGTCCGCTCCCGCAACTGAATCGATCCGGCTCGCGCCGGCGAAGTCACCTGGACACGTTTCAGCGTTACTGTTCAGCCTTCGTCAAAAAGGATTTCGCCAAGGTGACGGCGGAGAATCTTCCGATATCTCAAAACTGCCGAACCCCACGTTCCAGCGAGGCGAGTGACGGCACCACCAGCGGATCCGCTGGATAGAGCGGTGTGACGCTCTGAAGTCCCGCCCGCAGGCCGTGCAGCCGCCCCCGGGTGACCTGCATCTCGAGATAGTTGCGGGTCTTCATTTGCGAGGCATGAGCCGACATCGCACTGATCCATCGCCGCATCACCGGATCAGACGACGTGTCCACCATCAGCGGCGTGATATCGCGGGGCTCAGCATCGGCGCTGATGGCGTAATAAAACAACTGGCCAATCGCATGCGGCTTCAAGTCTTTCAACTCGCTCAAGCCGCCGTACCGCGCCAGACGGGCGGCATCGCGAACCATCCCGCCCAACTTCGCGTGATCCGGGTGCTGGTTTTCCACCAGCGTCGGCGCAAAAACGATCAGCGGCCGCACCCGCCGGATAATCCGGGCAAGTTCGATGGTGTGCGGCACCGTGACCTCAAAGTGAGCATCGCCCCCAAAATCCAAAAATTCAATGGACGCCTCCATCATCTCGGCCGCCCGCTGGGCTTCGCGCGTGCGCTGCGCTGGGGTGCCATTCGTGCCCGCTTCGCCACGTGAGCACACCACCCAGTGGGAAATCCGTCCATTCAATGACTCCTGCGCAATCACCGCGCCACAACCAAACTCGATATCATCCGGATGCGCGCCAAACGCCAGCAACGCCGGTTCCCGGCCATACACGTCCGGTCGGGGATGCGCCGAGCGGAATGACGGTGTCTTAGAGGTACGCTTCATCGGATCGATCAATCGGGTCACGGTTGACTAATAACAACTCCGGCGCGTCCGAGGGATTCAGATACGCCTGCTCCCCCATGCCGGCAATGTAGTGCGTGCAATGCAAGACCGACTGCATCCAGCGCAGCCTCGAATCACGGGTAGGACTGATCTGCGCCTTCGTCACGTCGCACGCCGGAAGTGTCACGTAACTATCCCCGCCTTCGTGCAGCTTCGGCACTCCATCGAGCCAGCGCGCCCGCACGATCTCGCCGTGATAGGGCACATCAACGAAGTAGTCCATAATGTCACAGGCCGCTTCACGCACCGCGCGATCACTGGAACGCACCACCCGAATGCCTTCTAGCAGGCCCATCTGCCGATACATTTCGAGGCAGAAATCCGCCATGGTTGTTGCCCGCGTGCACTTGAAACAGTCCACCCGCGCCGAATCCGCAAAGGCACCCAGTTGGCGAGCCGTGTTCGCCTGCCAGCCCGCCGGAATTCGCTTCAAAAAAAGGGGTGACCATTTCCGCTGCACTTTGTTTTCAAAAGTGAAGTTCAACATCATCGGTTCATCCGTCTTCCGATGTCGAAGGATCGTCTGCGTCTCGCGCGGATCGTGGTCGCTGTCGTGATAGAAAAGGACGATCTCCCCACCAAGCTCCGCCTGCAGACGACGCGCGGTCTGAAATTTCGCGAAAAGAAATCGCCGCGGAAAAAATCCACAAGGTTGCTGCCCAAAGCCAATGATCGGTGCGGAACTCATCAGGAAAAAAAGCTGCGCTCCGTCCACTCGAGGCCACGGCCCCACGCCGTGGCTGAGACCCGCGGAAGACACTTGGCGCCTCTAGCGCGGAACCGCGTCTTCATACGGTCTGAGTCCGCGTCGAGTGCGGTCCGCCCGAACCAATCACCAGCTGTAACAAGACACTGAATACAACGCAGGCGACGCAGCCGATGACGTTGTACCAGAGATAGGAGAAATCCAGGGCCGGCACCAAATCCTTCAGGAAACGCAGCGCGAAGATGAGCAGCTGCGCACAAATCGCGCCCCAAAACACCGCCGTCCCCCGCACGTACTTGAAGAAAAAAGCCACCACAAAGAGACCCAGCAATACACCGTAAAAAATCGAGGCGATGATATTGATCGCCTCAATCAGATTCTCCGCGAAACCCGCGAACAAGGCGAACGCGATCGCGAACGCACCCCAAAGCGCAGTGAACCATTTCGCGTTGCGGACGTTCCGGCTTTCATCATGCGCCGCCAGCGGTCGAAAATGACGCCATAGATCGATCGTGCTGGTCGTGCCGAGGGCGTTGAGCTCGCCCGCCTTGGACCCCAGCGCCGCCGCAAACATCACTGCAATCAGGAGCCCGATAACGCCGTTCGGCAGCTGCGTCAGAATAAACGTGATGAACACATAATCCGAGTCCTTGATCTTGGCCCTCGGATCCGCCGCGCGCAGGGCATCCTTCGCCTCTTTCCGCACGGCCTCGACTGCTCGCTGCGAGTCCAGCATCTCCGCCCGGGCGCGCACTTCGTCCGCGCTCCCTTCGGATTCCCGCTCAGCCACCCAGGCCGCGATCTTCTCCTGTTTCACCTGATGCAGCGCCGCGTGCTTTTGCTCCAACGCCAGGAACTGGCTCGCATTCTCTCCCGTGGAATGACGCTCCCATTCGACCCGATTGAAGAACACCGGGGTGTTGGGCTGGAATTGATAAAACACGAACAACAAAGCGCCAAGCACCAGAATGAAAAACTGCATCGGAATTTTGAGCAGCGCATTGAACATCAAACCGAGCCGGCCTTCCCGCAGCGACGCACCTCCAATATAACGCTGCACCTGCGATTGATCCGTTCCGAAATACGAGAGCGACAGAAACAAGCCCCCAAACAATCCGCTCCAGAATGTATAGCGACGATCAGGATTCATCGAGAAGTCGACTGCCTCGAGCTTCCCTAATGCGCCCGCAATATGCGCGGCGTCACTCGGCAACTTCGTCAACAACACCACAAACGCCGTCACCATACCGCCGAAGATCACGCCCATTTGCCACTTCTGGGTCAGGTTGACCGCCGCGCTGCCGCCGGTAACCGTATAGACGACGACAAGCACCCCAATAAAGATAATCGTCAGGTCAAGCCGCCACCCAAGCACCGTCGAAAGAATGATCGCCGGCGCATAAATCGTCACCCCGCTTTGCACCCCGCGTTGCAGGAGAAACAGCGCCGCCCCCAGCAGCCGCGTCTTCTTGTCGAAACGCTGCCCGAGAAATTGATACGCCGTATACACCCCAAGCGTGCGATAAATCGGCAGGAATACCGCGCAAACGATGATCAACGCCAGCGGCAATCCGAAGTAATTTTGGACAAACCCGATGCCGCTCTCGAACCCCTGCCCTGGGATCGAAAGGAACGTGATCGCGCTCGCCTGCGTCGCCGCAACCGAAATCCCAATCGTCAACCAGCCTGTGGACTTGTTGCCCTTGAGATAGGTATTGAGGTTGTCGGTATGCCGCGTGCGCCAGGTGCCGTAGGCCGCAATTCCCACCATCGTGCTGAGCAGCACCACCCAATCGAGGAGGTTCATGCGTAAACGTGGGTGATGATCGCCAGGAAAATGACCATGAGAATGAACGCGCCGAAAACAAACGCGTACACTCCCTTCCAAGTCCGGAAACCGGGCACGCCAGGCGGCTCATTATCTGAGGGCGGTTTCGCGATAGGGGTGGGAGAAATCGGCATGAGAGCGACGCGCTAAAAATTAACACCTGAGGCAGGCGCGGGTGTGGCTGAGGCAGGAAGAGAGGATCATTTACCGAGCGAGACCAGATTGGCAAACAGGCGATACGCTCCCGGAACCCCGGCCGGCAACTGCCGGAAAAATGCGATCCCGGTATACACATAATAACCGCGGCCGTGTCGGGCCACGAGCAACCCGCTGGTTAGTGGCTCCTCTCCCGGATCGTTGAACGCGAGCACCGGCGTGTATCGCGCTTCATCCCAGCTGCTGGGAAAATACGCACCCCGCTCCTGCACCCAGCCTTCAAAGTCCGTTTGGCTGAGTCGATTCGGGCTGGTCAACACAGGATGATCAGCAGCCAGAAAGGTCACCGGCGATTTCTCGTCCGTCACGCGCAGCTGGGGCGCCGGCCCGGCAATCGAGAGTGCATAGGGCCCCAACGGAGGCAGTGACCCGGCCGGGCGATTATATTGGGCAACCACCGTACCTCCCTGCTCCACAAAGGCGAACAGCGCGGGCAAACCCGCCGCCAGATCAGCGCGCTCATTGAAGGCTCGCACCCCGATCACCACCGCATCAAGGCCACGCAGCCTTTCCGCGTTCAGATCCGCGCCGGAAAGCGTCGTGACCGAGTAGCCAAGTTGCTCCAAGGCTCGAACCGAGTCGTCACCCGCGCCCGCAATATATCCGACGTTTTTGCCGCGGACGGCCACGTCCACACTCAGCAGTCGCGCCCGCGCGGGTGGCTGCAACAGCATCAACGGAAGGTGCGGATAATCGATTGCGATGCGTTGCTGCGCAAACCGCACGCCGCCAATATCCGCACTCGCCGTCACCCGACCCGAAGCCGCCTTGGCCGGGGCGGTGACCGTAAACATAAAGCTCGCCGTTTCATTCACGACTCCCAAGCGAAACGCCTGGCTCTTCGGCGTCACGCTCCAGCCAGCCGGCAACTCGAGTTGCACGGCTCCGGCCGCTCCGGCTCGCGCCGCGGTGACTTCGACCGTCACGCCTTTGGCCTTGCCTGGAGCAAAGACTGACACGTCGGCGGCAAAACAAAGCGATACCGGCGGAATCACATCCACCCGCCGACGCCGTTCTCCCTTCGGCCCCGGAATCACGTGCACCGGCTCATCTGCAATCACCAGCCGCTGGCCGTTCACCTCAAAATGATACTCCACCGGAAACGTCGGCGCGTTCTCCGCTTCCCCAATCAAAAGCGGATCATCGACCCGGGAAATCCCGCTACTACCTTCGGCCCGCAACCAATACGGATGCGTGAGCGGTGCGTCGGCCGGGACTTTCAGGGCGACTTCGCCCGTCATCTCCTGCCCCGCCTGCAATGCGCGTCCGACGGCGACGGTCTGCCGCGGATAAAGTACCCGCGTCTCCAACCATTTCACCGGCACGGATGAGGTAACGCCTACTGCCTGCGTCAAACGCAGGGTCTCGCCCGGCACCACTTCCGCCTGCGGCGCCCGTGTCGCCACCGAAAGCCCAAGGCAGGATTGCAGGATGCGATCGAGCTGCGTGCGTTTATCCGTCACCACAGGATCGTTCGGGAGCGCCGCGAGTTTTCCGCGCAAAACCAGCACCGCCGGAATACTCGCCGCGGGATCATCAGCCTTGAACTGCTCGACCGCGGCCTGCGCCAGCCGACCAATCTCAACGCCTCCGGGGTAACGTGACCACGTCACGTCCACGCCATCCATCAAGTCTTCGCGCGCCTGGTCACCGCCGAGATGAACGAAACTGGCCTGAACCGAAGCCTGCGCGGCCCGGCTGGCGAGCGCGCCGAAACCCTGGGTAATGTGCCGAGCCCGGCTGCGATTCGCAATCGCGCTGAACGTCTCGCCGGTCACCGGATCATACCCCCCGATCTCCAGTTGCAAGGTAGGTTCGGTCAGGGTCGAACTACCGCCGCGACCACCGGAAAATCCGTTCCAAACCACCCGCTTGGGCTGCCACACTGACAGGCCTTGGGTGAGCTGTTCCGGAAATGCTTTGGGATCTCCCGCGAGCTTGAAGGCTTCCACCGCGAGAATCCCGGACGCCGTATGATGACCGTGCCCGCCACTTCCGGGCGGTATTGGAAAACGGGTGACAACGACA